>NZ_CP037422.1:3608352-3952519 GCF_007748175.1 Gimesia aquarii
TTCGAGAAAACGTAACAACTTGACCTGCATCGTTTTATCTAACTCACCTAGTTCATCTAAAAATAACGTACCGCCATTGGCAATTTCGATTAAACCCTTACGAGGAGTATCTGCACCGGTGAATGCTCCTTTGCGGTGTCCGAATAGTTCACTCTCCACCAGGTTTTCAGGCAGAGCACCACAGTTGACAGGCACAAATGGCATCGATGCACGTGAACTCAAATCATGCACACGGCGCGCCACCAATTCCTTACCAGTTCCGGTTTCACCCAGAACCAAAGCTGTGGAATCTGTGGGAGCAATTTTTTCGATCAGCTTTTTCACTTGTAACATTGGTGGCGTCTCGCCGACGATCTGGCAAGGCCCTTCTGCCAGTTTGAGTCGTGACTCAAGTGCATAATTCTTGTTCTGTAAAGAACGCTTATCGGCTACTTTCTGCAGGACAGTTGCAATATCGATTAACTTACAAGGCTTAGGTAAAAAGTCATAGGCACCGCGGCGAATCGCCTGAATGGCTTCGTCAATACTTCCATGACCGGTACTAATAATAACCTCGGTCTCCGGAGAAACTTTATTAATGTGGTCCACCACATCCCAGCCACTGAGTCCGGGCATCCGTAAATCAACAATGGCTGCATCAAAGGTGATCTTGTCCAAAGCAACCAAAGCCGACTGACCGTCTTCACAAATGGTGACATCATGTCCCATACGCGGAAGCTCAATTCGCATCACTTCACGAATAGCTGCTTCATCATCGACAAATAAAACCCGTAACTTATTGACCGAATTACTCAAGTTGTGCTCCTTCTTCCCGCTTTGACATCCTGCCAAAGAGAAAGCCATTTAATAAATTTAATAACCGAATGGTATTCAGGAAGGAATAGGTGAAAGGTTCTGAAGAAATTCTGTTCGAATCATGCGAACTCATTTTTTTCTCCAGCATAGAAACTGATTAATGTAATTCCGGAACCGGGACTACATCCAAGACCTTTCTCTGCACAATGCGCGTGAAATAAGGAAGAGGAATTCTTAAAGCAATATGCTGTACAGAGAACATCCATTTTCTCCTGTATCGTTAACTTTGCGTGAATCAATCAGGGGGAGAGACGTGTAATATCATATTTTAAAAATCGTGGCAATCGGAGAATTTCAAAAACACGAAATTCGTAATATTTACCTAACTATTTATGCTGCCTTATTTTGTGCCTTTGATTTTTTAGGAAGTTCTACAAAAATTGTACTTCCCTGCCCCAGACCTTCACTTTCGACTTCGATCTCCCCACCATGATCCTTAATAATTCGATGTGTGATCGACATCCCCAAACCAGTGCCAGTCCCATCAGCTCGTTGCGTAAAGAAAGGATCAAACAGCCTTTCTTTGACTTCCTGTGTCATGCCACAGCCATCGTCCTTAAAAACCAGTGCCACGGAATCTACATTTTCGCGCACTCGAATCTCCAATGTCCCCCCTACATCCATCGATTCCAAGGCATTGGTCATAATATTAAGGATCACTTGTTTGATTTCTGCAGGATTGAATTCCGCGTTACATGGATTCTTATTAGTAAAAACGATATTCCGCCCTTTCAAACGTTTGATCAAACTGACCATTGAGCAAACTTCTTCAATCACAGCCACCAAATCATTGACACTCCTCTCTGAATTCTGGCCGCGTGAAAAATCGAGTAGCTTGGAAGTGATGTCCCTGCACCGCATCGCTTCTCGCTGAATTAAGCCGAGATATTGCTCAACAACTTGAATATCCGCTTCTTCACAATGCGGTTTTAAATCGACCATCCGCCCTTGCAGTGACTCAGAAGCCATCGAAATCGCAGAGAGAGGATTATTGATTTCGTGAGCGACACCAGCAGCCAAAACACCAATTCCTGCCAGCCTTTCTGAACGAACGAGTTGCTTACTGCGCTCTTCGACCTTGTGATTCAATTCATCCCGTTTTTCTTTAAATCGTACCGTCATATGGTTGAATGCTTCAGCCAACTCTGCCATCTCATCGTTGGATTTAATCACAAACTGATGGTCAAAATGCCCCTGGGCGACAATCCGGGCTCCTTCATGCAAATCCTGTATGGGAGAAAGTACTGTGCTGTAGCCATACCACATGAGGCAACCAAATGCGATAAAAACCACCAGACAAGTCACCCAGACTATATTGTATCGGGAACGATAGACACTCGATGCACGCTTTAAGGCTGCTTTGTTCCCAGTGGGAACTTCATGAAGCTCCAGCAGCATGGACTCAAGATGCGCGATCTCGAAAATCATCTGCTGAGCCGTTTGATGCCTCTCTTGTGGATTTCCCAGATTGGCTTTTTTAAGCGAGAGTTTTTCCAAAACTCTCATACTGGCGCCATGTTCGCTAAGTTGTGATTTAACCCAGCCTTTCCAGAGCGCCACAGTTGGATCTGGTGGCAATTGATCTACTTTTTGCAGAAAGCTCTGGATTTCCGTTTCAACCTCATTCAACTGCTGTTCAAACTTTTGTTGGTAATGGGTACTAGCTTCAGCATGTGAATTCAGGATTTTCTGGAGAGGTTCATTAAGAGCCACAACAGACATAATCAACCGATCACGGTCAGGCAGGCTATTCAGAGAATATTCAAAATCCTCGACGGTATCACGGTAAGATCGCAAACCGGAAACAGCCCCATAAGCCAGCAGAATCAGCATAAAAAAGATGATCCCCAAGCCCAATCCCAATTTCCGTCGAATTGTTTGTGTAAAGAACACACTGACCTCCGTGTCACAAGTCCTTTAGAGTCCCCTGGAATAAGAATGGGATCATATCTGAATTGGCTTAGAAATCCAACGTTAAATTAGCAAACTTCCCCAAGTCGACAAAACCCTGAATCGAGAGAGAATTCTAGTTAATCATCCGCCCTCTCGAGATGACGGATTGGCTCCCTTTTTCCAGCGAGCCTGGTGGACCATTTCTTTTCGATAGGAATGTAAACCTGACATCAATATATCAATCGCACGGGAAAAATCGCGAAAGGCATTCAAATACTTTTTCTTTTCCAGTCCTTCCTTGGCTTCGTAGTAAATTTTATTGTGAGCTGACCATTCAATGGTCCACTCTTCCTCCATCGCAGCGCGCTGCAACTCAGATTCCATTGTTGTCAAGTATTGCAAAAAGTCCGTATTAAATTTCAAACGTTCAGAACGATAGGGTTTCCATTCAACAGTTTTACTATGGTCCAGATATTCCTCATGCGAACTGGATTCTCGTTGCGAAAATAATTTTCGTACCAGCAACACAACCAGAAGTGACATTCCTCCAAACGTCAGAAACTCCCCCCTGTCAAATTTTGTGAGTAGCCACATAACGATTCCCGTTGCAACCATGAGCGAAGCGACCCAGACACCTGCCAGCCACCACCATTCACTCCCGCTCTTCTCTGATTCAAATTCCGGCTCTGGTTCCGGGGGTGTTTCCTGTGAAAGATTGCCATCGGGAAGTTCTCCCACTCTCACCACAATCACTGAGATGTTATCTGAACCGCCTCTTAAATTTGCCAGATTGATCATCAGCCGGCAGGCATCGCTGGGTTCCAGATACTTAGCAATCATCCCTATTTCTTCATCTTTGAGATGGCTCGTCAATCCATCGCTACATAAGATGTATCGGTCACCTTCCATAACCGGATAAGGACCTTCAATATCGACTTTAACGACTGGCTCTGGACCTAACGAACGTGTAATTACATTACGAGGCTCATTTAAGTAAACTTCTTCGGGTTTCATTCTCCCCTGACGGATCAACTCCCACTGAAGACTATGATCGAAAGTGAGCTGATCAATGCGATTTTCACGAACGCGGTAAACACGACTGTCGCCCACATGACCGATTACCGCTCCTTCTGGACAGAGACAAATTGAGCTGCAGGTCGTTCCCATTCGCATGAATTCGCGATTCGCCATTCCGCGTTCATTGATTGCCTGATTAGCAACTTCAATGGCCGACTTCAACGACTTGGCAACAGGTCCCGGTTTATTTTTAAAGAAGGTATGCGGCACAGTCTCTGAAGCCATTTTACTCGCCAATTCTCCCACAGCATGTCCTCCCATGCCATCAGCGACAAGAAAGAAGTGGCCATGATCGCGCCAGCTCTCCTGATCTTTACAAATGCGAACAGAAATTGAATCTTCGTTATTCCTCCGTCGAAAGCCTACATCACTCTGCGATGCGAACTGAACCGGATGTTCCCAACGCATTGATTCTCCTTAAAACAAGTCATGAAACTGCAGATTCTAACCTCTAATCGTACTACCTAATATCTTGGAAAGAAATGGGATCAAACACCAGAGCACACTATAAGAAAACTCGTTTTTGTTATTGAAATTTAACGAAAACGCTCTATTCAAAGTCCGATAGAACGGCTCACTTGAATAGTAGTACTACGGTTGTATTTCTTGAGTGAATGAATTTACCTCAAGGCTATTTTTCCCCAGGCATCGTTTTACCGGTCAGATTGTAAACATAGGCCATGATCTCGACAAACACTTCATATAACTCAAAGGGAATTTCCTGACCGGGTTTAATATCACGATACATCTGCCGTGCCAGTGCTTTGCGTTCGATAATTGGAATTCCATGCTCATTTGCAATTTTTCGAATCTGAAATGCGATTTCACCGGCCCCTTTGGCAACCACAACCGGTGCAGGCATTGATTCAGGATCGTACTTGATCGCAACTGAAATATGTGTTGGATTAGTGATGACCACATCTGCGCTTTCTACTTTGGAAAGCTCTTGAGACATCGCCAGCTTCCGATGTGCCTCTTTACGTCGTTGACGAATTAGGGGATCACCTTCCATGGATTTCATCTCTTCGCGGAGTTCCTGCTTGCTCATCATCAGGTCTTTTTCATGCTTCCATTTCTGAAATGCGAAATCCAGTCCCCCTAAAATGATTAAGGCTAAAGCGAGCAGTACCCCCAACTCAACCGATGCAATAAAAATATCATGCATGATGGTTTCCGGAGCGGCTCCCATTAAAGCCAGAAAGTTAGGAAACATGATATAACTAAACCAGATTGCAATCAAAACCAGCAAAAAAATCTTACCAAGACTGATGCCGAGTTTGACCAATCCACGAATGGAAAGAATGCGTTTGGCCCCCTCAATGGGATTGAGCCGCTCCCATTTGATTTGCAACACATCGGGGGAAACCATAAAACCGACTTGAACAATATTCAAGCAGATGGCAGAGATAAAGAGCGTCAACATAGCTCCTATTGTCCCACCTAAAAACAATTTGATCACCGCTTCGCAGCGTTCTATTAACATTGCGGGCTCCATTTGCAGCCACATTGGAGCAGTCAATGTAACCTCCATCAGGTCTTTCATATTGCTGTTCATAGTGATGGCAAAAAAATAGAGAACAGCGGCAGCGGCCAACATCATGCCAGCCGCATTCAAGTCGGTGCTTTTCGCAATGTTCCCCTTCTCACGGGCTTCATTGCGCCGGTGATCTGTGGGCAGCTCGGTTTTTTCTCCTGAATCATTCTCTGCCATATCAGTAGTGGCTCAATCTATATTACATAACCGTGCTACGACTTAATTGATCTATCGCCATCGGAACAGATTCGATCACGATGTCTGCGACTCCCGTTAAAGTAAATACGAGGACTGCCACACTCACTACCACACGAATCGGAAAACCAATTACCAATACATTGATTTGTGGAACTGTGTGCCCCAGGTAGCCCATAGCCAAGGAAACTAGAGCACTAATTGCCAATAGAGGTGCAGCAACTTTCACCGACAACACTAATGATTGATGCATGATGTTCTGAAGCATATCTAGCGTATTGGTAGATACGATTCCCTCACCCACCGGAAATATTTGAAACGTGTCAATCAAAGTCGAAAGCATTAATAGATGACCGTTAATCGGCTCCATGACTAAGAATATCGAAATCCCCACAAAATAAAGAAACTGACCGCTGAGTGAGGCGTTCATATCAAATCCGGGATTGAATACTTCTCCTAAAGCCATCCCCGCTTGTTGATCAGCCATCTGTCCCGCCATTTGCAGACTTAACAATATTATGTAAACGCCCAAGCCCAGTGCAAAACCTAGCGTCAATTCTCCTAAAATCGACCAGATATAATCCAACAATGAAGCTGGCATGTTAACCACAAATTTATAGTCATCGACAGTTAATTCCTGTATCCCCTGGCGTCCGGCATTGATAATCAAATTATCAAAGCGATCTTGTAGATGTTCTGGAACTTCATCTTTACTCAGCCGCTGATTCTGATCTGCATCGAGCTCATAAAAACCAACAGCCACCTGATCATGCAATGTTGGTGTGATGAGAATCGAAAGACTGAGAATCAATAATATGCGTATGTTCGTGGGAAAGATCGGCTGACCGAAAACGGGGCCGATAATCATCAAACCACTAATGCGAACCATCACCAAAGTAAAAGCATAAAACTGTAACATGGCCCACTGCAAAACCTGGGCTGGAGCCACTTGCAGTAGAGGATTCATCAAGTATTGATCGAGAAGTGCACTCACTGGTTTCTCTTTTTCACAGTTTCAATGGCGGTAAGGAATCAGAGGCGAGATGGAATATCTCTTATCAGATTTGTGCTGTATTCCACCATTAATGCAGTAACCCATGGCAATGTATAAAGAATCGCCAGTACCATCATCACAATTTTAGGAACAAAACTAATTGTTTGATCTTGAATCTGAGTGACTGCCTGTCCGATGCTGATGACTAATCCCACAACGACGGCCGTCAACATCACCGGACCACTGACTTCCAGCATAATCAGCAATCCTTCACGTCCCAAATCCAATACCGTTGAAGTGTCCATACTTTTTACCTGTCATTTTGAATGATGTGAGCGCAACGGTAGCGCTGCATTCAACCAACGATCCTGACGCTTTCCAGTAACATTCCTACGGTGAGCAGCCAACCATCGATTAAAACAAACAAGAGGATTTTAAAAGGCAGCGAAATCAATACTGGAGGAAGCATCATCATCCCCATACTGATCAGGATAGAACTGATGACCATATCAATCACAATAAAAGGCAGGTACAATTGAAAACCAATTAGGAAAGCTGTCTTTACTTCGCTCATCATATAGGCTGGTAATAAAACTGTCAGCGGCACTTCATCATAGTCTTTGGGCGGTTGATATTTTTCCGCCCCCGGAGTTCCGGGAATCGGCTGTTGATACTCCAAAAACATCCAAACCGTATCACTGTTTCCAGTCAACTCAATTTGATCGCTCATAAATTTCCGCAGAGGTGCAACGGTTTTTTGAAACGCATCTTCCAGAGAAACTGGCTTTTGTTGAGTTTGATTCGTATACGGGACAATTCCTTCTTCATATGCTTTTTCCCAAATGGGCGCCATCACCATAATTGTCAAAAACAGGCTAAGGGATGTGAGCACCTGATTTGGCGGTAACTGCTGCGTGCCCAATGCTTGCCGTAATAGCCCGAATACAATGACGAATCGAATAAAACTCGTTGTCATGATGAGAATGGAGGGCGCCAAACTCAGAACCGTCAATAATAAAAATACTTTCAGAGTCGAATTTAGCCCCTGAGGAGATGTCATCTCTTCGACATTAAAGATCTCAGGAACGCCGGATGGATTGTTTCCTGTGGACTGTTCTG
Source organism: Gimesia aquarii (assembly GCF_007748175.1). Classification (NCBI taxonomy): domain Bacteria; kingdom Pseudomonadati; phylum Planctomycetota; class Planctomycetia; order Planctomycetales; family Planctomycetaceae; genus Gimesia; species Gimesia aquarii. Next base: position 3,616,020 of record NZ_CP037422.1, read on the forward strand.
CTAATGCAGATGGCCCCTGTGCTACTTGTGAATTCTGATTGGCGGCTCCTTGATTTGAGAGTGCCTGATTAACGGCTGTTGACTGAGCTTGCACTGATTCTGCAACCAGTGTCAGCAAAACTACCACAACACAAATTGCCGCTCGACAAAAAGGAGCAGTAAAAGCAATGGTCCTTATTTGCTGAAGCCACCTTCTAAGCATGCCCGGACTCCGAACTCTCATTCAGAGATTGTCGAGAGGTATGTAGCAACTTCTGTTGCAGTCGAGAAACAGCGACATCGTAATCACCATGCTCTGGTGATCTGGAAGATTGTTCGGGTTCGGTACTTACCTTCTGTTTTAAACGGTCCACAGCTCGATCCGGCTTGTTTTGAGTCGACTGAAATAGTTTTAAAAATGTGGAATTTGAGCGTTCAGCCTGTTCACGTTCCCGACACATACCGGTTATGAGATCGACTTCGACTGGATCTAAAACTTCACTGAGCATTTCGAGACCGGCGGGCGAAGATCCTAAAATCAAAATTCGGGAACCGCAACGTACAAAATGAATCGTCTGACGTGCATCCAATGGCCTTTTTCCTAGAACTTCCATCACTTCGCGAGGTAAGTTTTTAGATGCCAGGGGAGAATGTTTCTTAAAAATTTTTGCACAGATCAGAATAATTGAAATTACGACAAATAACGCACCTAATGTTCCCCAAAGGGAGGGAGATCGTTTTTGTAAGCCATCCCTAACTTGACCATTTGTGTCCTGAGTTTGTCGATCTACAGGCGTAATCGGATTGGAACGTGATATGTTATTGTTGACTCTTGTAGAATCAGCTTTGATATCTGTCATCCGTGATGATCGCGAGGCCACCGGCTGAATAGACTGGCTGGAAGTAGATTGAAGCTCTCCCCTTCCCTGGATTCTTTGTTCGACAACAGGCCGTGACCGAGGTTTATAAGCAGTCGTGTTATTTAAATTTGCTCGTGGCTGACGAAAGCCATTATTTCGCGCAGACGTACTCACTTCTCCTGACATTGCATTCGAAACACAATGCACACTACAGACTACTATCAGTCCAAATAAGTAGAAAAGTCGAATCATCAAATCCTTTTCGTCGTCAATCGTATTGATAAACAGGTAATTCTGTTTTCCTGACTCGCTCTTACAATTCCGGTGAAATAATCTCGGCAACTCGCACACAGAAATTATCATTTAGAACCAAAACTTCACCCCGGGCGATAATTCGGCCATTAACCAAAATATCCACGGGATCACCAGCCAATTTATCTAATGGGACAACAACCCCTTCTTTCATTTTTAATACTTCTTCGATTAATAGCTCTGTTCTGCCTAGCTCAATGCACAGGTCCAGCTCAACATTTTGCAATGAAGATAGCGCCATTGCCTCTTCAGGACTACTAGCCATCGACTCAAAGTTTGGAAATTCAAATTCCTTGGTCCCTCCCAGATCCGCGGGGATTCCACTTCCGGGTCCCAAATTTGGAGATATCGCTGCTGCCAGATTTGCTTCTGCCTGATTCAATAATGCTTCGGTTTCTTCGTGCGAAGAAATTGGCATGCCTGATTGATCAGCAGGTGGAGATGCGTGCTCATCAAAAAGTGATCCAATATCATCATTATTAACAACTTGACTTTCTGTTGATTCAGCCTCATTAGCCTTTGCCTCAGAGCCACCATCCTCTGATGCGGCTCCTTGGAGCAATTTTTCGATATCAGAAGGATCAAGAAGATCACTCGTTGCACTCTCAGGTTCTTCTTTAGGAGTCTCTGCCGCGGCATCATCCGAAGTCGTACCTTCCTCCTTCGCATTTAACAGTTTTTCGATTTCAGAGGGATCTAAAAGATCATCATTCTCTTCAGCCACGATTGCGCCTTGATTTCTTAACCATGCATTATTGTGTCATTGTGCGGTATTCACTGATTACGATTTCAGTAACATAACTTTTCTTGAGAACTTTATTAATCGCCTCTTTCATCATGCGCTTCATCGTACCCAGTTGAGGATCATTAAGATCCGATAAACTCGATTTTCGAACCACTTGAATGACAGCTTGTTTGACACGTGCTTTACTCTTTTCTTTGACCATGCCACCAAAGTCTGATGCTGCTCCCTCACCAACCAGAGCCACAAGGTTAAATGTAACATGAATTGTTGCCCCTGGTTCAGCGATGTTGTTCGTCACACTGAAATTATCAATGGGGACTTCTGCTGTATCGGTCTGTTCTTCAGCAAGCGGTTCATCTGGAAGCTCACTGGGTTGTTCTGGTGCCAGCAGCCAATAGGAAAGACCGATCTGGAGAGTAATTACAAGCAGCAGTAGCCCGCCCACCTTCAACAACTTTGCTTTTGAGTTATTACCTGAGACAACCGTCTCTTCGGTGGACGCATCTGCTTCCGAATCGACACCAGGATCTTCTGTTTCGGTGTCTGTTGCCACGAGTCTCCTCCTTGAACTCTCGCACTTTGTTTGAGTAAAGACAAATCCTTTGTCTTGTAAACACGTCGCTGCGTACGAACGTTTTATTTCACAGGCACTGATATTTGAAACCAAATGAAACAACAATTTCATTTAGTAGGGTCAAATGTATCGTTCTTAATTAACGATTGCCTGTCTTTGGAGAGACTGTATACTCATCAATCAAAAATACGTCAACCCGACGATTCAAGTATTGTTCTTCTGGATTTCGTGTGATGGTCTGTGGCTCTGCATCACCTGATGAACTGACGATTAGTCTTTCAGGAGCAATTCCCTTAGATTCCAGGTACTCAGCAACATTTTTTGCTCGATAAAACGATAGCTCCTGAGAATCTCGGAATTTTGAGTCCTTTGGGAGAGGTTCAGGAGAAGCATGCCCACGGACAACAAGACGATTTGGCCTGGGTGCGAGAATCTCTGCAATGATATCCAGCTTGCGCTTAATTTCAGGGTTTAATTCAGCAGAAAACCTCCCAAAACTAGCACCGCCTCCCAACGTTACTTCCGTTCCGCTGTTGATGCGCTCTACTGTTTTGTTAGGCCCGCCACCACCAGCAGATTTTTCTTTGCCGGCTTTAGTCCCCCCATCAGAACTTGATCCCTTAGAAGCCGGCTTTTTCTGATTGCTGGTAGGTTCCAAATTTTTCCCTGGTACAGCAGCAGTACCGGGATCTGAACCAAAGCGCTCCCGCAAAGAATCCAGCATGGCGCGCACGCTTCCTTCATCGGTACGAATTTCACTCATCGAAACCAACATGATGAAAAATGTCAACAAGAGAGACATCATATCACCATAGGTGACTACCCATTCTGGAACGCCTGGAGGTCCATCATCTTCCGGCATCGCCATCTGAGAACACTCCTTTTGTCATACAAGAAATCACGACGGTTCCATATATTGTAAGTACGGCATCACGCTGCAGCCTGGCTATCTTTACCAACTCGTTGATCGATAGGAAGGAACGTATTCAATTTCTGCTCGATCACTCGAGGATTATCTCCTTCCTGAATGGCGATCAGGCCTTTTATGATCACTTCCCTCACCTGAAATTCCTGCTTACTATAATAAGCCAGCTTGTCAGCAAAGGGCAGAAAAAACAGATTGGAAACAACAGCACCATATAGCGTCGTAATTAACGCTACGGCCATACCTGGGCCAATGGCTTCAGGATCGTCCATATTCCCCAACATGATGATCAAACCCATTAATGTACCAATCATTCCAAAGGCTGGTGCATAACGGCCCACGGTATCCATCAGAGATTTTCCATTTTTATGTCTGCCCGCAACAGCCTCCATCTCCGTTCTTAGAATTTGCTCCATCAATTCCACATCAGTACCATCGACGGCCATCTGGACTCCCAACAAAATAAAGGGATCCTGAATCTCTTCTGTTTTGGCTTCCAAAGCTAATATACCATCACGACGCGCAATTTCAGCAAATTCCACGATTTGCAGAATGACAGGCCCCAAAGCTTGTTGATTAGGGAAAAATATTTTCTTGACAACTTTTGGAAAAATAAGCATCGCCGCGCCGGGAAACGCAATAAACGAGGCGGCAATAGCCCCCCCGACGACAACAGCAGCAGAGGGAATATCAATAAAGGCTGCAAAGCTTGAACCAGGTGCAATTGCAATTGCCAGTAAGAGCAATGCAATTCCTGCCACAAGTCCACCAGCAGTTGCCTTATCCATTTCTACGAAAATTCCTGAAGAATGATGGCTGTCGGGTAATCTTGAATAAACAACGCTTTAAAAGCCATTGGTCCCAGTCATAAATTGCATTCAAAGGCCAGGTACAAGGCGAATTGCTCTCGAATAGGCAATCGAGCGTTTGACTACTTCTTCGACACTTTCTTTTACTATCAACCGATCATCCGATGTCAGAGTAATAAAAGTGTCTGGCCTGCTTTCGACATACTGGATCAAGTTTGCATTGATCACTAATTCCTCACCATTTAGCTTGGTCAATTTGATCATGCTGCCATCCTCCTTAGCACAGCAATATCTTTGTTCAAATCACAAGGAATCATCATGACGCTCTTGCTATCGTCCCAGAACCAGAAGCTCGTCTACCAATTGTTGCACCGAACTGATCACTCTGGCATTTCCTCGATAGTTAGTCGAAGCCACAATCAGGTCTACCAGGTTCCGTCCGACGTCTGTATTAGACAATTCAATGGAACCAGCACGAATGGTACCTGCACCAAAGTTACCAGGAGTCACCAGGAACGGAGGACCAGAACTGACCCCTTCTTGGAATGTTGAGTTTCCTGATTCCAATAAGCCTTGCGGATTCGCAAAACGTGCTAATGTTACTTGCCCTAAAGTACGAATGATGCCGTTATCAAAGACACCATTAATGATTCCGGTTTCATCAATCACAAAACTGGAGAGTGTTCCCGGATCTGAACCATCTTGCAAGTCTAACTTTAAAGTACTACCAGCAGACTGAGAGGAAATACCAGAAATGTTAGACAGATCAATATTCACATCCATTTCATCTGCCGCTGATGAGACTCGACTCACTCCGAATGTGGTTGGCGAATAGTTGGTCACATTTCCTTTACTATCAAAGGTAATCGTTCCATTAGAAACCGCGATATCACCATCATTATCATCAGCACTTTCGAGGAAATAACGAAAGACCGTATTATTAGACGTACGAGATTCCAGAACACTCGTCATTTTCATGGTAACCGGCTCGCCTAGAGAGTCAAAAATTACAAAGTCAGTAATGGCACTTTCACCATTGGCAGTCTGAGATTTCGTAAATGGTAAAGCGACAGTGGCACCATTCGAAGTTAAATTACCGATGGTCACTGTAATGTCATTTACATCTCCGGCGTTACCGACAATCTGAAACGCGCCTCCCCCCGTGATGGTCACTCCTGGTTGACCTCCAGTACCACCATCATTGGGAATGGCACCTCCACTTTGAATACCTAATGTTGAATCTAAAAAGGTAGCAAAATCTGCGGCAGTTGTACCTGCCCCCACCACCAATGTTAACGGATCAAGGGCTCTTCCCCCTTTGCTGGGCGTAAATTCGAGTGTCTCACCTAGTGTAAACAAGGGAGTTCCGATACTGGCCTCTACGTCCGTCAATAATGTAGCCCCCGTAATGGCAGCATTCGCATTACCGGCATCTGTGAGGGCTCCGGTCGCTAATACTGACCCCAGTGTTCCGATGGTTCCTGTAGGTAAGAGAGCGCCACCGATCTCTACATTTCTGGTGGCCTGAGCAACGTTTAAATCTCCGAGAGGCACTTCAATATCTGTAAGAGTGGTAGTCACCAGATTGAAATCTTCATCAACACCGTATCCCTGAACCCGGAAACCACTCTGATTCGTCAGCAAACTCGAACTGTTCAATTCAAAGTTACCATTTCGTGAATAAGCCTGACCATCGGAACCTTCCAGAATGAAGAAACCATCACCTTGAATAGCTAAGTCTGAAGGACTGGTACTATTGGTCACACTTCCCTGAGTGAAGTCCTTTCGAATCGAAGCACTTAAAGCCCCCAATCCAATCTGACGAGGGTTCGTACCACCATTTGTACTTGTGGGACGTGATCCCACGCTCAAAGTTCGCGACAATTGAGTGGTAAAGAGCACATTAGATGCTTTGAAGCCGTTTGTTCCGGCATTAGCAATATTGTTTCCTAACACATCGATGCTTGTTTCATTAAGAGACAAACCACCGAGCGATGTATTTAATGCAGATGTCAATCCCATGACTACTCCTTGGTCGAATCAACCAGGTTAAAAACCTAATCCTTTGGTTCTAATCGCGCAGCATCAGCCAAAACTGTGCTACAGCTCTACTTTATCTATCGTCTAAACTAAGTCTGATCATGTTCTATTTTTTGTGTTTTTGATTACGTTTACTTTAGCTCATAGTGAAACATGGCTATAAAATTGGAATCAAGCCGCACTTGCAGGCTCTTGAACACTCGTAATTGCGGAGACGGGAAGTTCAGTATCCCCTACTGCTACATAGGCTTTACCATCTCGCACGAAAGCACGGTCAACAATTCCAGCTATAGCAGGCTGATCATCTGCCTGTCCCTCTATTTCTTTACCAATGAGACCAGCCGCCTGGGTGAGACTTTGCCCGAGTGTGATTTCCGTAAGAGTATCTGACAATTCGACATTGGACTGTAATTCTCGCATACTGGAGAGCTGAGCCAATAACTGTTCATTGCCTAAAGGTTCGGTCGGATCCTGGTTTTGCAACTCAGTGATTAATAGCTTCAAGAAATCTTCCGCTGTAAGACCACTAAATCCGGTATCCTCTTTATCAACAACGTTGACTGTTGTTGCACTATTTGTACCACCGACTCCATCCACAGCCATCTTATCACCCCTTTATATCCCTAAATTTATTTAGATTTGTACATCGATTTCTTCTACGCTCTCCGACTCGACTCCTTGTGAACGCACAACTTGTGGGCTATTTTGCTCTACTATCTCAGCATCTTCACGCGTCACAGACTCATCCGTCTGAGCCTGCTCTTCTTGCCACTGATCAGATTCCTCTGAGTTCTCAGAGAACTGATTGGCATCAAAATCATTCCCTGTTTGAGATTGCGCATCCGAATTTGAAGAACGCTGATCTTCGCTCGCATCTGTATTGATATGTACATCGATACGATCAATAGAAACCCCAGTTTTTGCTAACGCCTCTTTCAACTGAGCGATGTTGTCATTGATCACTTTTTGTGCATGATTGTTTTGCACTTCCAACTTCGCCAGGTATTCACCATTTTTCAATGAAACTTCTATTTGTAGTGTTCCTAATTCAGGAGGGCTGAGACGAATTTTGAGTTGCTGTCCCGTGGATTGTGACTGTCGGATTGAGCTACTTATTCGCTCCACTAATTGCTCAACCTGATTCGCATCTACGGTTGGCCCTACAGAAGCCGCAGCTTGATTTCCAGTCACAGTAGCAGTCTGATTAAGCCCTATCTGTTGTGGAACGGGCTGGTTATTTTCATTTGTTGTAGCGGGTTCCTGTGAAATGGAGCCGACTTTTGTAGCATCTGTTTGAGCTCGGCTTTGGATTTCTAAACCTGGATTTAGATTCTGACTTCCCTGGACCGTGGCCACTTCTTCAGTTTGTTGTTCTCCACCTTCAGAGTCATGGGGCGTTTTTTCATTCACAATTTTTGTGATATCGGTTTGTTCTGAATTTACTTCGGGTTGAACTTGCTCAATTACTGTTTCAGAGATCGTTTGAATCGACTCATTATCTAACGTTAACTCTCCTTGGCCAGATTCTTCCGCAGCGGATTCCGATTGCTCTTGATTCTTGGAACGAAGATAACGTTGTTGCAAGACCGCTTGTATATTGACTTCACTCTCTTCCGTAGAACCTGGAGAATGATCCGAATGTTGCGCTTCAAATTCTTCAATAGCTGCTTTTAATTCTTCTGTAATTTGAATTCCAAGAAATTCTTCTGAGTTTAACAGAGCATTTGCTTCAGCAACTGCCTCATCATCTTCAGTCAATGCCTGCAGCGTGTCAACTTTCTGTGAGGCAGAATTCAACTCATTTGTTTCGTCTGTTTGTAGTTGTTGATTGATCTCAGTTTGGGAAGTATCAACGACCTGTTTCTGTAGAAGGTCGGCCAGTCCTTCCGGAATGGGTAATGGCTCTAATGAACCGGTTTCTGTCACTTCAGTCTGCAGACTAAGATCAGTTTGATCTTCAGCAAATTGGAAATTGGCGGGGGGTTGAAGCTCGCCATCACCAATTGTAACTTCCTGAGCCAATTGATCTTCGGTTTGAGTGGCGAATGTTGATTCGAATAGTGAGTAAACTTGCCCCTTTGCTTCGTTTTCGGGCAATTTTACTTCTTGTAGTGTATTGAGGTCATTTTCTTCAATCGACTCAACTGATTTTGAGTTCTCTTTCGACTGGGATTCCTGAGCCGTTTGTGTAGACTCTGATGTTGACTTTGATTCCTGATAGGCTTCGACATTACTATCTCGACGGCTCTCTCGCTGTTGCACTTGACCTTCACGATAATCAGCACTCGATCTGGAATGAGAGTCTGTTTTTGAAGATTTTTTTTGATCTGATTGGAAATCAATGGATCTCGACTCTGGTCCCTGTTTTCGATCGACTGTCGAATCCGATTGTTTCTTAGATAAAGATTCGCTTAACTGTCTGCGATAACTAGAATCTGCACTGCGAGATGATCCCGGATTAATCTCGAGATTTTTTTTCCCGTATTGACTTAAATCAGGTGCTTGCAGGTCGAGAATAGAAATCTTTTGAGAATTAGACATTTCTCAGTACCTCAGATAAGAAAATGATTCTGTTTACAATCGCTTCGCATACTTTTTAGGAGTGCGCAGTGAAGATCACAGTTAGTTTCGACTGTTTCATCAGTATCATTTTCGTCAGAATGAGGTATCAGACATCACGTAAGAATACGTAAAATAAACCAATTTTAGCGAAAAATTGTATTAGGCTTGCGTGGAAAACCTCAATTGTTTTCCGAAAGCTTCCCGAGTGTCTCTTCAGAAAGGTTGCGGAACCGTTCATCCTGCGAAATTTGTTTAAAAATCTCTTTTCCACGTTTTATGACCAGAGGATCGGGCATCACCAGGAATTCTTTTAATAGCTTCGCAATAAACTTCCCATCCATGCCTTTTAGAAGCTCAATATTTTCTTCGGTAGAGAGCTGCATTAAATATTGAACAGCATCACCGGGAGGTAGTGCAACAAGGACACTCTGAGTTTTTTTAGTAGCAGTGCTCTTGCTTTGTTCTTTCATGAGTTTTAGTTCCTCTTCGAACTCTTTCTTCGCTTCTTCAAAATTAAGACGATCTTTTTTTAGCGAATCCGAAGACTGAGTGATGGAACTTTTTAACATCTCAATTTCATCTTCGCGTGATGCCAATTCTAAAATGCGCATCTCACGCTTCAATGTAATCTCGTCGCGTGATGGCGACATGGGAACATCTTCTATAATCGCTACATCATCCAACGACTGCCCTGTAACGATCAGACGGATATCTTTCATAGAATCTGCTGTAAGATGCCCTCTAAACCACAAAAAACCTATGCCCAGTAATTCTGACATAATGGTCGCTACACAAAACACACTGACAATAATGGCTAAAGAACGGATCATCTTAAAACCCTCATTTGTTGAGTTGCTGCCCAGGTTTCTTCCAGCTCAAATGATTCTCTCTTGTTTTGCTCATAAAGAAACTGCTCACGATGCTTATCAGACAGCTTTTCCATTGCTTTCACTTCCTGCTCGGCACTTGCAAGTGCCTGTCGGCAGGCGTGAATCTGTTTTTCTACAATCTTACGATTTGCTATGAGCGTCTGAATCTGAGCCTGTAGTTGTCCGGCATAAAATCGCAGGCTGCTAGTACCATCAATGTCAACGGCACCTTTTGATTGACGTATTCGTATCTCCTGAAACTGTTTTGTCCTCAATTCCTCTAAATTCCGCTTTTGTTGTTTTAAACGTTGATCTGTCTGTATTACCTCTCCCAGTAACTGGCGGCATAAACCTCGTTTATGACATCGCATTTTGAGGACGGACTCAAATTGAAACTGAAATTTTTTCATACTGAACTCGTTATCGCATCTCGATTAACAAAATAGGGAAAGGATAAATCTCACCTATTTTGTATTTCTAACTGTCTCAACTTCCTGCTCGCTTTCAGAGTCATGGCTTATTGACGCGAGTTGTCGCGAGCGAGCTAGTAAATTTTCAAGCCCCTTCGCCGCGTCTTCATAATTTGAATTTTCTGTGCTTCCCTGTTTCAAATATTCATTCCAGAGTGGCTTTAATCGAATTGCAAGATCGACTTCAGGGTTTGAACCCGCTTGATAAGCACCAATCGAAATCAAATCTTCCGACTGTTGATAAGCGGCCATTAGTTTCTTGATCACCGCAGCCGATTCTTGATGTTCAGAACCGGTAATATCATTCATAGAACGACTGATACTTTGTAATACATCAATAGCGGGCCAATGAGATTCATGCGCCAGCTTTCGAGAAAGCATGATGTGCCCATCCAGAATACCTCGAACCGTATCTGAAATCGGTTCGTTGGCATCGTCGGCTTCAACGAGAACCGTATAGAAACCAGTAATACTACCTGAATTAGTGCGACCACTACGTTCAAGTAGCTTGGGCAGGAGGGAAAACACGCTTGGTGGATACCCTCTTGTTGCCGGTGGTTCTCCAGCAGCCAACCCAATTTCTCGTTGCGCTAACGCATAACGTGTGACACTATCCATCATCAGGAGTACATCCTGTCCCTGGTCACGGAAGAACTCGGCAATCGCGGTTGCCAGATGTGCTGCACGAAGTCGAATGAGTGCAGGCTCATCACTGGTTGCCACAATGACAACGCTACGCGCCAATCCTTCAGGTCCAAGATCACGATCCAGAAACTCACGTACTTCGCGGCCCCGTTCGCCTACTAGACACACAACATTGATGTCGGCCGAACTTTGCCTGGCCATTTGCCCCATCAATGTACTTTTACCAACACCACTACCAGCAAAAATTCCCAGACGTTGCCCTTTTCCGCATGTTAAGAACCCATCAATGGTTCTGATACCTGTACTCAAGGGAGAGTCAATCCGTGGACGTTCCAATGGAGAAATTGGTTTCGCTTTCAGGTTTGCACGATGCGATAGCATTGCCTGATTTTTTCCATCAATACAACGTCCCCGACCGTCCAATACTCTTCCAAGTATCCCCTCTCCCACTGCGACGGCAGGTACCGATTGAATCAATGAAACCCGATCCCCTCGACGAATTCCCGTTAACTCTTCATAAGGCAGTAATAAAGTTTCCTCATCCTGAAATCCAACTACTTCCGCTTCGACAGGTCGACCGTTTTCTCTATCAATAGCACAGACTGCTCCCAAAGGCGCCGGGAACCCTGAAACAGAAGTGGTTAAACCTACAATTCGGGTGACCCGGCCTGTAAGACGAAAAGGTACTACCTGTTTTATTTGTTGAGAGACATCAAACATAGATTTCAGTTAGTCCTAATTTTGGATAATTAACTCTTGAGAAATCCTCTCCAATTGAGCTTCAATGGTAGCATCAATGGTTCCATGTTGTGTCTCAATAAAACACCCCCCAGAAGAAATCGATTCATCCTCAATCACTTCACAGGACTGACATCCAGTAAGATTGGTAATAAATGCTTTCGTACCCTCCCCAAGTTGAGCAACATCAGAAGGATTCATATGAAATCTGATATGCTGCGTACCTGATGCCAGCTTGAGAGCCTCACTCATCATTACATTCACAGATTCGGGATGGGACTTGAGTTCGTGGCGAATAAGTTTTTCGGCAATGCAAAGGCAAATATCAACAGCCATAGCGTCCCATGTTTTACGCCAGTTTACCTGCTCATTCTGTAGCCCCTCAACAGCGGCCTGCATTGCAGGATAAATCGTCCCCAGCCTCTCCTCAACACTCCGGCTGGCTATCTCTTCAGATCGGGATTGAATTGATGCTTCCACTTCATGTTGAGCTTCCTCAAGACCTTGTTGTTTACCTGCAAGAAATGCCTCTTGTTTAATCTGTTCCGCTTCTTGATGCGCATCGATAATCATCTGACGTGTCTGATTACGTACATTTAGAATATACTCTTCACAACGTTTTTCAATGTCATTAAAATTATAAGCAATTTTCGAACCCAACGACCGAAATGCTTCAGCCTTCAGTAATTTTGCCGTTTCCAGTTCCACCATGCTGACAACTTTGATTAATAAAAAAATTTTGAGTTCTAATCTCAGCGAGATTACGTTTCTTTCATACGAAATCACTGCTGACAGTGACCTATGTGATATACTGTTCGCTCTCATTTCCGGCGGCGACTTCAATCTCACCTGCATCTTCTAATCGCCGCACACTATCAACAATTTGTTGTTGTACTGCTTCAACGTCACTGACTTTAATCGGTCCTAGATATTCCATTTCTTCCCGAAGCATATCTGCTGCTCGTTGTGACAGATTACTGAGAACTTTCTGTTTAATTTCATCAGAAGCACCTTTGAGTGCGATCGCCCACTGATTGGTATCCACTTCTTTCAACAAGGCTTGAATTGCTTTACCATCCAGTTTGATTAGATCATCAAAGACAAACATCAAACGCCGAATCTCATCAGCCAGATCCGGTGTGTCCTGATCCATACTTTCCAAAATCCCCTTATTCGTCATTCGATCAGTTACGTTCAGAATTTCTGCCACAAGCTCAACACCACCTGCTTTTTCCATTCCTTGACTGAACGTGTTTTTCATGCGATGCTCGAGACTCTTTTCCACATCACGAATTACTTCTGGACTGGTTTGTTCCATGTTTGCGATCCGTTTAATCACATCCATCTGTTTATTAGAGGGTAGTCCAGCCAGAACTTCAGCAGCCAAATTACTTGATAAGTGCGACATAATCATGGCGATTGTCTGAGGATGTTCTTCTATGATGAACGTCAATAGATTCGCTGCACCAGATTTCTGTAAAAACCCAAACGGAACTGAGTTCATGGTCTGATTGATACTGTCGAGAATTGAGCCCGCACCTTCTTTGCCTAATGACTGTTCAAGAAGTTCATTGACTGCATCCAACCCACCTCGTTCCATATTGGTTTGTTCACTACGCAACGCTGTGAATTCATTCAATACACTCGTTTGCTGTTCTTTAGAAACATCTTGCATGCTGGCTATCATCATAGTGACTTTTTCGACATCTTCCTTGGGCATTAAGCTGAGTACCTCAGCAGCAAGCGCTTTATCCAAGCTCAATAACAAAGTCGCTGCTTTTTGTAATTCATCCATTTTCTCGTCCAAAGTTTAATTGAGTTACCAACTCGAATTTCAAATCTACTTTTGCATTATGTTTTCGACTGAATCCATTTGCTTAATACAATTGCTGCGACTTCTGGATTATCTCGTACCAGGAGTTGAACTTCATCACGTTGTGTGGGCTCAGCGGTCGGTTTATCTTCTTCCTCTTCTTGCGGAGAATGTGCTGCCAATTCTGCGAGAGGATTAACTAAGTCTTGATCAACTTCTTTCACTTGAGGCATACTTTTATTGAGCATCCACAGTGCCCAGATCGCAAATAATCCCAAACCAATCGTACTTCCCCATTGGCTCATAAATTCGCCAACACTCTCTGTAATGGGTAACGCGACTTCTGGAACATCAGGATCAACACGTACATAGGAAGTAATACTAACGGCATCAACCGCTGATTGTGAGGGAATGAGTTTTTGCACCTGCTTTTGGATACTTACCTCAACTTCTGTTTTAATAGCATCTGTTGCCTGTTTGAATGCGGCAATATCAGCTTCAGCTTCTCCTTTTTTTGTACCACGTTTAACAGCAACCGCTTCGTAATAGTCCTCTGGTATAGAAACAGAGACTTGCACAGTACTGGGCATGGCTGCCACAAATTCTTTCTCAGTCCAGGTGAAAGATGGGGCGGTAATCGATTCGTTATTCGTTTCAGTGACTTTTTCATTTTTTTCATTACCACGAGCGACAGCTAGAGAATTAGGCTGATTGGAGCGTGCACCTGGTTCTGACTTAACCGGTTTAGAACTGATACTACGTTCGCTAGACTGCTCTTTTGACTGCAAGGTCACTTTGGCATCAGTACTGATTTCCTGCTTTCGCTCAACATATCGTTTCAGATTCTCAACATCGACGTTCACATTCACTAAGACGTCAGGAATGTATGACAGAGAATCATGTATTTTATCCTGATAGTTTTTGGTATGTTTATTGACCCACGTAATGAATTGGCTATCGAAGGCATTATTTTTATCTTCCGTTGTGTAAGATGTCCCCGTCGATTGATCAAATACCGTTACTGAATCAGCGGTTAAATCAGGAACCATCGTAGAAACGGCTGCACGCAGGCTCGTAATTAGTACTGGCGTCAAGTCTCTACCGGGACGGGGTTTGACCATGACTGTGGCAGTTACTTCAGGGGTAGTATTATTCCAGCGTAATCGCTTCTTGGAGCGAGCCCACATCACGCTCGCGTCTTCTATCGCTGGAATGGCTCGAATCATTCGACGCAACTGGTTTCCCAGTGCAATATCACGCATGACCTGCAGTTGGTCCTTGCTGACAAACATACTTGATTTTTCAAACTGTTCCTGCCATTCTGAAGCCCAGTCAGTCGGTAATCCGCCCCCTTCAATTAATGCGGCATTGTAGCGCGGGACTTCATTTTGAGGGACCATGATTCTCTGGCCTTTACGATTAAAATCAGTCAGGCCAGCCCGTAACAGAACTTCCTCTGCATGAATCACTTCCTGAGTCGTAAAGTCTTTTCCGAGCGAAAGAGAGACATAGCTGGAATTGTTATCTCGAAAAAAGAGCACTCCAAATGCAATCATCATCAATAATGGAACTGCCAGCAAAATAGCACGCTGGCTGCCAGACATTGACTGGAGTAATTCGTTAAACTGTTGATATACTTTTTTTATCGTATCCATACCGTGCGACCAATCGACCGATCCGTGTCAAAATGGTTTAATAACTAACTGAGTCTATTTTCAATCTACATTTGCATCCGCTGAATCTCATTATAAGCTTCCAGAAGCTTATTCCGCATCTGCACCATCATTCGCAGAGCAAGATCTGCTTTCTTAATCGAAGAGAAGACTTCCGCCTGTGTAATGTCTTCCCCTAACAATCCCCGTTCAATCGATTGCTGAGATTGCGCCTGAATCTGATTCACATTTTCCAAAGACTGAAGCATCATATCTTTAAAGGAAACGTCGCTTGCAACGCTATTTGCAGTATTATCATTGAATCCCACCGGCGGAATTCCGGGTGAAAACATATTGCTTATTTGGTTTATGGAATCAGTCATTCTGCTCCCTTCCCTGAGATCAGATGAAATTTGAAATTACTTATTATCGGAAATCTGGAAATCATGCCAGAATTCGCAACGAAGTAGTAAACATTTCTTTTGTAATATCCATGGCAGAAATATTCGCTTCATAGGCACGACCCGCTTCCAATGCATTCACGAATTCTGTCGTAACATCAATATTGGGATACGTCACCATACCATCCTGATCTGCATGAGGATGTCCTGGAGTGTATGTTTTTCGCAATTCGCTGTCTGTATCAATTTCGACCTTATATTTGACCCCAACACCTGATGGCTCCTGCCCCAGGCTTTCTGTATCTGCCTGAAAAGTAACTAATCTTCGGTAAAAAGGAGATTCTCCACTATTAGGATCATGAGATACATTCACAGAGGCAATGTTACCAGCAATGGTATTCATCCGCTGTCGCTGAGCCACCAGACCACTCGAACTGATGTCAATTCCCTTAAACATAACATGTCCTTTACTGCTATTTAACTTATCTATTTTTTGTGTTTTCAATCAAAACTAGGGGCGTTCCGAAATCACTGTCATCAACTGATTCATCTGCGCCATCATAACTTCAACAGCGAATTGCTGCATTAGCGAGTTTTTTGTCATTCGCATGACTTGTGACTCCATGCTCCGGTTATTGGCGTCTTGAAATGTCAAATTTTGAGGAGAGGCTTCCTGCGCTTCAAATAAACTTTTGGGAAATAAGTTTTCTAGTTGTGATTTAACTGATTGGTTATTTGCTAAAGAAACTGGCATCCCTAAAGATTGCTGAGCTGTAGGCCTTGGTACATGATCTTTCAACTGAACCGCCTCACGTAATGCCTGCTGGAAATCTTTAACAGGTAAATCGCGCATTTTATAAGATGGTGTGTCAATATTGGCAATATTTCCTGCAAGAACTTCCTGCCTACGTTCTGCGAACGCGGCCATTTTTTCCAATAAAGGCAACGAATTCGAATTCAGAATTTGATCTATCATAAAATTCACCTTACAAAATAATTAACACACCACTGTCAGTCACGCAGCTCGTTTGACCGTAAACCTTCGTTTCGAATCTGGGCCTCCCCGAGGTGGGTATCCGTAAGATCTCAACTTTCCCGAAAGTGTTCGTAGACCAATCTCCAGCATTTGTGCCGTATGTTCACGATTTCCTCCACAACGGGCAAAAGTACTTTCTATGAGCTTCTGCTCCATCTCTCGTAAAGTCATCCCAACCAGAGAATCTGTATTTGATATCATCTCTGTACCAATCCAAGGTGATAAACTTGAGGCATCCAGGCGAGGACTACCGTCAACCAGATTCACATGGCGAATCAGGTTTCGTAATTCCTGGACATCCCCAGTCCAATCATGTTTCTTTAACATTTCCAAACCATCTAATGTTAATAGTTTGGGAGCCATACCTTCTGCCTTAGCAACTTCACTAATGATATGCTCTGCCAATAATGCCAAGTCTTCTTTACGATCATTCAACCGGGGAACAGAAATTGTTGATTCTGAGAGGATCGCTGCCAATTTTTTCTTAAATTGATTTTGCGATACCAGATCTTTGAGTGAAACATGACTCGTGGAAATGATTCGACAATTTACATTTTTTTGCTGTTTTTCTTCTGATGAAAGGTATGTTTCGTTTTCAAAAATCTTCAACAATATACCTTGAACAGGTAATGAAGCCAGATCTACCTGATCGAGAATCAAAGTTCCTCCCTCTGCCTGTTCAATGCGTCCTGGATTCCAAACGGGTTCGTCCGAATAACTGCTATCTTCATGTGAATAAAAACCAATCAGTTCCCGTTCCACATTTTCTGTAGTCAGAGTATTACAATTCACTTTAATGAGTGGGTGAGAATCGATGAACATGGAATCGTGAATGATCTCAGCAACCAGAGATAGCTCTGAACCTGGTACGCCTTGCACTAATACCGGACATTTCAGATGAACGATGTCTGCAATACGATCCCGTAATGTCTGTACAACCTGACTATAGCCAATGAGCCGGCGACTGGAGCGTTCATTTAATTCTGAAATCAAGTCAGTACATTCTTTTGATAATCGAGCATATTTGATAGCAGAGTCGAGTAGCCGCCTGATACTATCAACGGAATCCTGAGGTTTCAGCTCTGCAAATGGAACGATAGATTCATGGAAAATCGTTTGACCTGATTTCAAAACCTCTTTTTGAGTTTCATTGGTTAATGCTGGAAAATAAAATAGCACAGGAATCAAACTCTGCTGCTTCTTATGATCAACCGCGAATGTAAACTCCGATGTTATCTTTTGATCAAGCAATACACAAATATCCGCTCCGGAACGTAGCGGTGATTGTGAAAAATTGGCTTCTGCTAAAGGGATTACGGTATACCCTAAATTTGAAAACTGGGTACACACCTCTAGCCGACGAATACGATCCTGGGAAACAACCTGAATCACTCCACCTAATGCGGAATTATGTTTTTGTTTTATATTCATTATTCAAAACCCATCTAATTGAAAGGTAAATGTGATTTGTATTCAAAATAGATCAAGCTATTGATCAATATTTAGGTGGCGATGAGTGACCGGTGCCAAACTGTCCCGATAGGCTTCACCAACTCTCTCTCCCTGATTTAATGACTGAATCTGGTGATTCGTACGGTTACGTCGATCTACCATGCACTGGGTACTTGTGTCTTCATTCTTTAATAACTTTGCAAGAATCTCTTCAGACTCCTGTAATATTTGTTCGCATGCTTCGCGTTGATCAGCTGACAACAAATCTCGCTCACTCCTCCATTTTTCCCAAAGCTTAGGCAATTGTCTGGTGTATTGATCCAGTTGTCCAAACAACCTTTGTTTTTGCCCTAAAACGTCCAGCAAGCCGGAATAGTCATCCTGGTCAATCAAACTTTGCTGCTTAAACGAAAGCTTTAGCAATCTTTTTGAATATTCCAAGCGAACAGAAAATAGTTTGGGATAATCGATCATTTTTAGGGAGGTTAAAAAACTAGATTTAATTTAGGTTAAACAAAACCAGGAACACGCCACACGGCAAATAATAATTCCTGAATGGATTTCTATTTTGCTGTTACAACATTAAACACCACTACCTGTCTGAATTTGGTTCGGACGATTATCAGAGTTGCGTAGTTCTCGTGACCAATCCAACCAGCGGTTCCACTCTTCGCGTCCCAAATTCGTTGCCCTGGACTCAAAGACTTTATCCGGCATCTGCTTCAAAATAATTTTTGCCTGTTCCAGCATACTTTTGGCCTCATTTTTTTTCCCCAAACTTTCATAACACCCTGACATTTTCATGTACGCAATCAGAACTTCTGTACTTTGAGGATATCGGTTAACGGCATCATGATAAGATTTGATTGCGTCCTCGTACTTTTCCGTCAAGTACAATAAATGCGCAGTACCAAAGCAGGTTGACTTCAACAATCTTTTTCCCAAAGAATCCAGGCGATCTTCGCTTTCCAGTTTTCGCAGATCACGATTTAATTCTTTGAGTTGTTGAATGGCCATATTCAAAAATTCAAACTGTTTTTTTTTCAACTCTTGTCGTGCATTATCTGTTTTTGCATGTTTCATTTCCTGAAACGGTTGATCTGCCAAATTTTGAAGAGATCTCGCTAATAGAAAACGTGCTTCATACACTTTCTCTGATTCAGGGTAACGATCGACATATTCTCGTAGCCGCTTCGTTGCTTCTTCATGAAAAGCAATCTTTGCTGATTCTTTTCGTTTCTGATCAGTCTGTGGTTCGTTTTTGACTTCTTCTTTCTGAGACTCTGCAATCTTTCCACGATGAAAATTTAGTTTGCCTAAAGAGAATAATGAATCCTGCCACTGCTTCGCTTTCGGCGTCAAATTGCTTGATTCCAATATTTCTTTCCAGATAGAGGCAGCCTGATCAAGATCATCTTTCTCAAGATAAGAGACCCCCATCAAATATTTTGCTTCAAATGCTGCGACATCGGTCGGATACCCGATAATCACTCGCTCAAAGTGATCGATCGCCTCATCAAGCTGATCAAGCTCGAGTAAGATTTCACCACGCCGAACAAGAGCCTGTGGCATTTTTTTACTTGGATTTGTATTGATAAATCGAGTGAGCACTTTTAATGCTGTTTCAAAGTCCTGACTTTTATGGAAGTGCTCAGCAGAAATCGATAAAATTTCTCCATAACGATCAGAGGTAGTCAAAAGTCGGGCAAGCTCATAATAAGCTTTACCACTTTGTTTCCAACGTTCATTCAACTCAGGCTGCAAACTTAGCTGTTGACTCACTGAAGATTCATCAAAAACGCGTTCCAAATATTCTGCCCAGCGACGATTTGCATTCGCTGCTAATTCTTTCGCTTGAACTTCCGATAACAAGGGTGGTAGATAATCTGACAATTGAATGGCGGCATTAAAATAGGTCACGCCATTTTTAATATTTTTTTCATCAACCCAATCATTCCAGGCATCGAGCACATAAGTCTGAACCCGATCCAGACCAATCCAACGATTACGAAATTCTTCAGGACTCTTAATTGAACGTAGTGCAGCACGATAGGCAATGAGTGCTTCTTCCGTTCTACCATTCTTTCGTAACAGTTCAGCAAGATGTAAATAAGCAGCCAGACCTTCATGAGTTCCGGCATAACGATGAGTTGTTTGTTCATATAAATCGATGGCGGCGACTGTATCATTCAACGATTCAGCACACAATCCCATCAAATATGAGGCCTGTCGGGAAAACTTTCGCTCTAAACCCAGATTGTCTTTCACAGGCGCCAGCATACTTAAAGCCTCTTGATACTTTTCTTCTGCCATAAGCGTTTGTGCCTGAAAGACGATTGTTACCTGATTCACAGATTCTCTCTGTTTCACTTTTGACAAAACCTGCTGGGCCTGCTCATTCTTGCCCTGTGCCAGAAAAATCTGTGCCCTTTGTAAATACAATCGATCCCGTGTCAATGAAGCCAAATCTTTAAGCTTGAGAGCTTCCGTATTTAACTCGAATGCTTTCTTTAAAACAGTATCCGCTTTATGATCAAGATAGATATCTGTTAGTAACATTGAGGCCTTCAATTTTCCAGGCGGATGTGTCTCAACAGCTTCTTCTAAAAGTGGGCGTGAACTTTTCATAGAACCCAATAAATAAGAACATGTTCCCAGCGCGTAACTCCATTGTGGACGATACTCTTGGTCAATCGCTCTTCTCTCAGCTTCTTTAAGATAACGGCTAGCGATCAAATACTGATGTTCCTGTGATTCTCCGGTAAGTCCTTCTGCATTTTCAAAGGCAACGATCCCAAAAATAAAATACAAAGCTCCTGGAAAATCAGGATCCTGGTAATCCTGTTTCTTCAAATCGTATGCTATTTTCTGAGCTTGAATCCGGGTATTATTATCTTTTGCCGATTTCAAGATATCTAATGCTTCAGCTAAAATTTCTTTGGGCGTTTTTTCTGGTTCGCCACTAATTGCCAAACAGTAAAGAGATAGCAAAACCAGCACAGAGCCAGTAATTCCCAAAGGCTTCCAATGAGCTCGAGCAATTTTTGTAACTTTGTCACGTAATGAAAGCTCTTCGGTTTCTGCACCTTCTACAGCAGTTTCTTCAGCACCGTCTGCCCGTGATTCTTTCACCGCAACGTCAGCAACCTCGTCTGATTCTGTTTGATTATTGTTTTCTTCTGCCATGACTTAGTAGCCCATCTTGTAGACGGGAGATTCGTTACACTGAATTGTCAGTTGAAGTGAAAAGCTTAGATTTGTATTGGAATTGGTATTCAGAAATAGTGATAGAATGATCGCGATCACAAACAGAATTCCAGTGAAATGGAATGATTGTCACGCAATTGCAGAATCAAAATTGAGAGTCTTTTTGTGTGAATGTAAAGAAGTGAAAATGAGAGACGTGAATCTTGAGTCTTAATACAAAAAAAGTTGTTTTTTTGTCAATATCGATTCAAGCTTATGAGTCACCACAGCTACTCATCACCAGAAATAGCACAGAATAGGAAACATAGGAAAATAATTTTAACAACAATCAACGCAACATATTGCGAAGCCCACCCGCAGCCTGTTTGCCATGCTGTCGATAATTCCTATCAAAGGGAACTCTCAGATAAATTAATGTCTGCTTTAGAATCTCTGCAGCTGGAGGGCCTGCAATGGTCCCACCATAATGGTTTGGCCCGACTGAGGGTTCATTTACCACAACCAGTACCAGTATCTGGGGATCATGTGCTGGCGCACCACAGATAAAAGAGCTCACATGTAACTGGGATGAGTACTTACCAGTTTTGGGATCAGGTTTTTGCGCAGTTCCCGTCTTCCCAAACACAGCATACTCTTCTAGCATCGCTTTTCGCCCGGTTCCCCGCCTGACAGTTTCTAGCATCGGCACTCTAACCAGCCAGTCAGCAACTTCTGATGAGACGATGGGAGTCGAAACCAAAGGTCGGACTTGTTCAGGTTCTTCATCAGAACGGGGAAAATGATTGTGATCGATCTGATCTCGAATCAAGCGAGGACTTAGCAGTTTCCCTTGATTGGCGAGAGCCACATGAGCAGAAATTAGCTGAATTGGAGTCACTGCAATCTCCTGGCCCATTGGGATGGAACCGGTCGAATAGATATTCCATTCTTTCAAAGGTCTGACGATCCCATTTAATTCACCAGGTAACTGAATCCCCGTTTTCTGACCGAAACTAAACGCTTTGACTGCTTCGAACAAACCGGGATTAGTCAGTCGCTCGCCAATTTTCGCCATCCCAATATTACTTGACTTAACCAGAATATCGGTGACACTCAACATTCCATAACTGTGATGATCGTGAAGCACTCTCTTACTCATGCGATACTCACCATTTTCACAATCAAACTCTTCCTCTTTTTCTAAGATCCCTTTCTCAAGTGCTGCCGCTACAATAAAGGGTTTCAAGGTCGAACCTGGTTCATAAATAGATGCAATTGCCGTATTTTTCCAGGCAGACTCAGAAATGTTCTCAGGATGATTCAAATCAAAGGTCGGTACAGAAGCCATGGCCAGTACTTCACCCGTTTTGACCCCCATCACTATGGCACACGCACTTTTGGGCTGCCATTCCTTAACAATTGCTTGCAATTGTCGCTCGGTATATAGCTGAATGATCGAATCCAAAGTCGTCACCAAACTTTCTCCATTACGCGCTGCTACTCGAGAATCATTGCGAACTTCAATCACACGCCCATGTGCATCGCGAATCTGAAACCGATAACCATCTTGACCACATATCATGTGATCAAAAGCCTCTTCAATGCCCCCCTGTCCTTTTCCATCAATATCCCGTAGTCCCAGAACATGTGCGGCTAAAGCACCTTGAGGATATTTTCTACGATATTCCTGTCGAAAGCCCCAGACATCATCAGAGAGACTGAGCGATCTAATGTCTTGTAGTTCCTGATCGGTTAAACGTCTTTTAACCCAAAGAAAGAGCTTATTCCGATTCTGTTTTAGCCGGTTGAGAAAATGCGTTTCATCAAGGTCAAGCAACTTGCAGATCTGTGCAACATCGTTCTGATTTTCTAGACGTTGCGGAATAACAAATAAACTGCTTGTCACAATCGTTGTTGCCAACAGCCGTCCATTCCTGTCAAGGAGATCCCCTGGCCTGGCGGGTATTTTTTCTTTATAAACCTGCTGTCGTACAACAACAGAAGCAAACTGACGGTGCCCGATATATTGAAGATAAATGAGCCGCCCGGAAATCACGATCCATGCCAATACCACGAGGATCACAAGGCTCCAGGTTCGCCAACTTATATGTCGATCAAACTTTGTGGAACTCAAAACACTTCTCACTTTCAGTAATGATCGTTCAAATAAGATTCCGTGCCTGAAGCCAGTTTTCTCGAACCAGATTCAAATGAACCACAATTCGCGGTGACGAAGTTCGCTCACATTATTTTTCAACCACTTTTGAGGAACGATTCAAATGCCATTGTAGTAAAGGCATTTCACGTCGATTCGTTGATGAAGGATGTTGAGTGGATTGCACGTCAAGTTCACCTCGCTCGATAGAATTCAAGACCTGTCCGGGAGAACCGGCCTGTTGAGTAGCCAGTTTCATTTTCGCATGGACATCGACTAACACATCCAATTGATAATGTTGACGACTGACTCGGCGTTTAAGCTCCAAACTCTCTTTTTCAAGCGCAATTCCGATCAGCGATATCGCAACCGCTAACAAGATTGCACTTCCGAAACGGAATAACATCGACTTCAGCCTTTCCAAGCCAGCCGATTGATGATCAATCAATTCACCACTGGTTTAGACTCTGATGAAAAAAGACGAACACATGTGTCTAATTTCACTATCGGCTGGATGTGTTTCCAGGAACAAGACTGACTCGGCTGGCGTCATAAGGGAGCTGTAATTCGGTGCCAATTTTTAGCTTATTTGGGTTCTGCAGTTTTTGACGATTGATCTGGTAAATCTGAAACCAGCGAGAAGAACGTCCGAGATGTCTCTGTGAAATATCGGTTAATGTATCATTACTCCCCACACGATACATCGGACGTCCATCTTGACTGATAAAAAAGCCAGATGGCTTGCTTGATTTCCGCACTGCCCCTGTTCCGGAAAACTTACTGGCAATAGTCTGTGTCGATTTGTGCCGCGATTGATATCGAGCATCAATCGCCGTTCGATCCGGGGCAATCAGTTTCGTACCTGGCCTCATTTTTTGTGGATCACTCACCCGATTTTTGTTGATCTCTGCCAGTAGTTGAAAATAACGGCCGGTACCATACAATTTCTTAGAGATCGTCCAGAAATTCTCGCCGTGTTGTACTGTGTATTCACCGCGTGAATTCATGACAGGCTCTTGTTGGAATGACTCTTCCTGTAAAGCACCAAATTCCTGAATGGAATTGTCGCTAGTTGGTGCAGAACGATCAAACAGCCCCTGAGCCTGGGGCGCTTGTTGTTCTGTCATGGCCCCTGGATTGTGAAATGTACTAGTATCAATTGCCGCTGACGGATTTTTCACCGTCGTGACACTCTCTGCCTGTTGTGCTGAAAATTCTTCCGGACGAAAATTACCAAAACGGCCTTCACCCTGATTCGCAGAGTCTGCATTGAATTCTGAAACTTCTGGCTGTTCGAATTCCTGATTGAATGACTGCTCATTTTGAGCCATTGATGATTGGGGTTTACCCTGCGAAAATTCGGCAGCATCAAACTCGCCTGCTTCAGCTGGTGTGGAAATGTCTGTGATATTGATCTTCGCTGTATTGTCAGAAAATTCTTCCGGGTTTTGCATCTGAGCTGAATTTAATTCATTTGCGGGATCAAAGTTTTCAAACTCATTCTCTGCAGACTGCTGTGGTTCTGCCTGCATAGTTTGTCCTTGCTGTGCTAATCCACCAAATGGATCTTCTTCTGCTTGAAATGCATTGGTAGTTACCTCTGCTGATTGATCGAACTCATTACCAGAAGGCTGTTCTCTCAATCCCGAATTTCCTGCCACTGGATCGGGTGGCAATCCGGTTTGTGATTCCAGATTGAAATCGTTAGATTGCTGAGCTGTCTGTGTTGGCTGTTGAGCAAACTGATTCTCTTGTGAAAATGGGTTTTGTTGCTCTGCTCCAAATTCCTGTTGAGAATTATCAAAAGTAGCGGGCTCAGACTGATTCTGCATGCCCGCCTGAAATTCATTTTGAGTGGGATTTTCAAATTCATTATTCGAATTTGACGAGGAATCAAACTGCTGGAATCCATTATCTGTCTGATTCATTGCAAATTCAGAAGACTGTTGAGGTTCAGTCTGATTTTCGAATGTGTTTTGGGAAAACTGATCCGTACCTTGTGCCCCAGATTGCTGCATCGCAAAAGAATTATCCTGATCCTGCCCTTCCAGTGGAGTAGAAAATCCCGAATTGCTTCCATTCGAACCAAAACCATTCGACTGATCGACAACCTGATCAGAAGAGGAAGGCTGCAAATTCCCCTCTCCAAAAGGATCTACTTCTTGATTCGGATCTGCTTCTGGCAACTTCTCCTTGGACTCAACCTCTGCAGGATTATTCACAGCGAGATCTTCCTGCGGTCGATTAATTTTCTGATAAACGACTAAACCAAAGGCACTCAGCAAGATAAAAATCAGACAAAGTCCCACTTTGGTTTCAATGGCAATCCCAGACTTAGGTTTTTCAATTCCCCAGTCTTCTTCGGCTGTCTTTTCTGCTTTTTTTTCTTCAGTCATGGCACTGAACCAATTCCAATAAAACGTAAAAAATGTCTTCTTCAGACCAATAGAAAACTATTTGCCTGCCAACTAAACTTAGTAGTGAAAATTATGTCTTGATCGCAACCCTTAACTTCGCAGTACGACACCGTGGATTGACACGCTGTTCTGCCTGAGTTGCAACAATGGGCTTCTGTGTCAAGCTCTTCCAGATAGCTTGGTTCTTAAAAGCCTGCTTGACTAATCGGTCTTCCAGCGAATGAAAGCTGATAATCGCAGCTCGTCCTCCTGGTTTCAGAACCTGTGGTAAAACCGTTTCCAACATGGTTTGTAATTGTTCGAGTTCCTTGTTTGCTGCTATCCGTAATGCCTGAAATACACGTGTCGCCGGATTTTTCCTTGCTGAAGTCAATGCCTTATGCGGGACCGCTTCATGAACGGCTTTTGTCAAATCTACTGCCATCCTGATCGGTGCTGATTTCCTCTGCTTGACAATCTGAGCCGCTATTCTGTGACTGAAACGCTCCTCACCATAAACTTCGAATACTTCAATCAATTCTGATTCTGAAAGTGTTTCCAGAAGTTTCCAGGCTGGAACTCCTGACCTGGTATCGAACCGTAAATCTAATTCTCCTGACGACTCAAATCCAAAACCACGCTCGACATCTCCTAATTGATCTGAAGACAATCCCAAATCTAACAGAATTCGATCAATATACTTCAGTTGCAGTTCATCCAAGACTCTAGATAGCTCTGCATAACTCGCCTGTTTGAGATGCCACTGCCCAACTGATGATTTTTCTAACTGTAATTTTTCTTTTGCAAAATTGAGCATCATCTCATCACGATCCAGACCAATTAAGATTCCTTCTGTACCAATTTTTCTCAATATGTGTTGACTATGGCCTCCAGCTCCTACCGTTCCGTCAACAACGACCAGCCCGGGAGATAAATCAAGTTGCTCAATAACCTCACGTAACAGAACCGGTATATGAATCGTCTTCTTCTGATCACCGGACATGCGTGACATTCACTTGGTAATAGTTTTAAATAAAAATGACCTAAATCGTACGGCAGCCAGACAGGCAATCATTGTGCGATTGATATTAGCTCTTTGATTTGATTGTAAAGATAGGGGGTAGAGACTTTTGAAATGAAACTCTGAGAGATTGTTTGCTTAAGAGTTAGGTTGAAGAACCAGCTTGAATTTTAAGCCTGAGAAGTCTAGAAAAATCTCGTTTTTTTGACAAGATCAGTTAAAGATTTTTGAAAAGCAATTGCGCAAAAGTGCTAAGTCGTCTGATAGAAAGCAATTGAATCAATCTGATTTTATAAGTTTTCAGCAAACAGTGAGAAAATTCCGTTTGCTCGCTAACTTTCTTTGCTCAAGGAGGGAACCCTGAAGCCATCCGTCTCAAGTAGCTTCCTTTCTACTTAAGTGCGGAGACGAACGACCGGTGGCCCAACCGAAGTATTCTGAGCACACACAGGTGAATTCCATTTCACCTTCAATCCGCGAAGCCCGGTAGCCAGCGGAAGAGTTCCATTATTTCCTCCTTGAACAATACTGTTTTTTATTTGGTTGCTAAACTGCGCTTACTACTGGAAGACATTGATTAAACGCTCCATCTCTGCTCGATTTCTACCAGGGCATTTGACCAAAGGCTTGAGAGGCCATCTCATCAAAATGAGGTCCATGATCTTTAAGATAGGTTTCCCAACGCTCTGTACTCCAAATTTCTGCATGATCTTGAACTCCAATCAATATCACTTCCTGTTTTGCTTCCAAGCTAGCCAGATTAGCCAAACGTTCCGGAATACAAATGCGTCCCTGAGCGTCCACTTCCACTTTCTCAGCCCTCGAATAATACAATCGAAGATAGCGGGCTGCCTCCGGGACGTTATTGGAATACTCTTTTAAACGTTGTGCTTGCTGTTCAAATCCCTTCTCAGAAAAAAGCAACAAAGATGTTTCCGTGCCTGGTGCAATATAAACCTGTGTAAATTGTTTGTTAACAAGTTCTTCTTTGATTCGCTTGGGGATTGCCAAACGACGTTTTCCGTCCAGAGTCTTGTTGAATGTTCCAGTTAACGCCATTGATCCCCACTTGCCACCATTATTCACCACAGAGTGATGAATTTATCAGCCAGATCGGAATCGTCAAGCATGATTGATTCGTTGAGTAGAAAACAAAGAACTCGAAATGACCTAGATACTTATCACGATTGGAATTGTGATTTTTTAGTTTTTTATATTTTATTGATTTGAATCAAATTTGATGCTCGATTTTCGTCAATTCAGCGATGCTTTATCAGTAGGTTCTCGTAAATCTGGTCATATTTCTGGGCTATTGCTTCCCATGTAAATTCTTTTTTGACAATAATTTGCGCATTTCTGGCCATCTCGAGAAACATTGCAGGTTCATGACTGAAGTCTCGTAATGCCTGTTGAATCTCAGCAGAACTACCCTGAGCTACTAGAACACCCTGTTTACCATGTTGTATTAATTCAGAAACGCCGTCCACATCCGTTGAAATGACAGGCAAACCAGAGGCCATCGCCTCAAGAACCACATTTGGCATCCCTTCCCATAACGATGGAAGTACCAAACAACTGGCTGCCTTCATCAATTGAGGAATCTGAGACTGCCAACCAGCAAAATGAATCCGTGAAGCACACGGCAATTGGTACGATTGTTGTTCCAATTTAGCTTTCAACGGCCCCTCACCAACAAATAGGAGATGAAAATCGGGAGCCTGCTCCGCAAAGCAAGTAAATGCAGTCAGAAGATCGTTGGGGGCCTTCTGAGGATCTAATCTCCCCACGAACAGAATCACCTTCGCACCGGCAGGAATGCCCCACGGGCTCAAATCTATCGCTTCTGCGCTATCAAACAATTCGAAATCTACGCCATTAGGAATTACCTTCACTTTAGATTTTGAAAGCTTACCCTGCCGAATAGAAAACTGTGCCACCGATTGACTGACACAGACATTCAAATCTACAAGACCGTTAGTCCAACGATCCAAAAAGAGGTGACCATTCTGTCGTTTTTCTGAAACACGAATGCCAGAAACGACATGCCGTATTCCTGAAATGCGCGCAGCAAGTCGACCGGCTAAATTGGCATGAAATAAAAATGTTTGGAGTAAAACTGGTTTCTGTGCTTTGAACTTTTTTGCCAGTCGCCAGATAATGCGAGCATCCCAAGGCGAATGAGCGTGTAAGACCTCTATGGGAATGTCCGCCAATTGGAGTTCATCAGCCAGTGGTCCCGTGCCTGTCAGAGAATAAACAACGGGAGACCATTTTTCACGATTCAAGCGTTTTACAATCTGAACGAGCGCACGTTCCGCTCCACCAGGCTGTAGCCCGGTAATACAAAAAGCTATCGGAGTGGGAAAGACATCGTCAGACAACTATTTTTCCTCTTTAGGAAACAAAAGGTCAGCATACGACTGATAGAGTCAGTCATAACCTGAATTCCATTGTTCGAAGGCTGAAATTGCCGACAAGCTTAGATTTCGAAATTGTGCTCAATATGCTAAGAGAAAATAAAAATCTTCGTTAAAATCCGCCATTTTCAACGGTTTCCAATAAATTTTAGCAAACAAAATTAATCCCTCTTTAAATTAATCCCTTCAGAAACTTGCTTCATGACCGAATTAAACACATTTGACTACGAGCTTCCTCCGGAATTAATCGCCACCCAACCGACACAGCAGCGAGATCAATCTCGGATGTTAGTAGTAGACCGCCAAGCAAATACCATTATCCATAGCTCGATTTCTAAACTACCCCTATATTTAAATTCTGATGACTGTCTGGTCTTGAATGATACGCGTGTGCTCTCAGCCCGGATATTTGGTGTCAGAAAATCAACGGGTGGTAAATGGGAAGGCCTCTATCTGGGATCTGATGAATCAGGCCAGTGGAAATTGATGAGTAAAACAAGAGGCAAGCTGATTTCGGGAGAGACTATTGATTTGGTACCTGCCCATCCAAGGCAGGAACAAAAGCAAATCTCACTTCAAATGCAAAGCAAGGATGCAGAGGGTTACTGGACTGCCGCAGTTCAATCAGATGAAGACCATCATACCATATTGGAACACTTTGGGACGATGCCTTTGCCTCCCTATATGCGACGTGAGCTGGCAACGGATATCGACTGGGAGCGCTATCAAACCGTTTATGCCAACCAACCCGGCGCAGTGGCAGCGCCAACAGCAGGTCTGCACTTCACTCCTGACCTATTGAATGAGTGTATGCAAAAAGGAATTCAGATTGCGAAAGTCACGTTGCACGTTGGTATTGGAACATTTAAACCAATCTTGGTGCAAACATTGGATCAACACAAGATGCATTCTGAATGGTGCGAGTTATCGGAAGAGTCTGCCGTATTGTTAAACGAAACCCGACAAAAGGGAGGTCGAATCGTTTCCGTGGGGACAACAAGTGTCCGTACCCTCGAAACAGTAGCACAACAGGGCTCGCTCAATGCCTGGCGAGGAGAGACAGACATCTTCATCTATCCACCATATCAGTTTCAAGCCGTCGATTGTCTGCTGACCAATTTTCATTTGCCAAAATCAACTTTATTAGTTCTGGTAAGCGCCTTTGCTGGTACTGAATTAATACGCGAAGCCTACGAAAAAGCAGTCGAAGAACAATATCGTTTCTTTAGCTATGGCGATGCCATGTTGATTTTATAGCCCGTCTTGGAAATTATTGAGGTTTGGCTATTTCTTTGGGAACCTGGCCATCCAAATAACGCCAGTTCTTAATAAATGAAATCAAATCTGCCATCTGCTGTGGATTGATAGTCTTCTCCAATCCGACAGGCATTAAAGAAAGTCCACTAGATTTCATTTCTTCAATTTCTTCCTTGAGTACAGTAACCATTTTCCCTTCAGGCTGCTTTAACGTAATCGAAGCACCACTATCAGAAGAAATAATTCCAGTATGAACGACTCCATCAATGGTAATGATCGTATAACTAAAGAAATTGGCATCGATGGCACGATTGGGATCCAGAATATTTGTGAGAAGATACTCTGGTGTTTTCGAGCGTGAATCACCAATATCAGGTGCGACATTCACACCGATCTCTCCAATTTTGTGGCAGGTCACACAGTTCTTGACAAACACCTGCTTTCCATGCAATGGATTCGCCTTCAATTTCAGAGAGGCCTGATAAGCGGCAAGTACTTTTTGGCGGTCTGCTGGAATAGCGGCAGCAAATAGTGCAGCCGCTCGCTTCTTGATTTTTGGATCACGATGTCGCTTCAATCGTGTTGAACGTGAAGGGCCCAACTCTGAAATCTTGATCTCTCCCTTCTCGATCGCATCCAGCAGTAAATTAGTTCGACCTTGATTTGCCAGCATCGCATCCAGAATGGCTCGTCTCATGCCGGGTGTCTGTTTTGCATATCCATCCATCAAAACGGCGCCTATCTGATCGTCGGCGTACGGACTGATTGCCCCAATCGCTGCGATCTTAACAGCCTGTGATGGATGATCTTGAATCAGGGAAAGCAGTGTTTTGCCATTCATGTCAAACCCCACGAATTGTAATACAGCAATCGCATTCAGTTTTTGAGTCAATGGAGTTTTGGAATCAGCTGCAATATCGACTATCTTCTGAAAGAAATCCCTCAACTTCTTCTGATCATCAGCGGATAACTGTTTTTGATACTGTGCGATTGATTTTCCACGACGTCTGAGGCTAGTCCCTAATCCTTCAATGCCCGCAATTTGAAGTTCTAATTGCTGACCGGAATCCAAGCCCGCAATCAATGAAAGCGTCTCTTGAATTTCTTCCGCTTTCAAACGGGGTCCGATGGCAGCCGTCATTTCTCGAACCGCATCATTGATACCTGAGTTTTTCGAGGCGGCATTCAACTGACTAAGGAAAGATTCAAGCACCGTCACCGCAGAATCAGAGGCAGAAGAGAGTACGGCAGCGCGTGTCCAGGAATCATTGGCTCCCTTGAGCATTAATTTTGCTAACTGATCAACTATCGCCCGGTTTTCCTTGGCTTCTCCCAGACTGATTGCCAACTGAAAACGCAACCGGGCATCGGCGGAATCAACAAGTGAGAGCACCTTTTCTTTCAACTTCGGATCTTGAGACAATCGCGGTTCACTCAAACGAATGGCTTGTTCTTTAACACGTTGAGATGAATCTTTTAATGCCGTCTTCAAAACAGATGCGTTTAGTCTTCCCAAACCTTCCAAAGCCCATAATGCATGAATACGTGCATGCTCAGACTTTCCTTCAGATATAAGTTTTTCCAATAAAGGCTGGATTGCAGGATCTTGACGTTCAAAGATTAACCGCGATGCGGTCTCCCGTTGCCATGCATCTCTTGAAGATAGTGCCGCCGCCAACTGTTCAAGAGTCGCATCTTTCAAGGCGGTATATGCACCTTTATTAATCTTAGCTCCTTTAGGAACGATGCGATAAATCCGGCCACGATCAATTCCATCATTCAAATCGGAACGCTTTTTCAATTCCACAGGCATGAACTGAGGATGCTCGATTACCGCACGATACATATCACAGAGATACAAAGCCCCATCGGGGCCATTTGCCATGTTCACAGGACGAAACCACTCATCGCGGCTGGCAAGGAACTCAACCTGATCACGACCATATTTTGAATCATAAGTTGCGCCCTGGGGTGTCATTACATCGCGGTGAACCAAATTTGCTGTCGGTTCACAAGTGAAACTATTGCCATAAAATCCTTTTGGAAACAAACCTCCACGATAAATGGTCACACCACAGGCGGCGGTGAATTGCCCGGCGTGGAGTGTCGAGGTCGTCCAGGTACGACTGATGGCGTAAACTCTAGACGTTTCTGCACTCGGTGAAACATCATGAAAAACCGACTTCACTGCCAGATATGGATTTCGTTTAAGATAACGATTTTCAAGGACGATATGCTTATTCGGATTTCGATTAGAACAAACGAATCGATTACCGTAATCATCAAATGTTAAACCAAATTGGCCAATTCCAGAAATCGATTCATAATGCCCGCTCAGAGGTTGAAAGCGGAAATCAAGCCCGTTAATAGGGACTTGTTTCGCTTCTTTTTTCCACTGTGGATGTGTGGCAATTACGGAACCACCTCGAAGGCCATTCGCTATATAAATGTGATTATCTAAACCCAACGTGGGATGGTTTGCACGAAGTTGAGAGTTTTCTTCTTTGAATCCAGTAAACCAGGTTTCAACAATATCGGCTTTATCATCACCAGTGGTATCTTTCATGAATTGTACTTTACCTGCCAGGGTTACAATCAATCCCCCCTTCCAGGGTTGAATTCCTGTGGCAAATAACAACTTGTCCGCAAAGACCTTTGCAGTCTCGTAATAACCATCATCATTCTTGTCGCGCAATAACTTAATCCGGCTTTTAGGATCTTCCCCTGGTTGAGGCCCATGGGGGTAGTCTGTCATTTCAACAACCCACAATGATCCTGACTCATCAAATGCAACCGCCACGGGGTTGATCACCTGGGGTTCAGCCGCTACCACCTGCATTTCGAAATCAGGGTGAACCACAGTCTGTTTGAGCGACTCCTCGGGAGATAATGGTGATTTCGGTACCTGACTCACCTGATCTGCGGCAGACATGAACTGGCTTCCTACACTAATCGCCAAAATCAAACAGCCCACTTGCATCCCGTAAGATTTTACTCTCGAAATTATCTGATCCCGTCTTAATAAACGTTGTGCTAACGTAAAAATTTTGGCTCGTTTCATCTTGAATCACCGTATCAATTACAAACTAAATACTTATTTAAACTACGAAATCATATAAACAGTAATAGATCCATCGTACCTGACATGTTAAGGATTCTCTATCTCCCCCAAAGCATGTTTTATTGGAATCTATCGAATTTATAAACAATATTAACGTTTAGAGTAGGCCAGAGCGATCACCATTGGCAAACTGTTTAAAAAAATCCATGTATACATCATCTATTTGGGGAATTCCCGGGCTCAGCAGCTTATATGGGTTTTATGTTCTCTACAAAATCGTTTACCCTGATCTATCACAAAATGTGTTTGAGAATCATAACTGAACCCCCATTAGAATTATTTTTTATCTATTAAAGTATAATATGCAGTCTACCAGCCTGGTTTTAATACGATTCTGCCTCTCAGCCTGGGTTGGAGCAGCAGTCATCTTTGTCATTACAGGAGTTCAAGACGTCACCTATCAACCGTTTGACTCTCTGACGAGAGATCAACTCATCTCTCTGCACTTCCCCGTTTATTATACGATGGCATGGATCTTATTAGGGGGAACATTTCTGGGTTGTTTGGGAATACGAAATAAAGAGTTGATCTCTCCCGGTAGGGCAAATCTCATTTTCTGCCTGGTGGTGATTATTCTAGGAATGAGTCTGGTTGATTATATCTGGATCTACTCTCCCTTAGAAACGATGATCACTCCCCCCGGAAATCCACGCCCAGCTAACTTTCGCGTGTACCACCAAGCCTCAAAATATGTTAACAGCATCAACATATTGCTGAGCCTGATTGCTGCAGTTTTAATCAATCTTCCTGTGAAACCTCAAAGACCAATCGAATCCTAGTACGAATTCTTAGTCTCGAATGTGGAATAACTGTTTCAGCGCGTCAAGTAAACCATGCGGGGTCCCTTCCCTCGCTTCATGTCTTAGCACTTCCAGAGGGGGATGTAAAAGTTTATTCACGATTTGTTCGATGGAACGTTCAATTAATTCTTGATCTTTTTCATCCAGATGCGATAGTTTTCCGAATAGCTTTTCAACTTCCTGCTCGCGCACGTCGTGCCATTGTTCTCTGAGCTGTTTAATAATCGGACCTGTGGCCCGATGATAGACCCCGTGCATGAACCGTTCTGTTTCTTCGTCAATGATTTCCAGCGCTTTTTCCACTTCTTGTTGTCGTGCTCGGCGATTTTCTTCGCACGTCGCTTCTAAATCATCGATATCATAAAGAAAGATATCATCGTTGAGTTCGCCCACAGCAGGCTCGAAATCGCGAGGCGCCCCCAGATCGAGTATGAAAAACGTTTTATTCCCTGCTTTCTGTAAAACGCGTTCGAAGCAGGCCACATCAACAATCGGCTCGGTGGCGCCGGTCGTGCTGACAATTACATCAGCCTCGGCAAGATAGTCTTCCAATTGCTCACAAGGCCTTGCCTCGCCACCAACTTTCATCGCCAGCTTTTGCGCATTTTCAAAACTGCGATTGACAACAATAATGCGTTCTACACCTTCATCTTTTAAATAGGTCAGCGTCTCTTCTGCCATTTCGCCGGCACCGATAATTAAAACCGTTTTGTCATCGAAGTATTCAAAAATTCCCTTTCCAAACGTTCCGACAGCGACACTAGCAATCGAAACTCGCCCTTCAGCAAGTTGAGTTTCAGTCCGTACACGGGCAGAAACGCGAATTGCCTGCTGGAATAATGCATGTGTTAACGGACCGCATAAGGCATTTTGAGTGGCGCGTTGATACGCTTCCTTAACCTGATTGACAATCTGTGGCTCGCCTAACACCATACTGTCGAGACTTGAAGCAACCTGAAACAGGTGCCTTACCGCATCCGGACCTGTTCTCTCAAGAAAATCTTCAAAAAAATCGCTGACTGGAACCTGGTGAAATTCGGAAAAGAATTTTGCCAGGTCCTGATGAGAGGGTCCTGTCTCAGACTCCTGACTGACAGTGTAAAGTTCAACACGATTACAGGTTGAAATCACCACCATTTCCGTATCGGGATAAGATTTTTTCAGCTCAGAATAGGCGCTATCCAGCTGTTCGTTCGAAGAAAAAGCCAGTTTCTCGCGAA
This sequence comes from Gimesia aquarii, assembly GCF_007748175.1. Lineage (NCBI taxonomy): Bacteria > Pseudomonadati > Planctomycetota > Planctomycetia > Planctomycetales > Planctomycetaceae > Gimesia > Gimesia aquarii. The sequence goes on from NZ_CP037422.1 coordinate 3,651,475, forward strand.
TATCCAATCTTGCTGTTTGATGATTACAATAGACCACTTGCAGGTTCACGAAACGATCCTTCCTGCAGTTGATCTCTGAGATTCCCATAACGGAGATGAATATTGCGAGTGCCAGGAATCGAAATCCAGTATGCGAGCATTCGTCAATATCTGAATACCAATGACAGTCAAGAGTAGCAATCCACCGGTCCAGATAGTTAATTGCGCAATATGTTTTTGATTAGGCCGTTTTGTTCTGAGGATGAAAATCACACTGATCATCATGATCACCCACACGATTTCATAAACGATAATTACCGGATCGAAAAAGGAGATCGAATGCGGTCCTTTTTGCACATAGACCCCCAAACCAATCCCGATTCCCATACCGACAGTTAAAAGTGGAGCAGAGATCATCAAGGCCCAGCGATTCAAACGTGCCAATTTTGAAAGACTGGGAAGGTTGAAACCTTCTGAAAAATTCTGTTTCTGCTTTAATCGACGGTGTTGAATCAGGTACATGGCGCTGATCACAAAACAAAGTACAATTCCCACGCCCCCTAAGACTAGTAAGGAGGCATGCAACATTGCCCAGGATTGAATGGCTGGTTCGACCAGCATATTTTTGGCGTTATCCACAAAGTAGGATGCAATTACTAAAGCTAGAACCAGAGGAAACAGAAACAAACCAATAGCGAGTTCTTTATCGACTAGATTAACGAACAGGAAGATCGCCACTAATAGCCATGAAAACACAATTAACCAATCGTGTGATGAACTTAATAATGGTGGTAACTGTGTCTCTCGAGAGCGATTAAAGATGTAGGCAGTCTGTGCTACCAAACCCGCGAGGGAAGACAAAAAGATCAAAGGTCGAAAATACCTGTTTTTTTTACGCTTGAATCTAGCCACTTCCAACCCGAAAGCGACCAGATAACTGGCCATAAAACAGAAAACCGTCACGTTCGACAACATAGTAGATACTTTAATTAATACGACCGAAGCAAAAATAGAATCATCCTATTCATTACTGATGGATATCAGAATGGCTATCTATTATAGGCCTGTTCAGCAAGTTTAGGGCAAGTCATCTTGCCTCAGATTCTAATTCGTACTCAGATATTTTTTTATGAAGTGTATTCCGGTTAATTCCTAAACGGGTGGCGGTTTTCGTCTGAACACCTTGACAAGATCGTAAAACCTGCAAAATCAACTCTTTTTCCACTTGAGAAACAACCTGAGCATGCACATTGGTTGAGGATTCACCTACATCCTGTAATTGCAAATTCACTAGTTCACGACACAAAGATTCGGGGTCTTGTGTTTTGGAAGGTAGTGAACGAGGAACCGCTTTCCCTGTGACATGTCCTGGTAATAAATCGAGGGATGGCCCCTCTTCTCCCGATAGCACAATTAGACGTTCCACATAATTTTGCAGTTCTCTGACATTTCCTGGCCAGGCATAATTCTTAAAAGTCGACAAAACCTCCTCCGAAAAATGAGGTAATGCAACTTTTTCTACAGCTGAAAACTGTTTTGCAAAAAAGTGTATCAATTCCGGAATATCATCAGCACGATCTCGTAATGGGGGCAAGTCAATTGGGATGACATTCAGACGATAATATAAATCCTCGCGAAATCGTCCTGCTTCAATTTCATCCATTAGATCACGATTCGTTGCCGCAACAATTCGACAGTCTACTTGAATTGATCGTGTATCCCCTACTCTCTCAAATTCATGCTCCTGCAGCACTCGTAATAATTTCACCTGCAAAGTAAAGCTCACAGAATTGATTTCATCGAGAAAAATCGTTCCACCATGTGCCGCTTCGAAACGACCAGTCCGATTTTCTACAGCACTAGTGAAAGCACCTTTAATATGCCCAAAGAGTTCACTTTCCAGTAGACTTTCGCTCAACGCACCACAGTTCACTCGGATGAAAGGTCCTGTGGCACGAGGACTTAACTCGTGAACTGCCCTGGCAATTAATTCTTTTCCTGTCCCCGTTTCACCCGTTAATAATACTGTGGATGATGTACTGGCAGCACGACGAGTCAAACGATATACATTTCGCATAGCCGGGCTATTGCCGACCATGTCTTCTAATATGGGGCGATCGTCTTCCATTCGTTGTATCAGAAAATCCTATGTATCCGCAGGGAAACAATTTAGAGCACTCAATAAACGAGCAAAAGTGTGTCAGATAAACTCGTTGAGGTTAGCTTAAAAGAGCAAACTTGGACTGAGTCCCGGCTAATCTAGCATGAAAACATTGCACCTACATGCACAAAAAGGTGGCGAACGCTCTACTATGATATTCTGTAACAAGGGACTTAGGAAGAGGCAGACTTACATTTTTTGATAAACAATAACCAATGCTTACTTCATTCGGTATATTTAGATAAGGCTGCTAGCAAAATCAGCAAATCAGCTTAAAATTAATGCTATCCACTCATTTGGAACCAAAAGCAATGGGCATCTCTGCTGGAACAGGATGATTTTGTCCATCTACCAGAACCACTTTCGGCTGGTGTTTACCAGACTCCTTGACTTTGTACTCGGCGTAGCTGGCGATAATGACTAAATCTTGAGGCTGAACTAAGTGAGCAGCAGCACCATTGATACAAATCACACCTGAACCAGACTCGCCTGAAATCGCATACGTGGTTAGACGAGTTCCGGAAGTGATATTATAAATTTGTACCTGCTCATACTCTACGATGTCAGCAGCATCCATCAGTTCCTGATCAATGGTAACACTTCCATTGTATTCCAGATTGGCCTCAGTAACCGTAGCGCGATGGATTTTTGACTTAAGTAAAACGCGTTTCATCATTCAAACCTGAAAGAAGATGGACTTCTTTTTGCCTGTATAGACAGACTCTTCGATTATAATTCTCGGCGTATACTAACCAGAGATCTTATTGATAAGCAAGAGTGTATTCATTTGACCACACAGCAAAACCTTAAGACTGCAATGGTGCAATCTCAATCACTTGACTTTCGTTGGTATTATACTCTTGTCTTTTAACCGAGTCATCAATTTTTCGGTCCCAAGGCTCATCAGGACTTGCTCCCATGAACCGTGCATAGAGGTAATAATAGGTGGGAATTAAGAAAAGAACCAGACCTGTTGCTAATATCAATCCGAAAATGAGACTGGCGGCCATCGGAATCAGGATCTGTGCCTGAAATGAAGTCTCTTTGAGTATCGGCGCCAATCCAACAATTGTCGTCATTGATGTCAATAACACAGGTCGAAAACGACGACGCCCCGCATCAATTAATGCATCCTTTAAAGGAAGTCCATCTGCAATGCGGTGATTGATGAAATCGATCAGTACGATTGAATCGTTGACTACCACACCTGTCAAAGCAACCAGGCCGAATAAGGAAAACAGTGTCAATTCCATACCTAGTAGCGCATGTCCAAAGACGGCACCGATCACTCCAAAAGGAATGATCCCGAGAACAATGAGAGGTTGAACATAAGAACGAAATTCTATTGTCAATAACGCAAACATTGACGCCAGAGCAATAAGAAGACCGATGATCAAACTATCCACTGATTCGTCTGTTTGCTCTTGCTGCCCTTCCCAGCGTACACGCACATCAGGATATTTCGCCATCAACTGATCCATAAAGCCTCCCGGCTTTTTCAATGACTTGACGATTTCGCTGGCGTTCCCTTTTTTCTCATTCAAATCTGAAGATACAGTGATAGAGCGTTGTTGATCGATCCGGTTGATCTCCGAGTAACCTCGTTTCACGGTTACTTCAGCTAATTCTGTTAAAGGTCGTTCCGCACCGTCTCCGGTCCGAATTCGAATGTCATCAAACCCCATCAACGATCGTCGTTCTTCTTCCGGATAACGGACCATTAACTTCACTTCGTGTCGACCACGTTGCAGCCGCATTACTTCTTCACCGTAATAGGTTGCCCGCACAGTCTCTGCCACATCCGCCAATGGAACTCCCATAGCGCGTGCTTTGTCTTTGATTTTAATTTGAAACTCCCACTTTCCGGGACTGGAGTCATCGTTAATATCTTTGACCCCCGGATATTTCGCAAGTTCCTGCTTTGCTTCTTCGACGGCGGCTTCTAGTTCATCCAGATGTTCTCCATTTGCCAATAGCTTAAATTCTATCGGCTTGCCGCCAGGTCCCATCGAGGGAGATTTAAAAGTGAGACGATCCACACCAGGAATTTCACCCACTTTTTCTCTCCAGAGATCAAGAATCTCTTCACTACCAAGAGTCCGTTCGTGGGCTTCTACAATCTCAACACTGACCTTGCCAACATGACTGCCTTCCACAGATCCACCAACAGCACCGCCAGATTCGTCTCTAGTCCCAAAACCAATATTTCTACGGACCAACTTGATCAAAGAATTTCCATGCTGCTTTTGGTAATCTCGATTGAACTCTTCAAATGTCTTTTGAATATGAAGTGTTGCGTCTCCTGTTACTGCTTGAGGAGTTCCATCAGGAAATTCAACAGTCGCTTCAATCATGCGATAATCAGTTTTGGGAAAGATATTAAACGGAGCGAACCCCCCTAAAATCAGTCCAGCAGACACTAACATCAGCGCTCCTGCTACCGCTAAAGCTGAAGAGGGGTAATTCAATGCCGATCTTAAGACAGGTGTGTAACACCGATCAATGAACGAGTTTAACTTTTGCCCAACATAGCTAACTTTCTTTTCTGTACTCAATTTTCCATGCGCTAAATGACAAGGGAGAATAAAAATACTTTCTAAAAGGGAAATCACCAACATCGCTATTACGGCAATTGGCATTACTGCTATAAATTTTCCCATGATTCCTGAAACGAACAATAAAGGCATAAATGCGATCACTGTTGTTGTCACAGACGCACAAACTGAAGGCAATACTTCAGTCGCCCCATCAATGGCGGCCTTCAGCTTTGATTTACCCATCTGACGATGCTCATAGATATTTTCCCCGACAACAATCGCGTCATCAACGACGATCCCCAGTGCCATTAAGAACGCAAACATGGAAAGCATATTTAACGTTTGCCCAGTATAATAAAGCACAATACAGGCACCAAACATCGAAATTGGAATGCCGAGAGCAACCCAGAAGGCGAGACGAAATTCCAGAAAGATAGCCAGTGTAATAAAAACCAGAAGCAGCCCCTGCAATCCGTTACGACTTAATAATTGCATACGATCACGTACGTCAACCGATTGATCTTTCCACAGTTTCAATGAATAACCTGGAGGTAAATTGGCAGTTTTTACATAGTCACGAACTTCTTCGACTATTGCCAGCAGATCTTCCTGAGCAGTTCGTTCTACAGCAACTGACAAAGCAGGTTTTCCATTGATTTCACTGACCATGGTTGTATCAGCAAATTCATCTTGAACACGTCCCAAATCGCCAACCGTTAAGACAACTCCCCCTTCTTCAGTTACTAGTGGTATTTTCTCGATTTCACTTCCGATTAGGTGTTTATTCTTTCCGCGCAGTAACAGAACCTGTGAGTCGGTAATCAACTTTCCGCCAGGTAGTTCCAGATTTTCTCTGCGAACAGTCCGCGCCACATCTTTCAGATTAAGTCCGTATTTTCTGAGCGTCGCTTCAGGAATTTCAATATCTATCTGATAATCACGAGCGCCTGCAATGTTTGCCTGCGAGACTGACTTTAATTGTAATAACTCGTCTCGAATTTGCTCGGTAACAGCACGTAGCTCCCAGCCACTGTCCTCACCTTCGTTATCAGGGCCAATAACGGCTACTTCAATCGCTACCTGCCTGAACGTAACTTGCTGGATTTCCGGATCTTCAGCTAGTTCAGGAAAACTGGGAATACGATCAATTTCAGACCGAACCTCGTTTAACACTTTCTGGACATCAGGTACATCAGCCCGTAATTCTAGAACCAATGATCCTGAACCTTCGTTGGCAATCGAGGTCATCTTTTTGATACCATCAATCGAGCGGACAGCTTCTTCCATTTTCTGGCAGATACCCTCTTCGACTTCATCAGGACTTGCTCCTGGATAAGGAACGGATACCAGAATAATTTCCAGTTCAAACTCCGGAAAGACTTCACGGCGCATGAACATTAATGAGACAAGCCCTACCCCCAAAACGGTAACCATCAAAGTATTCATTGCAGGCGAGTTATTGATCGCCCATTTGATGATTGACCTCATTCAACCTCTCCTTTACGAACCAGCATACCTTCATTCGCAACACTCAGTGGGGATGTAACAACTTGGTCCCCCGGCCTTAACCCGGAAGCTCCCAGTTCAACCAGCAATTGGTTAGCGCTCGTATCCACAACGCGGATCTTTTCCGCATGCAGTTTTCCTTCTCTAATAACCCAGACCAGATTGCCCGGGCGAATTGCTGTTTCAGGAATTTTCAATAAAGAAACATTTCCTTTAAGGGGAATTTCAATGGAGACATACATGCCACGTGTTAAAGGAGGCGCACCAACAATCTTACTTGCCGGTTGGCCATTTACCAAAATTTGAGATGGTTTGGGATCTGAAACGACAATACGACAGGGAACAGTCCTCGTTTTTTCATCCAGGCCAATCCCATCATAGCGAGAGAGTTTGCCTTTCCAGATAAATTTTCGACCTCCCAATTCATAAGTGACGTTAACGGGAAGCTGAGGAAGTTGATAGCCTAAATCATGTCGGTTACCCTGAGATTCCGCTGAGGATAACTGACCTTTTTTTGCCGATTGAGCGGCATGCTGCCAGAGTTGGTATAACTCTTCCATTCGCAGGTTCGAGCGTACTTCCACAGCAGAAGTATCTTCAATTGTAACTAATGGATCGCCCGCTTTAACATAACCATCTTTTTCGACAGAGTCTTCTACAATAACACCATTAATGGGAGAATAAATGTGCGTACGACTCAGGTCCAGTTTCGCTCTGGCCAGTTGAACTCCCACCAGATCACGGGCGTGTTCCATTCGTTTTCGGCGTGACTTGAGTAGATCTGTCTGGTTGGTTAATTTTTGTAGCGAATTACGAGCTGAAAGTTCTGTCCGTTTGGCTTCATCATATTCAGAGTCTGAAACGACATTTTTCGTACGTAGTTTTTCGACGCGATTCAGATGAGTTTTCTGTAGGAGCACCTCTTCATGCGCCAAGTCAATCATCGCTTTTTCATTATCGATTTCGACTTCTAATTCATCGATGGCATTCTGTGCCTGAGCAAGTTCCTGAGTCAGACGCTTTACTTCCAGTTCATAGTTCTCAGGATCGATTTGAATTAGTAAATTTTGTGTATTTGCATCTTGTCGTTCGGTTGCCTTGCGAACAATATTTCCAACTTTACAGCCATTCTGAGTGTAAATCACTTTCCCAGAAACTTCTGCTGCGAGTTTGACCTCTCTGGAAGGTACAACAACCCCATCAACGGTAATCGTGATTCCTTTATCAGAAAAATCGATGGTTTCAGTCGAAACCAATGGCGCCAAACTGGCAAGTGTATTTTCACTTTTCTCAGGCTCTTTTTTCATCGCCATGAGGACAACCAGACTTCCACCACCAAGGGCGATAATGACCACTGGTAACAGAATGTGTTTAAGCTTGTTGAATAAACTTCTTGATTTTTGAGTTTTCAAATCTGACATGACCATTTTCTATATTGAAACGCATCACAGTGGTAATTGACGGAATGAGTCAATTACCATTTGTGAATTCAAGTAGATGTGTATTATTTCGAAAAGGATGATGCCAAGGCGATCATCTCAAAACAACCTGCTAAAATTTCAAAAAGCTTTTCTTAGAAATTTTTTTATTTTTATTTACTCTATTTTCGTTTGATAAGATTCAGATTTTATGAACGGTTGAAGAAGATTCCATTTCGGAAAGAGCCATTTCCTGTTTCAAATTTTTGATTGCTGCAAGAGAAAACTGTAGAACGTGTTCAATTAAACATTCGACATCGTAATGAGCGGTTTTTTCTTCATTGCCTAGCATCAATGTCACCAGACTTTCAGAGACACGGTAAAACTGGCATTGAGCAGCGATACTGAAAACACACTGCATACGACGATACTCAGGGACTTCTTCGCCCAGCATCTCCTGCAATATGGAATCTGCAATATTTACAAAAGGACGAAAGTGTTCTTGAATAAGATGCTCGCAGGCCTTGGTTGGCTCCAATACCTCACGCATTATCAAATGATTACTCCAGGAATCCGTTCCTAACATCCTCATCACCAATGTAGTGACCCAGTCTCGAAGTTTTTGTTCGGGAGAAGTGTCAGAGGACCACTCTGGAAGCGGTGCACGAGAAATCCCCATCTCTTTTGCGAGACGGATCACTTCCAGATAAAGTTGTTCTTTATCTCCAAAGTAATAATTCACGCTAGCAAGATTCACGTCTGCTTTCTGACAGATTTCGCGCACAGTCGCTTTTTCAAACCCCTTTTCTGAAAAAACGGGTCCTGCTACTTCAAGTAATTTGTCACGAACATTAAATGATGACATATAGAAAGTTCCATCTCTTTTTAGCGCATGAGACTCAACTTGACCACACAATCTAAATCGATAAAGAATGATATTTAAAACACTGTTTCAAACAATTGTATTAAACAAGCGTTTAAAATCAATTGCAATTTTTAAAATGCAACTTATCTCAAATCAAAATATACACATATGACGATTTCTAAAAAGCTTAAAGAGAGAAAATTTGCGAGACACTCTGAATTCGAATGCGGAAGACGAATATTGAAAAAATGTCGATTCCCGCTTTTTAGCCAGTCAGCCGCTCAGGGCCATCTTCCCGAATCGAAAAGTGTTGAAAACCACTCGCATCTAGGCGCTGCCTTAAGAGTTCTTTCCAGAGCGGTTCTCGGAGACCATTCAATACACCATATAAGACCGTACCGATCGTTAAGCTGGCAACTTCGACCACGCTCATCGGAAGCGAAAACTGCTTTAGGTCTGCGAAGATCTCATCCGCACTACAGTATTCGCCAAATTTATGGCCGGAGTACATAAACTCTACACCAGAGAAGTCTTTGCTCCATTCATAATCGAATGGACCAAACTCCTTCCTGCGATGAAGAACCCAAAAACAGGTTCCATCAAAGCGAATACTGTGAGTACCTCTCAAAACTTCTAATCCTGCAACAAATTGAATGATTCTGAGTCTCATTGAAAAATGACTCTATTGTTCTTGAAGAACTAAACCGAACGATCAATCATACGGAATCGACTCATTTTTGCGAAGTCCGTTTTATGAACCCCTGCTCCACTTTTCTGTCCCTACAAACCTCTGATTTAAACGGTATCCATAAGAGACCCGGCAATATATAACAAAAAAAGACGATCATAAGTCGATAACTCACCAGAACTTGCTATTATTAAACACATACTCAAAAAAGTCGTGCGCATTTAATCAATCCAAGATCCATGAAACAAACTGAACCATACAAGGTCGCGTTGGACATTGTCCGCAAATTACGGAATGCAGGTTACCAAGCCCTGTGGGCGGGAGGCTGTGTTCGCGACCTGCTACTGGGGAAAAAACCACAGGATTACGATGTCGCAACCAATGCTCTACCAGATGAAGTTCGTAATTTGTTTGGGAAACGGCAAACTTTAGCCGTAGGCGCCAGTTTTGGCGTCATTATCGTCCGCGGTCCACATTCAGACTGTGATGTTGAAGTAGCTACGTTTCGTAGTGAAGGCCCCTATCTTGATGGGCGGCGTCCAGAACACGTGACGTTTACAACAGCTGAAGAAGATGCCCACCGTCGTGACTTTACCATCAACGGCATGTTTTATGATCCCCTAACTGAATCAGTCTATGATTACGTGGGAGGACAATCTGACCTTAATCAACAAATCATTCGTGCCATTGGAAATCCGCTGAAACGGATGCAGGAAGATAAACTTCGGTTGCTACGCGCGATTCGTTTTGCTTCCACACTTCAGTTTCGTCTGGATCAGGTCACATTTGAAGCAATTCAAACAATGGCGAATGAAATCTGTGTAGTGAGCCCGGAACGGATTTCCGGTGAATTAAGAAAAATGCTGCTTCACCCCAATCGCAGTTATGCAATAGAACTTGTTCAGAGTTCCGAATTGTTAAAATCAATTATTCCTGAATTAGCTCCCTTATGGGAAGATTCAGAAAAACAGCCCTTGTGGGACCAAACGCTTCTTCGTCTGAAAGGTCTCACACTCATCAATTTTGAGTTGTCATTCGCTACCTTATTGTTGGATTTGCCTCACGAAGATAGCACCCATCAGCTCGATATCATTCATGATATTTGCAAACGACTTCGCTTTTCCAATCATGAAACCTCTCTGATTTATTGGTTGATTCAGCATCGAAACAGTCTGGAAAGCGCCCCATCATTCAAGCTCTCACGACTCAAACGACTTTTGGCTCATAAAAATTGTCCCTACCTGATTGAACTGGTCAAAGCGGATCTTACTTCTCAAAAACAACCTCTGGACGACCTTGAATTTTGTTGTCAGTATCGAGATCATACACCCACCGAAGTTTTGAATCCTCCTCCGCTCATCACAGGTAATGACTTGATCGAGTTTGGAATCAAATCAGGTCCTGAATTCAAGGAACTACTCACTAAAATTCAAGATGCGCAGCTAGATGAAATCATTCATACAAAAGAGGAAGCCTTTGCCCTGCTTTCCCGATTGCACCGGGACTAAACGAGCATTCTACTAATTCAAATCAACATCACACTAAAGGCGTATTTATGACAGACTCCATTCGTATCGGCATTATTGGTGCTGGTGCCGTCTCTGATTATCACCATGTCCCCGGCATCGATCTCGATCCGCGAGCAGAACTGGCTGCGATTTGTGATCCTAACTCAGAACTACTGGCACAGCGCCAATCCGATTGGGGAAAAACCAAAGCCTCTACCAAGTATGAAGAAATTGCTGAAGATCCTGAAATCGACGCGGTCATCATCGCCACTCCCAACTTTACACATCATGAAATCGCAATGGCTTGCATTCGAGGGGGAAAACATGTGATGTGTGAAAAGCCCTTAGGATTAAATTATACAGAATCGGCTGAAATGTATCGGGCCGCTCGCGATGCCAACCTGCGACATATGACGGCATTCACATATCGCTTTGCCCCTTCCATGCGTTATGTGAAACATCTTGTGGAATCAGGAGCACTGGGGACTCCCCGTCACTTCCGTAGCCAACGCTTTCTCGATTGGCCTGAGTCAAGTTGGGGCTGGCGACAAAGTAAAAAGTTAGCCGGAGCAGGTGACCTGTTTGATATGACTATTCACCGCATCGACTTTGCCCAGGATTTACTTGGTCCGATTAAAAGCATTTGTGGTGCAGTTGCGCAATTTGTTCCGCGAGACAAAACTGCAGAAGGTCAACCTTGCGAACCATCTGAAGTTGATGACTGGTCTTCCTTAATAGGACAATTCGAAAATGGTGCAGTTGGAGTCTGGGAAGGGAGTACGTTAATGAAAGGCTATCACAATGATGGTTTTGGTTATGAATGGGCAGAAGTAAATGGCTCCGAAGGTTCCGCCGCCTATCAATTGACAGACCCCAATAACATCTTGATCGGTAAGCCTGGACAAACAATGGAAAAACTTCCGGTACCGGATGAATTTCTGGTTATTGAAGGCAGTCCACGCAAGCCACATGAGGGTGTACCCAGTACCGTATTCCGTTACGATTTGGCCTACGAATTTGTATCAGCCATTGTGGAAGAACGGGACGCCATCCCTGGATTTGATCATGGGGCTTCAGCTCAACTTGTCGCTGACTCCGTACTGGAATCGTTTGAGAAACGCACATGGATCGACATTCAATGCGATTTATAAGTTTCAGAATGTGAGTTGATAGCGAATCATCCCCGTGGGAGAGATGTCATAATTGCCGTTGTTCGATAAATATTCCAGCTTACGATTAAACACATAACCAATTTCAAACTGGCTCACCATTCCATTGGTATGCTTTGTCTCGATTCCGCCAATCAATCTTAGATCGTTGTATGTCACAACGTCATCAACTGCCGTTCCTGCGCGACGAATCGCCCACGAACCACCCCCAAATTCACCAGCTACATACAACCAACGTTCTCGCGCCTCACTCTTCTCGATACGATAAGTGAACTTGGGTTTTGGAAAAATAAGCTCTAGACGTGATCCTTCACTAAACCACATGATCATACCGGCAGCAGGTAATAATTTGAGATCTTCACGATCGATATAAACCACCCCAAACACAAACTGTTTGGAACGAGAGTGCATATAATAGGCGAGCCCTCTTCCGGTAATTCTGAGAGAATCAGTCGTCACGTTTTTAAAGTCGCTATAAACCCCAGGTGCTACTTCGAGTTCATATGACCATTTCTCGTTGAATTTATTGAACCAACGAAAGGCAACCGAGGTATCGTAGACCCTGGCTGGTAAATCAGTTCGTACAGGACCATCCAGATAATGCACGCCAAACCGGGGTGTGATGGTGAATCCTTCATAACGAGGTAGTTCCAAAGCTTCGGATAAACTCAGGCTGAAAATTCCTAAATCATCACCTGTACCAGGTAACCAGGTCACATTAGCCGTGGCACGTTTATGAGAAATTAATGGCACAAACGTTTCGCATTCGAGACATTCATCTTCCGACTCACTCCAGGAATCATCGGATTCCAATAATTGGGGAGGAATTCCTAACGCCTCACGAGCTTCAGCATCTAAAACTTCGGGAACTTGAGGCGACTGGCTGATTTGCTTGATATCCTGATCACGCGGTGCAAATATCGTTTGGTGACGACGATAAGACTCACGATTTGTTGCTTTCTTTGCTCCCAACTCAGAAAGTCGTCCCTGAGCATAAGCAAAACGACCAGTCATACTGCTCAATACAACCACTGATGTAACTATCAGGAGAAAAACAGCCCTCAAAGACTGAAATGGCATAACTGAGTCTTCCAAATGAATAATGAAGTAGGTATGTAGATTCTATCTGGTGGAGTTCACCCACCATGGGCAGATGTCAGAATTAATTAATGGGGAGAGGTCAAAAGAATAGAGAGATGTAGAGGCAAGAAATATCAAGGAAACACAAATGGGTCAACCCGAATCCAGAGCATACGCTTCTCTTAAGGACTCTGAAAAATGCCCTGCTCTGATCGTTGCCCCCTGTTTCAATAGATGTTAAAATCAGCTAACGAAGACAGAACATATACATAAGACCAATACCATACTTTCATTTTTACCAGGAATACACAAGAAATGGGACGTGTTGAAAAGGGGCGCGAACTGGCCCAACGTCGAATCCGGAAGCATAAACTGAAACAACTTCGGGAAAAATTCGCCAAGGCAAAAGACTCTGCGGAAAAAGAAGCGATCAAAGAAAAAGTTCGCAAAATCAGCCCTTTTGTTGTATTAGAAGAATCTGCCTGAGATCCCTTCTTATAATCGATCATTGAAGTAGACGCTCGTTTTATTGAAGTGAGCGTCATTTTTTCTTGCGCTGAGGGGATCATTGAAATGGCAGACTTCAATTCAACTCACAACCGAGCTGTCTGGTTCGATATACCCGTGGCTGACCTTGATCGAGCTGCAGCATTTTATTCAGCAGTTCTTTCCGTAAAAGTTCATTGCGAACAATTCAATGAAACTCGATTCGGCGTTTTGGATCATGAACAAGGCAATGGTGCTTGTCTGATCCTTGATGAATCGGCAATCTCTGCTGACAAAGGGATCCTGGTTTATATGAATGTCGATCATCGCATTCGGGATGCAGTAACACAGGCCGAAGCCAAGGGAGGAAAAGTGATCGAACCGATTCACTCTATTGGTCCGCACGGCTTTCGAGCCCTCATTCTCGATAGCGAAGGAAATCGTCTTGCGTTACATTCTAATACTGACGAATAAAGTTGTGGCTTAAGAGACTCACCACAAAACGACGATTCAAATAATAATCGAACTGATCATGAACCGTTACTTTTCAGAGAACAGGTACAATCCTTCATGAGCATTCACATAGATTGTGGCACCTTCTGAAAATTCTCCCGACAGTAACTTATTCGCAAGTTCATTTTGGATATTCTGCTGAATCGTACGCTTTAAAGGACGCGCTCCATACGTGGGGTCATAACCTTCTTCCGCTAACAAATCTTTAGCGGCATCAGACACATCCAATGTATACCCATTCTCTTCCACTAAAGCGGCTAAATTCTTTAATTGTAATTCCACAATCTGGCGAATTTCTTCACGTCCGAGCGGATGGAAGACAATCGCTTCATCAATTCGATTTAAAAATTCAGGTAGAAACTCGCGCTGCAGTGCATCCATCACACGGTTATGGATCAACTGCTCATCCTCCTTACCAGATAAATCCATAATCGTCTGACTGCCAATGTTAGACGTCATCACAACAATTGTATTTGAGAAATCTACAGTTCGCCCATGGCTATCTGTCAATCGTCCATCATCGAGTAATTGCAAGAGAATGTTAAACACATCACGGTGGGCCTTCTCTACTTCATCCAACAAGATGACAGAATAAGGCTGGCGTCGTACCGCTTCCGTCAATCGCCCCCCCTCTTCGTAACCGACGTATCCTGGAGGCGCACCAATGAGTCTTGCCACGGAATGTTTCTCCATGAATTCACTCATATCGATACGAATCATGTTGCGTTCGTCATCAAACAGAAATCCGGCAAGTGCCTTACATAATTCCGTTTTTCCCACTCCCGTGGGTCCCAGGAACATAAATGAACCGATGGGACGATTCTGATCCTGTAAGCCGGAACGAGAACGCCTGACCGCATTGGAAACCGCTTCAACAGCTTCGTTCTGATTGATCATACGCTGATGGATTTCCTCTTCCATTCTCAATAACTTTTCACGTTCTCCCTGTAACATTTTCGAAATGGGAATCCCGGTCCACATACTGATCACTTTGGCAATATCTTCCGGCGTCACTTCCTCGCGCAACAAGCGTTCGCCACCGACATCACCGAGTTCTGCAACCCGTTCTTCCATTTCTGACAAGCGTTTCCGCGCTGTATTTAACTCCTGTTCTGCATTATAAGCAGTTGTAAAGTCTTCATTGGAATTTGTTTGTTGCGCTCGATTAAATGCCTGTTCATAAGCTGTATTCAATCGATCAATCTCTTCCTTCAATGGCTGTAAACCAGACAAGGCTTCCTTCTCGGTTTCCCAACGGGTCTTTAGCGCATTGACGCTCTCCTCACGGTCGGCGATCTGTTTTCTTAATTCTTCCAGACGCTCTTTACTATCCGCCGTCGTTTCCGTTGCCAGAGCCGTCGCTTCAATTTGCATTCGAGTTAACTGACGAGTTGCCTCGTCAATTTCAGCAGGCATCGAATCCATTTCCATCCGCAAATGGCTGGCTGCCTCATCCACTAAGTCGATGGCTTTATCGGGTAGAAAACGATCGTTGATATAACGGTCCGATAATGTCGCTGCATTGATTAACGCATCATCCATAATGCGCACTCCATGATGCGTTTCGTAGCGTTCCTTTAAGCCACGCAAGATGGAAATTGTGTCTTCCACAGTCGGTTCCTGTACCATCACCGGCTGAAAACGTCGCTCTAAAGCGGGGTCTTTTTCGATATGTTTGCGGTATTCATCGAGAGTCGTGGCTCCCACGCAATGTAATTCTCCGCGCGCTAATGCCGGTTTCAATAAATTGGAAGCATCCGCGCCCCCTTCTGCTGCCCCTGCTCCTACAACCGTATGCAATTCATCAATAAACAGGATGATCTCCCCTTTGGCCTGTTCGATTTCTTTAAGAACTGCCTTCAAACGATCTTCAAATTCACCACGGTATTTCGTGCCCGCTATAAGTGCCCCCATATCTAGAGCAATCACCCGTTTATTCTTAAGATTCTGGGGGACATCGCCAATCACAATACGATGTGCGAGCCCTTCAACAATTGCTGTTTTTCCAACTCCCGCTTCACCAATCAAAACCGGATTATTTTTTCGACGACGGGATAAAATTTGAATGACCCGTCGAATTTCCTGATCGCGGCCAATCACAGGATCGATTTTTCCCTGCCGTGCCAGTTCCACAAGGTCTTTACCGTATTGCTCCAGCGATTGGTATTTTTCCTCGGGACTTTGATCAGTCACTCGTTGACCACCTCGCACAGCCTGCAAAGCAGACAACACATCGCCTTCTTCAATGCCATTTAATTCTAAAAGACGTTTTGCCTGATCATCTACAGTAGTAAAAGCCAACAGCAGATGTTCTGTCGAGACAAAATCATCCTGCATCTGATCAGCACGATCCTGAGCAGCTTGAAGGACCTGAAGCAATGCCTGACCAATCCCCACCTGGGTCATCGCTCCGGTTACTTTTGGCAAGCGTTGAATTTCGTCATCTACCATTTTTTGAAGCTGAGGAAGATTGGCACCAATCTTTTGAATCAGAGGTTTCACAACGCCCTGCTCTTCGTCCAACAGCGCTTTGAGCAAATGCAAAGGCTTGATTTCCTGCTGGCCAAAATCTTCAGCCGTTTGTTGGGCACGCTGTACTGCTTCTTGAGCTTTTACAGTCAACTTTTCAAATCGAAACGCCATAATGCTCCTCCAATTCTTTTCCAATATTGCGCAGCAACTCAACAGCTTGGATTATCTTTGTGAATAACCAGCTGACAAGTAATGTTTTTAGGAATTTAGTTTTTTGTTTAAGGAACAGGCCCAGTGAGGTGGGAAAAAATGAACCTGCTAATCTACATGACTACAAAAAAATTATTATGTAAAACAAAATATATTAAGTAGAAAAAGTCTTATTTACTTAGAAGTTGGGAACTCAGAATAAAACCTGAGCTCCCGCCTCCTGTTCTCGGTAAAGCACTAAAACGAAATCTGTTCTAGTCTTTTTTCTCAAATTCTGCATCAATTACATCTTCTTCCTCAGCGGGAGCAGCAGCGTCTCCGCCCTCGGCGGAAGTACTATCGGCTCCTGCAGCCTGACTCTCTTTATACATCTGCTCTGTAAAAGCATGAGTTGCCTGCTGTAATTCCTCGCAGGCAGAGTTGATTGCCGCTGCATCTTCAGTACCGATCGCATCGTTCACTTTTTTCACTGATGCCTCAATCGCTGACTTGGAAGAATCATCAATTTTCTCAGCGTGTTCTTTCAACAGTTTCTCTACTTCATAAATCAGTCGAGACCCATTATTCTTGGCTTCAGCCAACTCGAATTTTTTCTTATCTTCATCGGCGTGGGCTTCTGCCTGTTTCTGCATCTCTTCAATTTCGGTTTCAGACAAACCACTGGACTGCTCAATCCTGACAGAAGTTTCCTTACCTGTAGCAACATCTTTTGCCGAGACATTTAAAATTCCATTTACATCAATATCAAATACCACTTTAATCTGTGGAACTCCACGAGGTGCTGGTGGAATTTCTTCCAGATTAAACTGCCCCAACAAACGGTTGTCGGTAGCCATCTGCCGTTCTCCTTGGAAAACGCGGACTGTAACGGCAGTTTGGTTGTCGGCTGCTGTCGAAAATACTTGGTCCTTGGTCACAGGAATGGTTGTGTTACGTTCAACCAGTTTCGTCATTACGCCCCCTTCGGTTTCGATTCCCAAAGACAGCGGAGTGACATCTAACAGCACAACATCCTGGACGTCGCCAGAAATAATACCACCTTGAATAGCAGCGCCAATAGAAACCACTTCGTCAGGATTCACTCCCTTGTGTGGCTCTTTCCCAAAGATTTTCTTAACGAATTCCTGAACTTTGGGAACACGCGTTGATCCACCAACCAACACAACTTCATCGATTTGACTCGAATCAAGTCCTGCATCTTTCATTGCTTGTTCAACAGGCTTTCGACAACGCTCTACAAGAGGATCAATCAACTTCTCAAACTCAGAACGGGTGATCGCCATTTGCAAGTGTTTTGCGCCTGAACTATCTGCAGTAATAAAAGGCAAATTAATGTCTGTTGATTGAGAAGAAGACAATTCTTTCTTCGCTTTTTCAGCGGCTTCGCGTAAACGTTGTAATGCCATTGCATCATCTCGCAGATCTATTCCCTGCTCTTTCTTGAACGCATCTGCAATATGATTGATCAACTCTTCGTCAAAGTCGTCCCCCCCCAGATGACCATCACCATTCGTGCTCAGAGTCTCAATGATTTCATCGCCGACTTCCAGAACGGAAACGTCAAACGTTCCACCCCCAAAGTCGAACACGACAATTTTTTCGTCGTTCTTCTTTTCCAAACCGTAGGCCAGTGCAGCGGCTGTCGGTTCATTGATAATTCGCGAAACTTCCAAACCAGAAATCTGTCCCGCGTCTTTGGTCGCTTGTCGTTGAGCATCATTGAAATAAGCGGGAACAGTAACGACCGCTTTGTTGACTTTATGTCCCAGATAGCTTTCTGCGGCTTCTTTCAATTTCCGTAGAATCGAAGCTGAAATTTCTGGCGGGGTGTAGGTTTTACTACCTGCCTCTATTTTGACATAGTCTTCAGGTCCACCAATAATTTTATAGGGGACAATTTTTTCTTCGCTCTGCACTTCGTTGTGCCGACGTCCCATAAATCGCTTTACGGAATAAACGGTATTCTTGGGATTAGTCACAGCCTGACGTTTTGCCGGCTCTCCCACGAGCGTCTCCCCTTTATCGGTAAATGCGACAACACTAGGGGTAATCCGATTCCCTTCTAAGTTAGGAATCACTTTGGCTTCCCCACCTTCCATAATGGAAACCACTGAGTTTGTGGTTCCTAAATCAATTCCAATGATCTTTTCACCTTGAGACGACATTCGAGTTTCCCCTCTTTCTTTATTCCTAATTCAGATCTGTACTAGACACTGTCGCAAAACGAAATCCACTGTCATGTACATCAATCGTATGCTTCTTATGATTTCAATCAGTAAGCTAGCCGGAAACCAGCTGATTACTTACTTAGCAATGTATGTGCCAAGACGATTCTAACATCTAACACAAAACTCTAAACAACTTAATAATAAGCACTTACAAACCAAATAGTTTTCGCGAACTGAAAATCCAAACCATTAAGAATGCCATATTGGCACCCTCAATAACCAAGCCTGCCTGCACGTCAGAATGACATATTGGCAGTTTATATAAACAAGCTCTTAGAATAAACGCTAAACACTTCAGAGGTAAGGCTCAACCGCTTGACAGCCCTTAATTACGGCGGTACAAACTAGAACAATTGAAGACTAAGTTGATTTTTTTTGAAAATCAATTCAAACAGTATATAAAGTTTTCAGTTTTCGTCTGACAACCTAAATGCTTGTTAGGTAATGTCTTACAATTTTTAAATAAGATTGTTGATCGGGAGAAATCCCAAACTGAGAAGCTCTGAAGGGATTGTAATCCAATTGTGAAACTGGCAGTAAGCATCAAGGCACGACCAGGGAGGGCATGTGATCTGGCTGCGGTTAATTTTCTGAGAGACAGAAACGAGACTCACATCCTGAAAGATTCCGATGGCCAAGAAAAAAGCGGTTAAAAAAGCCACCTCAACAAGCAAATCGAAGGCGGCAGTAAAAAAACAACCAGCCCAAAAGCAACCAGCCCGAAAAAGCAGTAGCAGTAAAAGAAACCCGGCCTCAATACAGTCCGAGTTAAAGAAAATTGACCGTGAAATTGTAAAATTGGTCAATAAACGCTGCTCAATGACGATAAAACAGATCAAGTCAGATCCTGATCCACGGGCTGCCATGTTTGACCCCAAGTCAGACGAAGAACTCCGCGAATTCATTGAAAAGCTGAATTCATCTGGACCACTTACCAATAATGCGGTTCGAGGAATCTTCCGGCAAATTTTAAGTTCTGCTCGCAGACAAATCCACCCACAGCGAGTTGCCTATCTTGGACCAGCGTATAGCTATACCCATTTGGCAGCACTGGAGCGTTTTGGGGAAGAAGCTGACATGGTTCCCGTGAATACAATTGGCGCAGTCTTTGAAGAAGTAAATCGGGGTAACACCGAATTTGGTGTCGTACCCATAGAAAACAGTACCGATGGACGCGTCGTCGACACACTCGATATGTTTACCAGACTTCCTCTCAGAATTTGTGGAGAAGTTCTGATCGCTGTTCATCACAACCTGCTGGCACGTTGTGAACGCAGTGAAATCACGGAAATCTACAGTAAACCGCAAGCACTATCCCAGTGTCGTGAATGGCTTTCGAGAAATATGCCACAAGCACACTTACATGAAGTGACCAGCACTTCAACTGCAGCCCAACTAGCTGCGACGAAACCAGGTGCAGCTGCCGTTGCCAGCCATCAAGCATCAGTCGAATATGATCTTCAAATTATCGTCGAAGGAATAGAAGATAACACCAACAATGTAACCCGTTTTGCTGTCATCGGCGAAGAAGTCTGTGAACCAACGGGCAAAGATCGAACTGCCATTCTAGTGCATATTGCTCATAAAGCGGGTTCGCTAGCCGATACGCTGCAAATATTCAAAAAGAACAAAGTCAATCTTACCTGGATCGAATCCTTTCCCTTACGAGGTGAAGAACCAGGGTATCTCTTCTTTATTGATTTCGAAGGGCATATTCAGGAAGCCCATATTAAAAGAACCATCAGTGAACTCGAAAAACGAGTGGTACGTCTGGAAACAATGGGTTCTTATCCACGCAGTGGCATTTTGGAATAACCACCTTTTTATCAGCAGTCTCCTTGATTTGCCCTCATAATTCGTGAAATCCAGACAATAAGGGTTACATTTCAGGTTTTTCAGCTGGTATCCTTGAATCACTGCTTCTGACTCAATAACTTATCCAGCACAAAATGTCCTCTCTGAAGTCAAAATTCCGTATGCCGATGCTTTACAATACGGATAATTTCTCACTTCTCTTTCATATTGAAAGCGAAAGAGAAGTCAAGAACTAAATAAAAGACAGAGAACCTTCAGCACATTTACTTCATTTAATTAGCAGGATGAATCATGCGTCGCTTTATTGTAGCTGGCAACTGGAAAATGAATACCACCAAAGACACTGGATCACAATTGGCCCAAGCTTTGGCAGCTGAAGTTCCAAAAGAAAAGACAGCGGTTGAAGTGCTGGTTTGCCCCCCCTTTCCTTACCTGAGCACAATCGGTGATATCGTAAACGGATCGGGAGTCGGTTTTGGTGCCCAAAATTGTTATCATGAATCGCCTGGCGCATTCACGGGCGAAATTTCAACTGAAATGCTCTCTGATGTGGGTTGTCGCTCAGTCATACTTGGACATAGTGAACGACGACATATCCTCAAAGAAACCGACGCTGATATTAATTTAAAAGTAAAAAAAGCCCTCGATGCTGGACTTCAGGTTGTTTTGTGCGTCGGAGAGCTGCAAAGTGAACGTGAATCTGAACAGACCGAGGCTGTCCTCGACACCCAGATGACAGGTGGTCTGGAAGGTGTTAACTCAGCTGCCTTTGACAAAATTGTGATCGCTTATGAACCAGTCTGGGCAATCGGAACTGGCTTGACTGCCACTCCCGATCAGGCAGAAGCGGCTCATCAATATCTCAGAAACTGGCTCAAAGATCACTACTCTGCAGAGATTGCTGATTCAACGCGAATTCTCTATGGGGGCAGCGTCAAACCTGATAACGCGAAAGAATTACTCTCTCAGGAAAATGTGGATGGCGCCCTGGTTGGGGGAGCCAGCTTGAAAGCTGAGCTTTTTATCCCTATTATTCAGGCAGCCGTTGAATTAGCAGAGAGTTAATTTAAGCTGGCAATTTCTCTCGATTCGTCTCTACTCGAGTTACAGAATCGATTTACAGATCGTAGCTTACTACGGTATGATACGCTGAAATTATCGTTTCTTCTCAGAAAATCGTCCGCACTATTTAAATAAATATCATTCGTGATCGCCACAATAGGATAACACAATGCTGCTTTCATACTTGATGATGACCCTGTTGATGTTCTTAGGGATTCTTTTGATCATCATTATCTTGCTTCAAAAAGGACGCGGTGGTGGATTGGCGGGCGCCTTTGGTGGCTCTGGTGGACAGAGTGCTTTAGGAACCAAAGCCGGTGATGTGTTTACCAAAATCACAGTCATCATGGCAGTCATCTGGGTCATCTTAGCTGGTGTATCCGGAATCGTGGCCAGAAATAATTCTGGCAGGTTTACAGGAGGCTCTGCGGCTGTGACTTCTGATAAAACAGAAATGAAGCCAGGTGAAGAGAATGCTCAGGATCCACTAATTACTGAAGCACCAGAAGATCCAAAATTCAATACAGACCTCAAAGACAAAAAAGAAGCTGAGGCTCCTTCAGAGTCAAAGACAGAACCAGCTCCAAAAGATGACGAAAAATCATCCACAACGAAATCAGAAGAAAAAACGGATACAGCCAAACCCAAAGATGCCACTACACCTGCAGAGAAAAAACAGGATACCCCTGCAGAAACTGAGAAGCCTAAGTCTGAACCAAAATCGAACTAGTCTTCGCGGCATAAATGAAATCAATTTAATGAGAGACTGTTCTCTTAACTTCCATCGATTCCTGTTTTCAGAAAAGAGTGTGTTGTGCTGCTAGGCATGACTGGTTTTGGAAGTTCGACAGCAGAAGATGACCGATTATCGGTCCAAGCTGAAATTCGAACCGTCAACAACCGTTATTTAAAAATATCGACCCGTTACCCGGATTTTTACGCAAAGCTTGGCAGTCAGATTGAAAAGCAATTGCGGAGTTCGATTACGCGCGGAACGGTTAATCTCACACTGAAAATCAATCATCTTGATCGAACGAGTGATTATTTACTGGATGAAGAGGTTGTCAAACAGTATTGGGAACAGCTGAAAAATATCACTCAGGCCTGTCACCTTCCACTTCCGGATGATCTTAATAGTCTGCTTTCCTTGCCTGGGGCTGTTCTTGACAACGACTCAAAATCACACACACCTGAATCGGATTGGCCATTGATCGAACAAGCACTTCGGGAAGCATTGGAAGATTTAACAGAATTCCGTAAAAAGGAAGGTGAGTCAGCACAAGCCGATCTTCTTGCCAGTAATCAGATAATCTGTGAACAACTAAAGATCGTAAAAGAAATTGCGCCACGTGTCGTTACCAACTATCGAGATCGATTACATCAGAGACTAAGCGATTTGCTCGAAGACCAGGAAGTCGACCTTGATTCAGACAGCCTGATTCGGGAAGTCAGCCTGTTTGCAGATCGCTCTGACATCAATGAAGAACTCAGCCGTCTGGATTGCCACCTGGAACAATTTGATACAATATTGAACGGCTCAACATCCCAGGGTAAAAAGCTGGAGTTTCTGGTTCAGGAAATGTTTCGAGAAATCAATACCATCGGATCTAAAGCCAATGATGTTGAAATCTCGCATGCTGTGATCGAGATGAAGCTTGCTGTCGAGAAGATTCGAGAAAACGTCCAAAACGTAGAATAACATATAAACTTGTCCATAAATATTCAACATCGAGACGACACAGGGATCGCTCTGGAGTTTTGTAACGTGTCAAATCCTCAAGCAGAAATACCAATCGTCGTACTCTCTGGACCGACTGCCAGCGGTAAAACCACGATCGTAAAACGGCTATTGCAAGAGTCTCCTGTCAAATTGATCAAAGCCATCTCAGCCACGACTCGTCCGATACGTAACGGAGAAATTGATGGCCAGGACTACTATTTCCTGACGCCAGAAGAATTTGAGGAACGACGGAAAAATAACGAATTACTTGAGTGCGAACAGGTACATGGGTTGGGATACTGGTACGGTACGCTAAAATCGGAAGTAGATCGCGCAGCCAAAGAAGGTGGCTGGCCCTTTCTCGAAATAGATGTTCAAGGTACATTGAAGCTTAAAGAACAGTTTCCACAGACCATGACGCTGTTTGTCAGAACGAGTTCTGATGAAGAATATGAAAAGCGAATTCGGGATCGAGGGACGGAATCAGAAGAAATTATCGAAAAACGGCTCGCAACGATCCGTAAGGAGTTGGAGTTGGCCGAGTATTATAATCATGTCATTATTAATGACGAACTGGATCGGGCTGTCAATGAAATTGGCACCATCCTGAAACAACGGGAGCAAGAAATCAATGCTGGAAGAATTTAAAGAAGAAGAGATCGTTAACAAAGTTGGCGGTCGATTTAAATTGTCTTCACTTATTCAGAAACGAATCGTCGCTCTCAACCGAGGGGCGCGGCCACTGGTTGAGATGCAAACTAAAAACCATATTGAAGTGGTCGTCAAAGAGATCATGGAAGATAAGATCTATCTGGATCAATCAGGCGAAGTTGCGATCAATGATGATGGAAGTCCTTTAGATGCAGTCGAATTTGATGATGCAGGTCCTACACTCGAAGATCTGATTTAATTGATTCATCAGATCCATTTGCTCCGGAAATTTACCCATGCAGGGGCGTGAAATTTTATTAGGTGTTTCAGGCGGGATTGCCGCTTATAAGACAGCTGACCTTACCAGTAAACTGGTCCAGAAAGGGGCGGCTGTCAGTGTAGTAATGACCAAGGCGGCCGAAAAGTTTATTGGAGCAACTACGTTCGAAGCATTAACTGGTCGCCCGGTATACCAAGGTAGTTTTTCCCCTAGAGAACATTTCCAGGGAGAGCATATTGGCCTGGCCCGCCGAGCAGAACTTTTTGTCATCGCACCGGCAACAGCGAATGTCATTGCTCAACTTGCTCATGGCCTGGCTGAGGATCTCCTTTCAACACTTACATTAACCTGTACTGCCCCCATCCTGATTGCCCCGGCGATGAATGCGGATATGTGGGCCAAGCCTGCAGTACAGCGTAATCTGCGTCAGATCAAAGAGGATGGAATTCACATCGTAGAACCGGGAGAAGGCTGGCTCAGTTGTGGGGTCATTGGAAAAGGCCGCATGGCAGAGCCTGCAGAGATTTTAACACGAATTGAAGAATTACTAAATTGATTCAAGACATTGCCGATCACTTTCAATTCGCTTGAAGTAAACGAAACTTATGAGAATTCTTATCACTGCTGGGCCCACCCGTGAATATCTTGATGACGTACGTTATCTTTCCAATGCCAGCAGTGGCCAGATGGGATATGCTTTGGCACATTCTGCGATTCAGGCCGGACACGAAGTAGCTCTTGTATCCGGACCGGTCAGGTTGCCTCCACCTGAAGGATGTGAAATCTATCATGTTGAAACGACGGATGAGATGTATGCCCAATGCGAAACCCTCTTCCCTGAATGTGATGGGGTTATCGGAACAGCGGCGGTCTGTGATTATCGGATTAAAACCCGTAAACCAGGTAAAATCGCCAAAACCGGCGAAGCGATCACTTTGGAACTGGTAGAAACGATTGATGTACTAGCCGAACTGGGGACACAGAAAGGCCACCGCTGGGTGATTGGCTTTGCTCTGGAGTCACAGGATGCTCGCTTCAATGCAGTCCGCAAACTCTACAGCAAAAAATGCGATGCGATTGTCCTCAACGGCGTGAATGCCATCGGTTCCACTGAAAATTATGTGGAAGTCATCGATCAAAGCCAGGAAACCGTCGCCACTTATTCTGGTGAGAAATCTCAAGTAGCAGAATCACTCATCTCCTGGGTACAAGCACACATCGCTGGAAAATAATGCGAAAGCCGATGCTACCAATCTAGTGGTAGAAACAGGGGACAGTAAACGGACCTGAACTCAGAAGCCCCGGTATCAGAAATGACAAACGTTACAATCTGTTCTATTCGCACAACCAGTCCTTTCAACTTCAACTGTCTTTACTAACCCGATCAACCCGCTCGTATGAGGCAGAAACGCAACATAGTTTGTTGAGTTTTTCCGACATGCCCGTCGTTCGTGTGCTAGGTTTGAATAGTTAAGGAAATCAACATCTAGCAGAAAACATACTTTTGTTTGGTACGTCTCAATTCCCCCTGATTGAGACAATAGTCGTGAAAATGTTCCCGTTTGTTGATGTTCTTGGGTTTACTCGCAAACGGGAACAATTTTCTTTCCATGCAAAAATCTAATGCCTTCTGAAAAAAGTAAGCACTTTTTTGCGTTCGCTTTGCGCGCCGTTGATTTCATTTTTTAAATAAATTGGCCTCCATTTTTTGTATAGATTTGCAGGTTGGTCGTCATGATCGACATTCAACGGTTCAAAACAGATTTAATTGCGCTTGGGTTGCTGGCAGTCACAGTCTTTCTCGGACTGAGTCTCTTCAGCTATGACCCCGCTGATCCTCCTGCGCAACTGGTCTACCCTGTCCGTGAAGCCGCTCAAAATCTGTGTGGAACTACAGGAGCCCATGTCGCTCATCTTTTGCGAACCGGCTTTGGTGTAGGTGCCTGGGGAATCTTTCTGGCGTTGATCGTGATTGATATGCGTATGTTTTCACGTCAACAGGCAGTTGGCGCGATGGTAGAACTCTTTGGACTTGCGCTGATTTTAGCCTCGGTCTGTATTGTCAGTCAAATGATGTTAGGCAATAACAGCACGACACCTCTGATTGGCAGTGGTGGTTATATTGGTGCACTTGGATTCTCATTTTTGGAAGCAAAATTTTCTGTTGCTGGTTCCTTAATTCTGTTAGCTTCCATGTTTTTTGCAGGGCTCTTATTAACAGCTGATACGATGCCTGTCCGGTTTCTTTTTTCCTGTCTCTCATTTCCGTTTCGAATTTTAAGCCGTGACCCTTCAGAATTGGAGGAAGAAGCTGAAGAAGAATACGAAGAGGACGAAGACGAAGATGTCGTCGCTGAAGATGAAGAAGAAGAGTATGAAGAAGAAGTCGTTGCCGCTCCAAAACTGAAAAAAGCGAAAGTTCGAAAACCGATCAAAGTGAATCCGCCAGCGGGCCTTCGCCTGTCGCGCGAGCCTCGACCCATCGAGCAAAAAAAAAACAGCTCGTATAAGCTGCCCGGGCTAGAACTTCTGGAAGAAGCGGAAAACTTTCCATTTGAGTTATTAGCGAAAAAAGCGGAAGAAGCAGCCGAAGTTTTGGAAAATACATTCGCCGATTTTGGCTTGGATATTCAAGTTTCTGAAATCGATACCGGTCCCGTTTTAACTCTATTCGAACTCAATTTGAAACCTGGATTACGTGTTGCCAAAGTGACAGCACTGGCTCATGACCTCGCGGTCGCCTTACGAGTGCCATCAGTGCGAGTTGTGCCTTCTATCCCCGGAAAAAATACGGTGGGTGTCGAAGTTCCTAACGAAAAGCAAGTCATGGTACGTTTGAAAGAACTGATTGAGGCCTGTTCTCAAGAAGCAGATCGCAATCGAATTCCACTATTCATGGGTAAAGACGTGAGTGGCCGCCCTCTGACAGCTGACCTGTCTAAACTGCCTCATCTATTGATTGCAGGACGTACTGGAACAGGTAAAAGTGTCTGTCTCAATACACTCATTCTTTCGTTACTGATGACGCGGACTCCCAACGAAGTCAAGATGTTGATGATCGACCCAAAAATGGTGGAGTTAAGTGGTTACAAGCGAATTCCCCATTTGATGCACCCTGTAATTACCGATATGAAAAAAGCGGAAGCAGTTTTGGCGTGGGCTGTCGACAAAATGGAAGAACGCTATGACCTTCTCGCTCGCTGTGGTGCTCGGAACATTGAAAGCTTCAACAAACTCGGAAAACAAAAAATCTTAGAGCTGGCTGACATTGATCCTGATTCAGAAGAAGCACAGCAAATGCCAGAAAAAATGCCTTCCATCGTGATCGTTGCAGATGAAATTGCAGATATGATGATGACATCAGGTAAAGATGTGGAAGCACACATTATCCGTCTGGCTCAGAAATCGCGGGCTGTGGGCATTCACCTGGTACTCGCAACTCAAAAACCAACCGTCGATGTCATTACAGGGCTGATTAAATCTAACCTCCCTGCCCGAATTTCGTTTCAGGTTGCCAGCCGTGGTGATAGCCGTGTGGTATTGGATGAAAATGGTGCTGATGCTCTGCTCGGCAATGGTGATATGCTCTACCTGGCTCCCGGAACCAGTAAACTGACTCGTGCTCAAGGAGCCTACGTGAGTGATGAAGAAATCGAAAATGTAATCGACTTCTTTGGCGATATGGAACCAGAATACAGTCCAGAACTGGCTCAAATCACAGCCGCAAACTCAAAGAAGAATAATGGTGGTGAGTCTGAACGTAAAGAGGACAGCCTGTATAATGAGGCAGTTGAAGTGGTTATTCGCGAAGGCCGCGGCTCTGTTTCTCTATTACAACGAGCACTTGGAGTAGGCTATGGTCGTGGTGCCCGTTTGATCGATTACATGGCAGAAGATGGTATTGTCGGTGAGTACAACGGCTCACAGGCACGTGAAGTCTTGTATACAATCGATGAATGGGAAGCCGCAAAGCAAAACGACTTCCAAGACGATTATGAAGAAGAAGAATACGAAGAAGAGTTCGTATAACGCGGCATTTCGCCCTATTATTCTTTACTTATTGCCTTAAAAGATGTCTGAAGTCGTGAATTCTGTTTGACTACCACAGCCGCTCTGCTTATGATCTTTCCATTACAAAGCGTATAATTAGCCATTTTCACTAGGATTAGAAGGTCTTTTCGTCAATGATGCCTGTTTCAAATATCGTCTGCGTCAGCAGCATTATTATTATTTGCGAAATTACAGGCTCACTATGACTTGAGGATCATTATCAATTTAACAGATTTTCAGAACCTCAGGTCACAACCTGAGGTTTTTTTATTGCATTGACCAAGACTCATCAAGGACTGTGACAAGATAACCTGAAAGAAAATAACAGGAGATCATTTCATAGTGCAAAAGGTTTATTTTTAGTGTGACTCGAACAGGATACAGTCTAAATCAACCAGCGACTCTTGAATTTTCAAAGAATAACAGAAAAAGAAAGCCCCTAAGATGGCCCGAATTCAGATGTATGACACAACTTTGCGGGATGGCAGCCAGGGAGAAGGCATCAACTTCTCATTGGAAGATAAGCTGCAAATTACCGTAAAGCTTGATGAAATGGGCTTCGACTATATTGAAGGTGGCTATCCGCTTTCAAATCCCAAAGACACAGAATATTTCCAGCGCGTCGCAGAAATGGATCTGAAACACGCTAAAGTCACTGCCTTTGGAATGACACGTCGTAAAGATATTGCCGCAAAAGATGATGTTGGCATGCAGGCACTCCGCGACTCCCAGGCACCCGTTGTTACTATCGTCGGTAAGACTTGGGATTTGCATGTCACAGAAGTTCTACGAGTGAGTCTCGAAGAGAATCTGGCCATGATTACAGATTCAGTCTCCTTCATTAAATCGTGCGGACGTGAAGTGATCTATGACGCGGAGCACTTCTTTGATGGATTTCGAGCGAATCCGGATTACGCTTTAAAAACGATTAAGGCAGCTGCCGAAGGTGGCGCAGATATCATTATCCCCTGCGATACGAATGGCGGAAGCCTGCCTGAAGTCATTGCCAAATATCTCGACCTCGTTCGAAGTGAGTTGAAAACCCCTCTGGGCATTCACTGTCACAACGATTGTGATGTCGCAATAGCTAACTCATTAACTGCGGTAGAGCATGGAGCCGTACAAGTTCAGGGTACGGTCAATGGAATCGGCGAGCGTTGTGGAAATGCTGATCTGATTAGTGTGATCGCCAATCTAGTCACAAAACAGGAAGGCCATTCGGTTCTACTTGACAACAATTTACATAATCTGACCGAACTATCGCGCTATGTTTACGAACTGGCAAATATGAATTTTCGATCGAGCCAACCGTTTGTTGGTAGTAGTGCCTTTGCACACAAAGGCGGCATGCACGTTCACGCCGTCAATCGTATCGCCAGAAGTTACGAACACATCGAACCGGAAGTGGTTGGTAATGAGCGGAAAGTACTTGTCAGTGAGCTGTCCGGCCGTTCCAACATTGTCGCAAAAACGACAAAATATAAACTCGATCATGATCCAGAGCTTCTTACCAAAATCTTGGAAAAGGTTCAGGATCTGGAAAACATCGGCTATCAGTTTGAAGCGGCGGAAGCCTCGTTCGATCTGCTCGTCAAAAAAGTCGCAGGAACATTCACACCTCACTTCGAGAAAATTCATTATCGAGTCAATGTTGAATCAGATCACACTCATGAACCGCTTACAGAAGCGACCATTAAACTAAACGTCAACAGTCATCAGGAACATGTTGTCGGCGAAGGCGATGGTCCTGTCAACGCATTAGACACGGCACTCCGCAAAGCCCTCTGCCCTGCTTACCCAGCACTCGAAAAGATGCATCTGGTTGATTACAAAGTACGTGTCATCAACTCTGCAGAGGGCACTGCCGCCCGCGTACGAGTAGTCATTGAGAGTAGAGATGAACACGATGTCTGGAGCAGTATCGGAGTCAGTGAAAATATCATCGAAGCGAGCTGGCTGGCACTCGTAGATAGCGTCGAATACAAGCTCTATAAGGATAAAGGAACTTTTTCCGACTAGAATGCAGAAACCGCGACCTTCAATAATGCCCGCAACAACTATTTTTGCTATATCTGAGTCTGATCAGTCATGTTTAGCTGCTCCGACAGGCTCTATTCATTGACGAATGATACTCATACATCAACCAGGTCCCTCAAACCTCAAACAAGACTCAATAGTAACTCATGACCGAATCGCTTGATAAACAATATCATCCTGAGAGTGCACAAGAGAAATGGTATCAATTCTGGGAAGAGAAAGGCTATTTCCACGCCGAACCGAACCCGGAAAAACAACAACACACGATTATGATTCCGCTTCCCAACGTTACAGGTGCCCTGCATATGGGTCACGCGTTGAATGGAACTCTGCAGGATCTGATTACCCGCTGGCGTCGGATGGAAGGATATGAAGCGCTCTGGATGCCGGGAACCGATCATGCTGGCATCGCGACACAGGCGGTTGTTGAACGCCGCATGAAAGAAGAAGAAAATCTGACTCGCCACGATATCGGACGTGATGCATTAGTAGAGCGTATCTGGGAATGGAAAGACCAGTATGAAAAACGAATTCTAAATCAATTACGTAAACTGGGAGCCAGTTGCGATTGGCAGCGTACGCGTTTCACACTGGATGAGATGTGCTCCAAAGCAGTGAGACGCACATTTCTGAAACTCTTTTCCGATGGTCTGATTTTTCGTGGTAAACGCCTGGTAAACTGGGATCCATTCTTGCAAACCGCCGTTGCCGATGATGAGGTGTTTTCAGAAGATGTCGATGGACAGTTCTGGACGTTCCAATATCCGGTAGTCGATAGTGATGAACGGATTTCCTTTTCTACCACACGCCCTGAAACAATGCTCGGTGACACAGCGGTCTGTGTGCATCCTTCAGATGAGCGGTATACTCATTTAATTGGAAAAAACGTACGCATTCCATTAAACGGACGTGAAATCCCGATTATCGCAGACGCTTTACTGGCAGATAAAGATCTGGGAACCGGAGCCGTCAAAGTCACTCCCGCCCATGATCCGAATGACTATGCTTGTGGATTGCGAAATGATCTGGAATTGATCAACATTCTCAATCCTGACGGAACCATCAACGAAGCCGGTGAAGACTATGCAGGGCTAGATCGTTATGAAGCACGCAAAAAAATCGTCGCTGATATGGATCAATTGGGCTTCTTCATTGAAGTGGAAGACCGTCTGATTCCGGTCAAACATAGCGACCGTTCGAAAACTCCGATCGAACCTTATTTGTCGGATCAATGGTTTGTCAAAATGGACACCTTGGCTCAGTCGGCCATCGATGCTGTTGAAGATGGTCGTGTGCGATTCTTCCCCAGTCGTTATTCCAAAACTTATCTTGACTGGCTCAAGGAAAAACGAGACTGGTGCATCAGCCGTCAACTCTGGTGGGGACACCGTATCCCAATCTGGTATTGTGAAACCTGTTCTGAGGAAGATCTCAAACAGGCATTTGATGACCGCTATGATGTAAGCTACCGGCGTGATGATGAAGATACCTGTTGGCTCATCTGTAGTGAAACTGATCTGACGGGCGATGAGCTGGGAGCCGACCATCAATTAACGCAGGATGAAGATGTGCTGGATACCTGGTTCAGCAGCGCCTTATGGCCACATGCCACACTTGGCTGGCCTGATAAAAATCCGGACCTGGATTACTTTTATCCGGGAAGTGTTCTCGTCACCAGTCGGGATATTATCACACTCTGGGTTGCCCGAATGGTGTTGACCGGTCTCTATAATATGGACGATATTCCTTTCAAACATGTCTGTATCCATCCTAAAATTCTCGATGGTTTTGGTCAGACAATGTCCAAATCAAAAGGAAACGGCGTAGACCCGATGGACCTCATCGATAAATACGGCGTCGATGCCGTGCGGTTTACGATCGCCTCATTTGCTGGAGAAACCCAGGATGTCAGACTGCCCGTCGGATACGAAGATCCGGAAACTGGTGAAGTTGTACCTCAGACTCTAAAACATCAGAAAACCATTCCCGCGGGTGGTGAGAAACCACGCATCAAATTCCCTAAGAGCGGAAAAACGTATCAGTACACCAGCCCCTGGTTTGACCCCGATCCAGGTGAAAAAGTGGCTCGTATCGTGAGTGAACGTTTTGAGTATGGTAGAAACTTCTGCAATAAACTCTGGAACGCGAGCCGCTTTGCAATGCTCAATCTTGAAGGGTACACCCCTGCTCCACTAAATGAAGCTGATTTAACAATGGAAGACCGCTGGATCTTGAGCCGTCTCTCCAGTGTTGCGGAAGAAATGACAACCGTTTTAAATCGTTATCAATTTGACGTCGCAACTCGCGCCATTCGCGACTTTACCTGGAACGAATTTTGTGACTGGTATCTCGAAATGATTAAACCCCGTCTCTGGGATAAAGATCAAAAACCGGCTGCTCAGCGAGTATTAGTAGGCGTACTCGATTCACTACTGCGGCTGCTCCAGCCTTTTGTACCATTCATTACTGAAGAGCTTTGGCAACGCTTGAATGAAATTGCCCCCGAACGCGGATTATTCAATCCGGAACCAGCTGTGGAAAGTGTGACGATCGCTGCCTGGCCAGAACCACCAAAAGGCTGGCAAGATTCCCAGTTGGAAAAACGCTTCGAACGTCTGCAGGAAATGATCGTCGCGGTTCGTAATATTCGTGCCGTTTACAAAATCTCACCTTCAGTACCACTAAAATTATTCCTACGCTGTGAATCTGAGGTGGCTGATGACATGCAAAATGTTGCCAGCCAATTTGATAATTTAGCAAAAACACTATTGGAGTCGGCCGGGGCTGACGTACAACGTCCCAGTGGGTCAGCCACGTTTTCTCTAAATGATGTCGATGGCTTTATTTCACTGGAAGGTGTGATTGATCTAGAAGCAGAACTGAAACGCCTGGAAGTAGAAGCAGAAAAACAAAAGAAACACATCGAAGGAACTGAGAAAAAACTGGCCAACAAGAACTTTGTTGATCGAGCGCCGGCTGAAGTCGTTGAGGGTGTCAAAGAGACCCTAGCTGGATTACAAAAAAAACATCAAAGTATCCTCGAGACAATCGCACAATTAAAAGAAAAATAGTGAAAGTTTCCGGCTATCATTTCATTAGAATCCTGTTGTGCTGCCATTGGGCGGTGTATAATAATCATACTAAAATAAAGACGTTCTGATTCAGGAATATTTAACTCATTCTGGTTGGCTGTGTTATTTTCTCTGCCCGACCACAGGAGGCTCTCTTGCTTGTTGAAATGGAGTTATCTCGCATTATTATCAGCGAGATTGGTGACCAGCAGGTGATTTATCTGCGCGAAGTGAATGGGGAACGTATCTTTCCGATCCTGATTGGTATTTTTGAAGCAACTACCATTGACCGTCGCGTGAATCAGGAATTCTCACCTCAGCGTCCCTTAACACATGACTTGTTAAAAAATACGATTGAATCACTGGGTGGGAGGCTCACAGATATTGTGATCACACATCTGGAAGACCACACTTACTATGCAATGTTACGAGTCGATCAGAATGGAGAATTGGTAGAAATTGACAGTCGTCCCAGCGATGCGATTGCCTTATCGATTCATTACGATCCACCTGTTCCGATCTTCGTCCATGAATCCGTGCTGGAGCAGACTTCCAAGTAAACCACTAAAGGAATTCATAAAAAAACACTACGATAAAAAAGGCTCTTCCGATTATAGTCTTCGGAAGAGCC
Organism: Gimesia aquarii; assembly: GCF_007748175.1. Taxonomy (NCBI): domain Bacteria; kingdom Pseudomonadati; phylum Planctomycetota; class Planctomycetia; order Planctomycetales; family Planctomycetaceae; genus Gimesia; species Gimesia aquarii. Next base: position 3,685,612 of record NZ_CP037422.1, read on the forward strand.
TTGTATTGATTTTCAGTATCTACTAGTTGCAATCCGCGACCAATGGTCCAGCCAATTCATCTAAAATAATCAGACGACCGGGTTGCTTTGTCATGTATGTGGAAGGAATCCAACTCGTCGGTTCGTGTCGTAATGTCATCCAGACGCTCATTCCCTGCCACTGCATCCCCCGTGAGAAGATACCATCACAGCCACCAATAATCTTATCGGCGTTCAGGAAACAGCCAGGGCCAATCGTGTTAGCATATGCGGGCACGAGAGTCGTGCGACTTTTGAAGCTTGTCACTGCATTCTGTTCGATGGTGAGCGGATGCAGTTTTGCACCAATCCGGTGAGTTTGAGCCTGCCACTCCTCTTCAGAATCGAATTCACCTGCAAATTGAGGTTCCCAGAACGCAATATGGCAGACTCGACCAATTCCAAAAATCACGCCCAGTTTTGCACCCGCTGATCGCAACTCACCAATTTTATCGGCATAGGTTGGTAGTACATCTGCGGTAGCAAAGTGCCTTTGGCTCTCAGGAACAGTCAAATCACCCAGGGGGCCATAAAAGGCATCCTTCATTGCGAACTGAAATGCTCCCGGATTGGTAGGAGGCAATGTGTTTCCATCCGCATCACTCCATTCATCCATGTTAAATCCGTAAACATGATCACAGGAAACGCCCCACTCTTTCAGGAAGAAAACAGCCCAACGATACATACCCATTGGTCCCACAGGCAGAATCAACGCCAGTTTCTCTCCTGCATCGCGTGACTGCTTAATCGTTAATGCAATTTCATGGCCCATAATTGTATCGAAGTCGGTTACACTTCCACACATTACTGGTTCGAAGTCTTTGTGCCACCAAGACTGGCGATCTGTAATGGACGCCGGATCCGCGTTCATGCATTGATCAATTTTTGCCAGATCCCAGCCAGCTGGAAAATAACCTTCCATCATGGAACCGGCAATCGTACTCATTAAATCCATAACTGTTCCCTTCTCAATCCAAACTCACAATTTTTTCAAACTCTGGAAAACGTCAAAAACCCCTAATTTCTAACGATTATTTCAAAATTCGGTTTCAGGCGTGGATTTTAGCATAGACAGAAAATGAAAACAGGAAACAGAAGGCTATGATTTCATAAACAAAAGAATAATTAAACCAACACTTTAAGAGCGATAAACATCTTGAATTCTCTCATCGAAATAGTTCTAATAGATTTGCTGAATTGATTGTTCTCCCAGGCAATCAATCCTGCCTGAAAATGACCTTCCTTACAACCCGAATATTTTATCTTTACGATAATTATCAACCTGCCTGATTGAACAATAGAGTCCTCTCTGTTGTCATAAACAAGGGGCTTTTATTGATAAATGTCCAGACTGACTTTTTTGGAATTGAAAGCAATCCCTATATAGTCCGATGGATATTCTATTGAATAAACTCCCTTGCTGCGGTTCATCCAACCGGAGAAATAAAAACGATGAAAGTACTGATTGCCCCAGCCTGTACAGCTCTGGCTATGATTATTGGCTGGTTAGTTTATGAACAGTCTCTACAAGAGACTCAGACGGCTCCTAAAACCATCATCACCCAACCCATTGCCGTGCAGGTGACCCGTTCCACCGAAAAATCTCTTGAAAAGCGCATTAACCTCGTAGGTAATCTTGAAGCCGGATCACAAGTTGAGATTCGGACCAAGCACAGCGGGTACATTAAATCGATGCCATTTAATGTAGGAGATCAAATTAAGGCAGGGGATATCATTCTGGAGTTAGATGACTCTGAAAACCAGGAACTGGTCATTAAATCAAAAGCCGCACTCACAGTTGCGAAAGCACAGTTGAAGGCACAAATCACCGCTCAAGAACTGACTCAAAAAGAACATGAGAGATTATCACTGCTTAAAAAAACAGGAGTCAGCACGGTACAGCAAATGGAAGAAGCGGTCGCGAATATGGCCATCGCGAAAGCGCAGACGGAACTCGAACAAGCAAGAGTTGAACAGGCAGAATCGGGGCTTGAGCAAAGCCGCCTGCGTCTGCAGGAAAACCAAATCCTGGCTCCCACAAACGGCTTTGTGGCAGAACGTCTGGTTGACGTGGGTGATTTGGCCAAACCCGACGTCGCTTTGATGAAGATTGTCAATCTGGATACGGTCCGCACGATCGTGCATATCATCGAAAAAGATTATGAAGACGTCAAACTCGGCCAGAAAGCTGTCATTTCCGTAGACACCTTCCCCGATAGAACATTTTCCGGCCATGTTTTACGCAAAGCACCTGTGTTGGATCCACAGACGCGGACTGCTGCGGTACACATCGAAATCCCCAACAAAGATTTCTCATTGAAACCGGGCATGCATGCGCGCGTTCAAATTGTGTTTGAACAACGCCACAAAGCCAAAGTACTACCAGTCGCTTCCCTGACGCGCCGCAAAGATGGGCCTGGATCGGCAGTTTATATCATTGATGGAAACCCGCCGGTTACTGAAATACGTAACATTGAAGTCGGCATCAATGATGGTGAGCTGGTCGAGATTCTTTCCGGAATTAATTCGGGAGATCTTGTGATTACGCTTGGAAATCGACTTGTCGATGAAGGCCAAACAGTCACTCCCGTTGAAGTCCCCATGGACGAGGTTCTTCAATCACCACTGCCTTTGCCGCAGAAAACGAATTTGTGATTTGGATCGTCTTCTTTTAAATTGATGATCAATGATTGAAGATTAATATATGTCCCTGACAAGACTGGCAGTTCACCGACCGATCACGACACTGATGGCCTCTCTGGTATTGGTCATGCTGGGTTGTGTTTCGTTGTCACAACTGGCAGTGGACCTGATGCCGGATATTCAAAATCCAAGCGTGAGTGTGATCACGATTTACAAAGGTGCCGGCCCCAGTGAAGCAGAAACGCTCATTACACGCCCCATCGAACAAACTCTCAGTTCAGTCGCCGGCGTGGAAAACATTCTCAGCAGCAGCGTCGAGGGAAGCAGCACCGTTCGCCTGCAATTCCAATGGGGAACAGATCTGAATCTGGCGATCAATGAAGTCCGTGATTCGCTGAACAAGTTAAGAAATTCCCTACCTGAGGGTGCTGAGGACCCTTACATTCGCCATTTTGATGTTGCTGATAGCCCAATCATCTATTTCGGTCTTAATAGCGAACTCGACCCGATCACCCTGACCCGCGTCACAGAAAATCAAATTATTCCCCAGTTTGAGCAGTTGGATGGTGTGGCCCGAGTGCGCATGCGAGGAGGGATTGAACGAGAGATTCAGATCAATCTGGATCGGAGTAAACTTGAATCTCTGAACATGGGCGTCAATGAAGTCATCAACGCTTTACAGCAAGATAATATCAATCAACCCGCAGGAAATTTTGAAGAAGGACATCTCAATTTACATATTCGCAGCCAGGGAGAATTCACCAGCCTGGAACAAATTGAGAATACTGTAGTACGTGAAAAAGCAGGCGCGACCGTTCGCGTGCGTGATGTTGCCGATGTTGTCGACGGAGAAAAAGAACGTACCGAGTTAACTCGTATGAACGGGCAGCCCGGTATTCTACTCTACGTTTATAAACAGTCTGGCGCCAATACGATCAGTGTGAGCGACCTTGTTCGAAAGCAAATTGAGCGCGTTAATAAATCGTCTTCGGACGTAAATCTCAGTATTCGTGTTGATAAAGCTGAATTTATTCGACAATCGATTGCCAATATTCAAGAAGCGGCGCTTTATGGAATGGGCCTTGCGTTTCTAGTACTCATTCTCTTTCTACGAAGCTTCCGTAGCATGCTGGTGATCGGTGTATGTATGCCACTCTCTGTATTGGCAACATTTATTCTGATTTACTTTCAAGGTTTCACTCTGAATATCATCTCCTTTGGCGGCCTCGCTCTTGGTGTCGGTCTCCTGGTGGACAATTCGATTGTGGTTCTGGAAAGTATTTTCCGCAAACGGGAAGAAGGACTTGATCCTATTGCAGCTGCCATTGAAGGAACAGCTGAAGTTTCTGCTGCCATTGTTGCCAGCACATTGACGACACTCATTATCTTCCTGCCGTTGGTATTTATTCAGGGCGCGACAGGAATTCTATTACATCAACTGGCGTGGGTTGTTTCGTTCTCGTTAATCTGCTCTTTATTTGCTAGTCTGACACTGACTCCTGTGATGAGCGCTTACTGGATTCCGGCCGAGACAAAAAAAGTTCGCTCCAAATGGTCCAAACCCTGGTTTGCCACCATCGAAACCTTCCATAATACAAATCATAAGATTCTACTGTTTCTGGAACGAATTTATGAGCGAATTCTACGTTTCAGCTTAAAACACTCAACGATGACCGGTTTCACTTTATTAGTATGTTTCACCGCGACTCTAGGCTTATCTCCACGTATCAAAACTGAGTTTTTACCGAAGACAGATGAAGCAACCGTCAATGTATTTTCGAGAATGGCAGCCGGTATCCAACTCAAAAAGTTGGACCAGCAAACACGTATACTTGAACAGGCAACAATCAAATCAGTTCCAGAAGCAGTCGCCATCGCCTCATTCATCGGTGATAGTGCGGATGATGCAGACCGCTGGAATCGAACTACGTTGCGAATTCAACTCTCACCTCGGAGTGAACGAAAACGAGGTATCGAAGAGATTCGAAAAGCCCTCGATGATGCTATTGGTCCCGTTCCCGGCATGAAATTCCAGGTGAAAGCGCAAACGGAAATGATGCTGATGAGAATGATCAGCCGCAGAGGAGGTGGTGATCTGGTAGTCCAGGTTGCAGGGCACAATCTACAGCTATCACAAAAAATCGTAGAACAAGTCGTTGAGGTCATGAAACAAATCCCCGGTCTAATCAACGTGGAAGCGGAAATCTCAGACCAACGTCCTGAAATGACCGCTTCTATTGACCGAGATAAAGCTGGGCTTCTCAAAATTAGTGTGCAGGATATTGCACAGACCCTTGAAACTACGATTCAGGGAACTGAAGCGACTCTCTACCGCGAAGATGGCGATGAATTCTCGGTAGTCGTTCGGCTTCGTGAAACAGACCGCGATCGTCTTTCAGATGTACAACAAGTGGGTGTCACAACAGAAACAGGTCGTACGATTCCACTTAAAAATCTGCTGCAATTTAAAACTGATGAAGCACCTGTTGTGATCGAACGCCAGGACCAGCAACGTGTCTTAAGAATCTTTGCCGATGTGGAAGGCAGAGATCTGGGAAGTATCGTTCCCGAGTTAGAACAGCATTTGAACTCCATCCAAATTCCTGCAGGATTTTCAATTCGAGTCGCCGGTGACTGGGAATCACAACAGAAAAGTTTTGATGCATTAAAGCAAGGATTTGTCCTAGCCATCATATTGATGTATATGGTCATGGCTTCACAGTATGAATCGCTGAGAGATCCATTTTACATCCTGTTCTCTGTTCCACTTGGAATGATTGGTGTGATCTGGGTCTTTGTGTTTACTGAAACGACATTAAATGTTCAATCCTTCATTGGCATCGTCGTTCTTTCCGGTATCGTTGTGAACAATGCAATCGTGCTTGTGGATTACATCAATCAGCTCCGTAGACGCTTTCCCGACAAACCGCTTACCCAACTGATCATCCAGGCAGCCACTCGGCGATTTCGCCCCATTCTGATGACCACTTTGACCACAGTTCTGGCAATGATCCCCATTGCACTGGGCTGGGGAGAAGGCGGGGAATTACAGGCACCAATGGCTCGTGTTGTCGTAGGCGGGCTGTGTGCTGGTACGATTATTACGTTACTCGCCATTCCTTTGATTTATCAGACATGCACAGGGCCTGTTACAAAAAAAGTAAAAGAAAAGCATCAAGTACGCTCTGAAAATCCCCCCCTCGGTCAGGCAATAAAATCTACCTGAATATGACGGCAACCCCCGTCCTACGATAGCATCAAATCAGTCAGAATGTCTATAATACGCCACTAAAGGATGAGCAGACATTTCCGCTTCAGTTCTTGTGTTGCATACTACAATCAGATTAGCATCTATTTCATCTGTGGGCCCTTGGACAGTCATTCCGATTTATGATGAATCAAAAACCTTCTCTCATTTCCGAACCGATTCCTTACAAAACAATTTTTCCCTGGTTGCATCTATTTCGCATCTTTCGACTGGCCGTCGATTTTCAGAAAATAATGCTAGCTTCGGCAGCATTTTTACTTTTACTCCTGGGAAATCAACTGTTTAACACTCTTCCATTTGCCCCTCCTCAACAAGTAAGAGATGCAGAACAATTACTTCCACAAAACATCCAGTTCTATCCACAAACTTCGGATCGTTTTCTGCAACAGCGGCTAAATAGCATCAAGATACTAGGAGAGAATAGCAACTACACAATCTTTCATGAATTGAATGAAAGAACATTGCTGGAACCAATGTCATCTTTTACAAGGCCCGTCTTTACACTTTTTAATGTTGGAACCAATTGGAGTTCCCTCGCTTACGCCACGACGCAACTACTCTGGGCCGTTATCGTATGGTCCCTGTTTGGCGGAGCCATTACTAGAATTGCTGCCATTCAATTTGCTCAAGATGAACACATTGGACTCAGAGCCGCGTTACGTTTCTCATCGAAACGCATTCTTTCATTAGTGAGTGCTCCCTTGCTCCCTTTCGCCGGTATGGGATTTTTCTGGGTATTGTGCCTACTCATAGGCTTGCTCGGTTATATTCCAGGAGCCGGGGAAGTCATTGTTAGTTTGTTCTGGGGTCTTGCCTACCTGTTTGCATTTGTAATGAGTTTGATTCTGCTGGTTACCCTCGCTGGCTGGCCTTTAATGATGGCCACGATCAGTGTCGAAGACAGTGATGGTTTTGACGGGTTGAGCCGTATCTTCAGTTACCTGTTTGGCCGCATCTGGTATTTCCTCTGGCTCGTGATTGTCACCCTTTGCTATGGTGCTGTTTGCCTCTTCTTTGTGGAATTACTGCTCACATTTATCACCTACCTCTCTTACTGGGGAGTCACTTGGGGGCTAAGTGATGATACAACCAATCAATTATTTATGCCTAATCAGAATTCGCTCGCGAGAACCATTACTCTGGGATGGGGAAAGGTACTCAGTATTTTATTTTCCGGATTCATCATCAGTTTTTTCTGGTCGGCAAATACTGTTATCTATTTTCTATTAAGAAAGTGTGATGATGGGACTCCAATCGATCACATCTACAATGCAGATGCGGACGAAGAACAAGCAGCTGATCTCCCCTTAGCGGGCGTTGCTAAATCGGGAGAACCAGTGATTGAGCGACCTGTAAATCCAGAGCAATCAGAAGAAAAACCGGAAGACGAAGAAACGTCTTAGAAATAAGATATCAAGGCTAAACTAATAGTTAAAATTAATCTCTCTCATATCAGATCCGGAGAGACGTCAGCACTTTTCAATACCGTTCTACCAGCGAAATAATCCGGTCCCCCAGGCAAGGCCTGCTCCAAAACCACTAAGCAGAACGGTATCGCCTCGGTTAATCAGACCAGCCTGAAATGCTTCATCAAGTACAATTGGAATCGATCCCGCAGAGGTATTTCCATACTTGCTCAAGTTGTTAAATACCTTTTCACGAGGAATTCCCAATTGTTCACAAGCCGAATCAATAATTCGAATATTGGCCTGATGCATCAAAAACAAATCGATCTCATGCACACTCATACCAGTTTTGGTTAACATCAGGTCAATAGAGTCGGCGACAGTTCTGACAGCCCATTTAAAGACACTACGACCATCCATACTTAAAAAATGGCGACCATCTTTGATGTCTTCTACCGTAGCAGGATTACGTGTACCACCGGCAGGACGATCTAATAATGAGGAACCGCTGCCATCCGAACCAGTCTGATAGCAAGTTAAACCCTGATGTGGATCCCCTTTCGCCAGCAATACGGCGCCTGCCCCATCGCCAAACAGAGGAGCAACGCGGCGATCTTCAGGATTAACAATACGACTGTTGCAATCTCCACCAATCACCAAAGCCAATTTACTGTTTCCTGTTGCCACGTATTGAGCGGCTGTGACGAGAGAATACATGAATCCTGCACAAGCAGCTTGTAAATCAATTGCGGGCGCATCAAGACCTAATCGATCCTGAACCAGACAAGAAACCGAAGGACATTGATAGTCGGGTGTAAATGTCCCGACAATCAGCAAATCAATGTCTTCAGGACTGACACGTGCAGCACGAATGGCTTTTTGTGCCGCTTCGTAACACAAGTCACTGGTCGCCATTTCTGGAGGGGCATGACGGCGTTCTAAGATACCAGTACGTTGCTCAATCCATTCCGGATCAAAACCATAACGCTCCTGCAGGTCTTGATTGGTAACGATATTATTGGGTACGTAAGATCCACTCGAAACAATTTGTACTCCCAATAATGAATTAGTTCGTTGACTAATCACTTGGCGACCACGCTTACTCTCTATTTTCTTTTTATCAGATGACAATTTCACCTGTTGATTCAGAAGCCCAGACGCGTCCAAGACTGATTCAAGATCAGAGGAATTGACTTGATTTTTGGTTTTATACTTTAAAGAAATTTTGTGCATTATTCTGACATCCTTATTCAGCATTTCCTGACCCCTGAATCAATGTCAGAGCCCAGCCTCCATTCAACACGAATCCTATCGTGATGTAGCACAACTCCAATAGAACAGGCCACTTTCACCAAGTAAACCTGTCATAAATTCGATTCTGCACCGTTCACTAAGAACACTTAAGATTTTTTGTGAGAATAGAAATGATCGAGTCTCACTAATAATTGATGGTCATTATTATTTAACATTCTTGTAATGTTCGCAGAGTATAGCGTTTCATAAAATTGGAAACTAGCGAAATATAGAAAATTCCAGCTAAGGAATAAGATAGGTAAAATAACACCGCCTTCAAAATGAACATAAACACACATATTTCAGGCAACTTCTTCATCCAATTTATCATCACAAATTCGATAATAAAGATATGTTTCGAATTCCTCTTCCAGATTATCTCCCCTTTTCACCTCGATGCTGATTCCATACCCACGGATTTCGAGTATTCGTGTTCTGATTGCCGCTCCTGCTTCAGAATCACAAGATATGCTTAAATCCCTTGATAAAGGGGGAAACAGCCCGATATGCACGACACTCACTTTCTGATTCGTCGCGAACTGAACCAGGGTGCCACCCTCAATCACTTCAGAACCATTGGGTTCCGTCATACGACTCATCCACTGTGAACGATTTTCCTGCTCTTCGTCAAACTCGACGACTTCATGTGCAGAATCAGTAGACAGTAACGCCAATCCTTTCAACAATGCTTCATTACTCTCATTGATCGATTCCAGTGGCTCTGCGCTTGTTTCTTCTGCAACAAAGGTCTGTATTGGGTTTGAGATGTGTCTTTCCTGATCATGCTGCGAGAATTGTTGTCCTTCTTCATGTTGAAGCTCGGTTGGAAAATTCTCAGAAGCTGCCAACACTGCCGCCTCGCGTTCAATCAGCTCTCGTATACCAGCGAACGCCAAAAAGTAAACCGTAATCAAGCCCCATCCACCAACAGAGGTCAATTGTCCGTCTGGAAGCGCTGCGAACATTCCGCCTAAGACTGGTAGAATCAGTACCAGAGTTAGTGAATACTTCTGACTCTGTGAAAGATCCATCAGCCGCTGAGAGCGTATCAAAAGCAGAGTGGCTAAAGAGAAACACGACAGTAGACCGCCTAATGTTACCAGAGGTAAAAAGCTCTGCTGAACTTGAAAGATGCCAGTAACGCGCATTAACAGTAATGCACTGGCAAGAATGAAATTAAGACCAATCATTAAAAAAGGGAACAGCCATCTCAAACGAGATGACTTTCCCTGAATGGTTCTATTCTTAATTTGATTGATGCTGCGTTTTGTTTCTTCCATGTCGAGCATCCTCCATTCTGCCCGGCGATAGCTGCTTTATAAACCAGATGAAACCTCAACTATGACATCGCGAATTGAGGCTCAGGTACTTCGTTTCCCAGGCCAGCAGCGTCTCTCAACTCAGCAGCTTTGTCTGTTGCTTCCCAAGTGAAATCGGGATCGTTTCGACCAAAGTGCCCACCCCAGGTAGTTTTTCTGAAGATGGGACGACGCAACTGTAAATGATTAATAATCGCCTGTGGCGTTAACGGAAAGATATCTCTGACCAGTTGAGAAATCGTTTCTTCCGGAATCACCGAGGTTTCCTTTGTATCTACATAAATGCTGGTCGGTTCAGCAACACCGATCGCATAGGAAAGCTGAACTTCACACTCAGAAGCCAGGCCGGCGGCCACAATATTCTTCGCGATATAACGGGCCATATAAGCTGCAGAACGATCTACTTTAGTGGAATCCTTACCGCTGAAAGCACCGCCACCATGACGCCCCCAACCACCATATGTGTCGACAATAATTTTGCGACCTGTCAGACCAGTATCGCCATGAGGCCCCCCAATCACAAATCGACCAGTAGGATTGATATGATACTTTGTCTTGTCACTCAAAAAGTTCGCAGGAATAATTTGCTTGATCACATTTTCAATGACGAAGTCACGAATCTCTTCCTGACTGACATTTTCAGTATGCTGGGTTGAAACGACCACTGCTGAAACACCAACAGGCTTACCATCTTCATATTCAACAGTGACCTGGCTTTTACTATCTGGCAATAACCAATCGACTTCACCATTCTGACGAATTTCAGTCAGTTTATTCAAAATGCGATGGGAAAGGGCAATCGGAACCGGCATGTATTCTTCAGTCTGGTTACAGGCATAACCAAACATGAGGCCTTGATCTCCTGCACCTTCTGCATCAACACCTTGGGCAATATCTGCACTTTGTTGATGCAACTTCACCAGGACTTCACAGGTATCAGCATTAAAGCCGATATCTTTGCTGGTATAGCCAATATCGCGAATCACATCACGAGCAATTTTTTCATAATCCACCTTTGCATTACTTGTGATTTCTCCTGAGAGTACAACAAAGTCAGTTGTGCACAAAGTCTCACAAGCGACGCGCGAATATGGATCGCCAGCAAGCAGTGCATCCAATATCCCATCTGACACCTGGTCAGATACTTTATCAGGATGTCCCATACTGACCGATTCACTTGTGAACGAGAAATTAGCCATGCGTCACTCCACCCTTTTTGCATTGATTAAAAGATAGTCAAAAATATATTTCGCCCGATTTCGGAGTCACTTTGATATCCACTCAATCTTGAAAGATCATGCCAAATACACTTTTGTGAACCTGACCTTTGCGAGCGTTATTGTTCCCGATTGTAGAGCCCCTGAATGAACTCAACAAGAGATTCTCCCCTCTAGCTTAACGTTTTAAACAAGGTTTCTCAAAAGTTCAGCAGTATTTTCATTAATGATAAGTAGAATATTTTCCTGCATTCTAAGCCGCACTTTCACAGCCTGTTACTTTCGTGTTCATGAGGAGAGGAAGAATCACGTTCACAGTTCGACTTGTTGCACCACGTTGATCTAAAACAAATTTCTGGGCCCGCTCTCCCTGACTTGCTGCTTTTTGAGGATCTTTCAGCCAGTCTAACAGAGTGATAAGTAGTTCCTCCTGGTTATGAATCACCTTGACTGCCTGATGTTGGATCAATGCATCCACTACATCTTTAAAATTCCAGGTATTGGGCCCGAACATCAGAGCAGCACCATAACCAGCAGGTTCAATCATGTTTTGCCCTCCCCGCCTGGTCAAACTTCCGCCCACAAAAGCTACATCTGCCAACCCCCAACAGGCCTTTAACTCTCCCAGTGTATCCAGCAAACCAATGGCCGGTGTTTCAATATTGGAAAAAGGAAGCAGCGTACTGACATCACCTTGCCGTTGATCACTACGGCAAATTAAGGGAAGTCCATAACTTTTTACCAATTCAGCGACTTCTTCAAAGCGTTCCTGGTGCCGGGGAACCAGAATGAGTCGAAGATCCGGATTATATTTCCTGGCTTCCAGATAAACATCCAGAGCAATACGTTCTTCCGGTGCCTGCGTGCTACCTGCAACCAAAACCGTCTGTGCTGTATTTAACTGAAATGTATTTCGGAGTTCTGCTGTTAACGGATTGTCCCGCTCAATTTCAATACCATCAAACTTAATGGAACCGGTAACATGAACGCATTCTGAATTACCTTTGAGACTTCGAAACCGCTCAGCATAAGTCTCTGTCTGCGTTGCAATCAAATGGAGCCGATTCAAGAGAGGACCGATCAATTTGCGAATCCGCCAATATCCACGAAAACTCTTTTCGCTCAAGCGGCCATTGATAATAGAGACTGGTATTTTTAACTCAGCAGCAGCGAGTACAAAATTTGGCCAAAGTTCCATCTCCACCAGAATCACCGCCGTTGGTTGAATTCGCTGAAGGGCACGCTTGACTGCCCACGAAAAATCGAGCGGAAAATAACAAATACGATATTGGGGAAATTTCTCTTGAGCGACAGCAAACCCGGTATGAGTTGTCGTCGTGATGACAAACTCCACATTTGGAATCTGTTCTTGAATTTGATCTAATAACGGTGGCAGTTGAAGCACTTCACCGACACTGACAGCGTGAAACCAAAAACAGGGACGATCTTCATCCCGACGCTGAAGGTTTCCAAGAAACTTCTGACTCCAACCAGATCGATATTTTTTTTGAACCAAAATCCGATACAGGATAATCGGAAAAACAACTGCCAACAACAGGCAATAAACAAGGTTTAAAAGATAAGAAATTAAACGCACGGGATTCCATTCCCTTATCAAATTCTGGTGTTGCCTGGGCACATTACCGTTTAAAAACTATAGGTTCTTCCCGCAGCACTTTTTATATTTTTTCCCGCTACCACAAGGACATGGATCGTTCCTGCCTACTTTGGGTTGCTGATTCACAATTGGGTCGATTGTTTGCTGTGATGGCTCTGAAGGACTTCCTGATTCCTCCCCAGGCTCATCATATCCATAATCATCTGAGACCTCTTCATGTACCGTCGAAGTGACCTGCCATAAAGAACCAACAAAATCAGGACTCTGTTTTTCCAATCGGAAGATGGCTGAGGTGACTTGCTGACCAATCCGCCCCCACATCGCATCGAAGGCCTTCATCCCTTCGCGACGATATTCTACCTTGGGATCTTTTTGGGCATAACCAACCAGACCAATTCCGGCCCGTAAATGGTCCATGTAATACAAATGGTCTTTCCAAGATGTATCTAAAACTTCCAGAATGAGCGAACGTTCCGCCTGACTCAGTTCGGGACGATACCGATGATTGTAAGCTTGATACAACCGTGTTCGAATCTCATCATCAGATAAAGGTTCCAGCTCTTCCGTCGTTAAATTCGTCTCCAGTTCCTGATTGGCCCATTCAACCAGTTCTCCTAACGCCGGATTGTGGGAACCTCCATGAACTCCATTCCCTGAAGCAACAGTGGCTTCTTCCGAGTATGCTTTAGTGAGAAACTGTTCGATCTGTGAAGAAGCTTCTCCATTGACAAAAACTTTCTCACTTTCAGCGGAAAGAATCTGTTGGATTTCATTAACAGGCTTACCTTTCAACGATTCCAATTCCAGATTCGTTTGGAACCTTGTATTAGCCCATTTCACCAGTCCAATGCGACTATTCGCTTCATTACCGGGCTGTTGATTTCCGAGGAAATTATACATGCCAACAGTGACAGGAAACGTCACTTCTTTTTCGCGATATAGTTCTTTGACTTTTTCAAGGACCTTCTCTTTCGCTTCAGGAATACTCAGATCTTTAAAATCCTCAGGATCGGCGGTAATCCCAAACTGATAATCCAAATATCCGACCAGAGAACGCATACCCCAGCTTGAATCAAGGAAGGTCTCTAACGGCGAGAAATCAATGCGACCAATGGCTTTCTGTGCGTGATCGTATAAAAATTGGTGTAAACCATCTTTGCCGCTTTTCTTTAACTCACGTTCATTCAAATTCAGGCTAAAATGCGCGTTGGCCCATTTGGCGAGTGCCTGCCAGTTCCAATCATCTTCATACTCTTCTGGCAAATTCTCTTCAATCTGTTCAGCAATTAAATCATCAGCTTGTCGACTGGCTTCATCTTTCAGGTAGCTGACTAATTGCTCAAACGTCATATCTCGAACACTGACAGCTTCGACGTCAATATGCGCTTCCTGACCACACCAGGCCGCGATCGTATCCCAGCGGTAATTACTGTCGAGCAAGCGATCGGTTTCTTCGTCTACCTGTCGTTCGATCATTTCTAAAATCAAATCGCGGCAATTACAGCCATCCAGGATTTGTTGTCGGTAGCCGTAGACGTTTTTACGTTGCTCGTCCATCACTTCATCGTATTCGAGCAGATGCTTACGCTGTTCAAAATGGCGTTCTTCAACCTTTTTCTGAGCACCTTCAATCCGGTTTGAGACCATGCGGCTCTCAATCGCTTCGCCTTCTTCCATGCCCATGCGGGACAAAATCGATTTGACCCAATCCCCCGCAAAGACCCGCATCAGTTTGTCTTCCAGAGAAAGAAAGAAACGACTGGAACCCGGATCTCCCTGACGACCAGACCGACCACGTAACTGCAAATCAATGCGGCGGGAGTCATGACGCTCTGAGCCGATCACATGCAATCCGCCCAGTTGGGTGACCTCTTCCGCTTCGACATCCATGCCTTCCCGTTTTTCGATTTCTTTGACAAGCTGATCCCACTCTGTTTTGGGAACCTGCAAACGAGATTCATATTTCTGGCTCAATTCATCCCAGGCAAGATGCTCAGCACTCCCCCCTAGAATGATATCGGTACCTCGCCCGGCCATATTGGTCGCAATCGTGACGGCTCCTCTGCGCCCCGCCTGTGCGATAATTTCCGCTTCGCGCTCGTGCTGCTTTGCATTGAGTACGTTATGTTGAATCCCGTATTTACTCAATTTATGGCTGACGATTTCCGACTGCTCAATGGATACCGTTCCCACCAGAATCGGACATCCCTTATTGTGAACCTCACGCACTTCATCAGCAATCGCAGTCCACTTCTCTTTCTCTGTTTGATAGATCACATCGGGATGATTGATCCGCTGCATCGGACGGTTCGTAGGAATGCTGACCACATCCAGTTGATAAATCTTCCAGAACTCTTCCGCTTCAGTCATGGCGGTACCGGTCATACCCGATAGCTTGTCATAGAGTTTGAAGAAGTTTTGCAAGGTAATTGTTGCTAGAGTTTGCGATTCTTCTTTAATCCGAACGCCCTCTTTGGCCTCCACAGCCTGATGCAAGCCATCGCCCCACTGACGTCCTGGCATTAAGCGACCAGTATGATCATCGACGATAATCACTTCCCCCTGTTGAACGACATAGTTCACATCTCGTTTATAAAGATGATGGGCTTTGAGTGCATTATCGATTAAATGAGGCCACTCCATATTGCCGGCCGTGTAAAAACTTTCCACTCCAGCCAGTTCTTCCGCATGTTTGACACCTGCATCAGTTAAGTGACATGTATGTTCTTTTTCTTTGACCTCAAAATCGACGCCCACTTTGAGTTTCATTGAGACGGAATTTGCCTTGGAATATTTTGTGAGATCATCCTGAGCCGGCCCGGAAATAATGAGTGGTGTTCGGGCTTCATCGATCAGAATATTGTCAATTTCATCGACAACAGCATAATGAAGAGGCCCCTGCACCTGCAGCTCTTTCACAGGTTTCATATTATCGCGCAGATAATCAAAACCGAATTCGTTATTCGTTCCATACGTAATATCACAGGCGTAATGCTTCTGCCGTTCTTCAGGTCCCATTCGAGACTGAATGGCACCGACGGTCAATCCCAGGGCAATATGAATCGGCCCCATCCACTCCATATCACGTTGCGCAAGATAATCGTTAACGGTTACAATATGGACCTTGCCGGACAAGGCATTCAGAAACGCGGGTAAGGAAGAAACCAATGTCTTCCCTTCTCCTGTTACCATTTCAGCAATCATGCCTTTATGCAGAAAGTAGCCTCCAATCATCTGCACGGAGTAATGCCGCATATTCAAATTACGCCAGGCAGATTCCCTAACCGCGGCAAATGCATAGGTCAGAATATCATCCAGCGTTTCACCGGCTTCCAATCGCGCACGCAATTTCGACGCGGTCTGTTTTAATTCTTCATCAGATAGTTTCTGTAATTCAGGTTCGAAGCTATCGATTTCAGCCAGCATCGAGCCAGGTACAACTTCATCGTTGCCTTCTTTGTCTCTGACGAATCCCAGTTTTCGAATTTGTCGCTCGTTTGATGAACCGAACAGACCCGTTAAAAATCGTTCGAACCATGCCGTTACAACAGTCAGCCATTCACCTAGTTTGTCAAGGAATTCCATTTTTTAACCTGAACTCGAATTCTCGAAAATAGTCTATCTATCGCCTCTGGTTCATTTCACGCTGACTGTCATACTGGCAGTAGCAACGGTCCATTCAAGAATTGACAGAGCGCGTATCGCCAAACGATGCCCTGTAACCAGAATACATGTAATTTCTGTAAGTTCTTCTCTTTCCGAAGTTTATTTATTTTGAAAAGTATGGTCAATGGCGGTATTTGCTTCCTGTTTGACCATCGCTTCGGGAGATTCAGAGGCTCACTCATAATGAAATGCAACCAATGTGCCAAGTCTGGGGCATTTGTAATATCTACCTCTGGATCTTTTAACCGAAATGCTTATATTTTCATGGGATGGATCAGAACCCCACCTTTCAACTGATTCATACTTAAACCCTTACGGAGATTACAGATGTATAATGGACCTGATTCAGAAAAATACCAGGTAGGTAATCCTCCCGCTCCTCCTGCAGACAACTCCGAAATGATCATCAGCCCTGATACTTACCGAGAAAACCGCATTCCCGCTGGTCAAACTCGAACCCGAAAATGGCCGATCCTGCACGCAACCGATGTTCCCAAGATCAATCTCGACACCTGGAAACTGGAAATTAGTGGTCTCGTCAACAATCCCCTTTCTTTTAACTGGATTGAATTTCAACAATTACCGCGCACACAAGTCTTCGCAGACTTCCACTGTGTGACCCGCTGGTCCCGCTTGGGAAATCTTTGGGAAGGTGTCTCCGCGAAAGAAATTATGCAACGCGCTGGCGTTCAACCTGAAGCCCATTATGTCATCGCCACCGGTTACGATGATGGCTGGACCACAAACCTCCCGCTAAAGGATTTCCAATCGGAAGACGTTCTCTTATGTGACAAACATGACGATGAGCCTCTTGATCCCGATCACGGCGGCCCTCTGCGTTTAATTATTCCCCTCCTCTACGCCTGGAAAAGTGCCAAATGGATTACAAAAATCGAGTTCGTCGCCGACGACTCGCCCGGCTATTGGGAACGTGGTGGGTATCACAATCATGGTGATCCCTGGATCGTCAATGAAAACAACCCCGACGGCGAACGCTTTCAATCAAAAGATGACATCCCTCCCGGCTTTTTTGATTAAGTAACGACATTCAATATTGTCACCCCCAAAATCCCATTGACAATTTCGGGAACCCCCGAATGGAATTCCCTTCCTAAAACAGTGACCATTTTTCTTCTTGACACCATCGCGCCGTTCTCGAAACTCCGTGATCTGCGTCGCGCGCGCGTGGAAATTTTTTCTTCGCGGTGAATACTTCTGCTCCTGTTGATTTCAGCACTATAAAAGTCCCTTGTTTTTGATGATTGGATCATAAACATTCTGAACAAGCTCTTCATCATCACCCTCATTTCAGACTACTTTCAACCATATTTGCATCATCAACACCGCTCATATCGGTCAAACTCAAGACAAAAATGCGCAAATCTTTCTGGCTTGACTGGCCCACGCCATTCCAGATCATGTTAGAGAGTCGATCACGATAAGACCACATTTTCACATATGTGAAACAACTTCAAAACACGAATGACACACGCAACCTGGCGAGATAAAGTCAGTTACAGGAGTTTCTCTGCAATGCCATGTAACCACAGACCATATTCTAACCGATATGACGCCAACACCTGAGATGAATATCTGCTGAGCAGTCGGATTACCCCGCCACTTGTAGCGATACTTTTAAAACACTAAAGAAATCCTTCTAGACCACAACCGATGAATATACTTATACGATCTTCAGGTAAATGGATTTTTTCCGAAAATAAATGAACCAAACGGGAACTGATTACGACTATAGTCACAGTTCCATGACACGATCACCCAACCAAATCCTTGACGAACTGCTAGTGCTGAAATGCCAGGATGGTGACATCGAGGCTTTCAAAACTCTTGTCTCTCGTTGGCACAACCGGTTGCGGCGGCATGCCTGGTATTTAACTCAAGACTGGGAAGCTGCGGGAGACATCGTTCAGGATGCCTGGTTGGATATCATTCGTACCATCCGTCGGCTGAAAGACCCATCGTCGTTTCGAAACTGGGCGTACCGCATTGTGGGGAACAAGGCAACCGATTGGGTGCGACGCCAGCAGCGACAAAGAACACTCTGGACAGAAATAGCGCACCAAAAAAAGAGTGCGGGTGACTCCACAGCACAACAAGGAAACAAGTCACATGTGCAGTCAATAATTCAACAAGGTATCAAAGCATTGTCGACAAGCAGCCAACAGATTCTTTCCATGAAATATATGGATCACATGTCAACACAAGAAATCGCACAAGCGTTAGGGATCCCGGTCGGAACTGTCAAATCGCGGTTACATCATGCCCGGGAACAACTGAAGCAAGTCATACAAAGGAGCGAATTATGAAAGAAATTGATGAACAGATTCGGGAGGCACTCCAGGCTCAGCAGGACGAATTGAATGATGGATACAATCTGGACAATGAAGGTATCTTGCAAATGTTTCGAGGCCACTCAAAGTGGATCACCATCACCTGGTTTACTCTGATGGCGGTGACGGTTACCGTAATGATCGTTTCTGCAGTTCAGTTCTTTCGGGTTGAGAGTACCCGTGCCATGATTGCCTGGGCCACTGGTTTTACCGTCTGCTTCATTTTTGAAGCGTTAATTGAGTTTTCTTTTTTAGCAGATTGTCGGAAGAACGCCCTTCAATGTCAGATAAAACGACTGGAGTTACAGGTCGCCACTTTAGTCAGTGAAATGGAAAACAAAGAAGAACAGCCAGAAGATGAGAAGGCGTAATGGCCTTTCAAGTCACCCTACTCCTGACAGAGCCTCTCAAAATATCCAATCATTCTAGAGAAGAGGCATGCACCGCCAATGCCACACTGGCTGAGACAGAGGCAGTTCAGAATTACTAATCGAGATTGAATTCCATGACGTCCGATTCGGGATCACCGGTCACAACAACGGAAAGCTCTGTCGCGTCGTTATACTTTGCAGGGATCACCTGCTCAACTTCCTCGATTTGTTCATCGGTATCAGGGTCGATCTTTTTCTTGCCTGTTGGTTTGTGCCAATAAACGGCAACACGGTAGGACGCCTTGTTGGGCCCCTTCTCAGCAGGGATTTTAAACGCTCCGCTTTCAATAGGCCCACCAGCAGGGTTGGACTTTCCATCTTCGGGTATCAGGGAGATCATCCCGTTTGGGATTGGTTCGCCTCCAAAGGTCACCGTTCCCGAGACTGGAAATCGTTTCTCGCCAGTATAGTCAGACTGACTTCCACATCCCAAACAACCTGCAATCAAGACAACCAGTAATGCTCGAACAACCACGCCCATTTGATTCATCCGTAAGTGCCCTGTTAAAAATTGAGAATAAAAAAATATCAACCAGCTCGACTGAGCTGGTTGAATTGAAAGAAGTTTCAAAGTCCAATTTAGAACTCTCCGACAACCTCATCGTCATCGATAAAGAACAAATTCTGGATTACAAATCCCGGACCAGCCATGTTGACATTCATCCCCAAACACGTGGTAGTCGATCCAGCTGCAGGATTGTGACTGATGTTTTCACTAATGAAACGCACAGCGCCATCTGCCATCAAAAATTGGGCTCCCCCTTCATGATTACTGCTCATTCCATGCCGAGTACAACCAGCATCGCCTGATGCTGCGTTAGTAGATGAAGTCGTTGCGGTCGGAGTGTTGATGGGCCAGTTGACACGGAACTTGTTGCCAGCGTCTGTAACACCACTGCGTCCCCAGACAATCGCACCTCCATAGCGTTTTCCTGCTGGATTGCGTTTAAAGCGACGTTCCGCCATTAAGAGCGTATTACTGGTTCCATCCGTGATGTCGCGGATACGTATCTTGGTATTGCCGCTCCCGATGCGATCACTCACAACATAGTTTGATGTGGCATAGTTCTGGTGCATCTGGTTTCTATCTCTTCCAGTATCCGACGGACACCTGAATGCGGGTAAGGGAGTTCTTAGAGGTCTTGTCCCACCAAAATTGGCACCTTCATTGGGCATTCGGCAGCCATCCGGGTTTAATAAATTATACAAGGGAGCCTGATCCATGTAGGGTAGTATGAACGTTCCCCAGCCCCACGCACGGTAACTGTTATCAGTAAAAGTGGCTCCATTTGACATCGTCACACACCGAGTCGACCAACCTGCACCACCGGGACGATTAATGACACCAGGAGGAAACACTTTGTGAACATCGTGGTAGTTGTGAAATGCCACTCCAAACTGCTTCAAATTATTCTTGCAGGTAGATCGTCGGGCTGCTTCTCGAGCCTGTTGAACGGCTGGTAATAAAAGTGCAATTAAAATCGCAATAATGGCAATGACGACAAGTAATTCGATTAACGTAAATCCGAATTTTCTGTCTTTTACTGAATGCTTCACCACAAAGTACTCCTTTTAAAATAGAGTCAAAATTTGTTGCCTCTTTAGAAATGAAGGAGAGGCTAATAAGAAAATTTCTTAGAGATGCTCTGTTCAGATTCTTGACTGTTTCTAAAATTACATTAGGAACAAAATACTCCTTTAATTAATACATCAGTTTATTAATATACACATGATTAATAATTAATCTACAAGTGTTTGGTTCAAAATGATTTTTTCACTAATGATTACATTCGAATCTGATCTTTAGTTTCGTTTATAAAATAAACACCTATCTCTACTCTTAGGACGAAGCAAACAGATTTCATCTCGTCGGCCATTGAAAACAAACCTGATGCCAGACAGTTTCCTGACTTTGTTTTAAGTATCATAATTTGTGCGAACCCGTTTCGAGCTGAAAGCGACTTTTCAGTGTATCCCACAGAATTTTGGTCTAATTTTTTCTCACACACATCGAATTGACTCGCACTCGTTTAAAGCTTTGAATGAATATTCATAATGAAATGCACTAAACCAAAGTTTGCTTCATTAGTGAGAGACAGCCTCTTAAATCAAAAATGTTGGTATGTGAGCTGCGGCGCAGTAGGAACCACTTTTGAATTAGCATTGGGCGAGAAAATCTTACGAAGTCAACCGTTGTTGAATTTAAGTCACCCTCAAGTATTTCGAGAGTATGAAGGGAGCGCCAATCTGCTGGTCTGGTGTGCCTGGAGGCTTGATCGAGGCATGAAGACCGTCACAAGCTGGGACGACGAAACCGAAACGGTCTTGGAAGGACTATCACATTTGACCGGCAAAAGAGTAATCGACTTGGATATTCAGACTCCAGCCTGGGGCTTGCTTCTCAAATTGACCGGTAATGACTCACTAAAAGTATTTTGCGATCATGTACCCGGCAATCCCAGCTGCCAAGATAACTGGATCCTTTCGATACCACAAAAAACATTGTATGCTGGTCCAGGCCAACACTATGGTATAGAACGGGAAAACCAAAATCCTGTTGATTGATATCAACATAGACTAAATAAGTTCAACCACTTTATTAGAAACCAATGATGCCCTATGTCTTATCGCCTCAGTAATTTTTCACTGTACATAACCTTTTACAGCCTCTTGATTCTTTCGATAACGAATCCCACATTCGGTGATACTCCCGTGAGTGGCAATGCAACCATTCGACAAAAGGCGGGCCCCTCTGAAATTGTGATCACAACAACCAATCGTTTAGCCGGCGCGATTGACTCACTCACCTGGAACGGAAAAGAATTCATTGACAGTTTCGATCATGGCCGACAACTACAATCCGCAGCCAGCTTCGACCTCCAATCGACGGACCCATTCTGGGCAGAACGTTATAACCCCACAGAAGCCGGCTCTCGTTCCGACGGGACGGGAAAGAGTTCGTCCAGCAAGCTCCTCTCACTCCGGGCCACAGGAAACGAATTGGAAACCACGACACGCATGGCGTATTGGCTGGCGCCCGGTCAGAAGTCATCTGGTCGGCTAGCGCTCAACCAAAAAATTCTTTCAAATCATCTCGTATCCAAGCGCGTCCGCATCGGCTACAAAGATCATGATCAGGTGATCGAATATCAGACGACTTTCACGGTTCCCAAGGGTGAGCAGCACACTTACGCTCAATTCGAAGCACTCACCGGCTACATGCCCGCCGAGTTTGAGAAGTTCTGGACCTTTCAACCTGCAACGGGCAAACTGGAACCACTCAGCGATGGTCCTGGCGAACAGAAACTACCCGTCGTCATGAGCACCAAAGACGGCAAGTACGCGATGGGCATCTTTTCTCCCGATCAACCCTCAAAGGGTTACAGACATGCGGGATATGGCCGTTTTCGCTTCAAGGCTGCCAAAGTCGTCAAATGGAACTGTGCCTTCCGAGTACGCGACCAACAGGGAATTAAACCAGGGGAATATTCCTTCAGCATGTTTGTGGCTGTCGGTACTCTGGAGGACGTCAGACAATCACTTGTGTCACTCACTAAAGAGTTTCCGAAGAAGTGAATCAACTTAAGATCTAATCAACCCATTTCGGAACAATTTACACCCGAGGTGCAGCCGCGATGACTTCTTCGGAGACTCCTGAAGCGTATTTCATGAAGTTATTATTGAAGGCGGTTGCCAGTTTGACTGCGGTCTCCTTGTAAGCACTTTGATCGACCCACGAATTATGAGGCACCAGAAGCTTGTCATCTACACCCGGGCACTGCGTAATCGTAGCCATTCCAAAAATAGGATCGATCTCTGTGGGTGCATGATTGAGAACCCCTGAATGGATGGCATCAATGATCGCCCGTGTGGCTTTCAGGCTGATGCGTTCGCCCACACCATACGCGCCCCCATTCCAACCGGTGTTGACCAACCAGACGTTCGCATTGTACTTCTTGATCTTCTCCGCCAGCAGATCCGCATATTTTCCGGGGTGCCAGACCAGGAACGGTCCGCCAAAACAGGGAGAAAAAGTCGCCTCAGGTTCAGTGACTCCCATTTCAGTGCCAGCAACCTTTGCAGTATAGCCGCTGATGAAGTGGTACATGGCCTGCTCAGGAGTCAATTTGCTGACAGGTGGTAGCACACCGAATGCATCGCAGGTGAGGAAAATGACATCATTAGGATGATCGGCAACACACGGGATTTTTGCACTGGGCATGTATTCTATCGGGTAAGCACCACGTGTATTTTGTGTGAAGCTCGTATCATCAAAGTCCACATGATGATCGGCTTCGTCATACACCACGTTTTCCAGTACCGCGCCATAACGCAATGCCTGAAAAATTTCTGGTTCATTTTCACGTGAAAGATAGATCGCTTTCGCGTAGCAGCCACCTTCGATATTGAAGATCCCATTATCGGTCCAGCAGTGCTCATCATCGCCAATCAAATATCGCTTGGGGTCGGCTGAAAGCGTGGTCTTTCCGGTTCCAGAAAGACCAAACAGTACTGACGACCGCCCCGACTCGCGATCCGCGGTTGCCGAACAATGCATCGACAAGATTCCGCGCTTGGGCATCAGATAGTTCATGACGGTGAAGATCCCCTTCTTCATTTCACCCGCGTATTCTGTGCCCAGAATCACAATCTCGCCATCCTCAACACTCAGATCCACGCTTGTCTTAGAAGTCATACCCGTTGTGAATCGATTCGCGGGAAACGTTCCAGCATTGTAGATTACATAATCAGGCTTGCCGAAGTTTTCCAGTTGTTCGTCGGTGGGTCGAATCAACATGTTATGCATAAAAAGGGCATGATAAGGACGCGAGCAGATCACACGAACTTTAATTTGATACTCTGGATCCCAACCGGCAAAGGCATCAATCACATATAAATGGGGGCAGATATTCAGATAGTCGGTTGCCCGTTCGCGGTTGCAGAAAAAGGCATGCTGATCGAGTGGATAATTGACATCTCCCCACCAGATATCCGCTTCCGATTTTTTATGCTTAACGACCCGTTTATCTTTGGGAGACCGACCTGTTTTATCGCCAGAGTAGGCAATCAGTGCTCCGGTATCCGAAATCGAAGCTCCCGGCTCATAGCGAATGGCTTCTTCATATAACATCGAGGGATCAGGGTTCCGCATGACCCATTCCACGTTAATTCCATGCTCGGATAGATCAAACGACGACATGCTACACTCCATTTAGTTTATTTAATTTCTGATCGCTTAAGCATTCTTGATAAATCAGAGTTTGGGAACACCTCTGATTAAAGCTAATCCCGGCAAGTGTAATCTCTCTCCGCTTTTTTCCCAAGAGCGATTCACACCTTTAAGTCCGATTTCCTGAAAGCATCAACAGATAGTAATCACCAAAATATCACTACTGTGCCGCCAACCGTTTTAGTTCCGGCTCCATGCGTCGCATCGCTTCTTCGAAGTTTACGATCGGATGGTATCCAAAGTCATGGCGGGCACGGCTGATATCGTAATAATGGGAACTACTCAATTGGGAAGCCAGAAACCGGGTCATCGGAGGTTCACCTGGTAAATGTAACACCCGAAACAAAAACTCCAATACGCCCCCAATCCGTTTGGCGGCTTTGACGGAAATATGTTTTTGAACCGGCGGTAAATCGGCGGCCTGCAATAATTGATTGATCCATTCCCATAATAAAACAGGTTCCGGTTCATTAATAAAATAAGCCTGCCCCCCGACAGGTGAATCATGAAACAATCGCGCCGCGGCCTGCAGATGAGCGGCAGCGGCATTTTCCACATAGCTCATCGAAATCAGATTCATCCCCTGGCCCACCTGTCGCAAGCGACCCGATTTCGCTCGTTTGATCAATCGTGGAATCAAGTGATTGTCACGAGGCCCCCAGATTAGGTGCGGTCTTAACGCGACTGTCGCCAATCCGTTTTCCCCATTCGCAGCCAGCACTGCTTTTTCAGCCAGCATTTTGGTATGCGGATAATGACAGAGGTACTCATCACTGTAGGGCAGATATTCATTCGCGTTCTCATGAGCAACACCATCATAAACTACACTGGGCGAACTGGTGTAAATTAATCTGGTCACGCCTTCTGTTTTGCAAGCATCCAGAATGTTTAGTGTTCCCTGAGTGTTGATACTATGAAAATGATCCCAAGGCCCCCAGATACCGGAAACGGCTGCCGTATGAAAAACGGAATCGATTCCTTCACAGGCCTGCTTCACAGTCGCGGTATCTCGAATGTCTCCCTGCACCGTTTCCACATTCAATTCTTTAAGACGTGTATACTCTCCGCGACAAAGCACGCGGACTGTTTCCCCCGCTTCTACTAACTGTTCGACGATGTAGAGACCAAGGAAGCCGCCTCCCCCGGTAACGAGTATATTCATCCGATTTGTTTCTCTGCCCAGGGTACTAGTTTTTCACGAAAGATTTTTACGTTATGCCGAATATCAACAGGCAGAGAGCGATGAAACAAAACCGTTTCAATCGACTGGGTCAACGAATTAACCTGCCCCAATGCCAGCAACTCCTGAGTGAGTTGTTCACGGTCTGGCTGGCTCTCAGGAAATTCTCCCTGCTCTGGCTCAACAATCATCACCGGTTTCTGATTTGGCTTCGCGCCGACTCCGACCAATGCACTACGATAAATCCGTGGGTGTTCATTAAAGATTGCTTCACAACGAATGGTAAACATGGCTCCTTGTGTGGTTTCAACGATATGAGCTTTCCGACCACAGAACCAGAGTTTTCCTGCTTCATCACGATAACCAACATCACCCATGCGATGCCAGAACTGTTCTCCATCTGGAATTTTTGCAAGCCGTGTAGCCTCTGGTCGCAGAAAGTATTCTCGCGTTGCCATCGGACCTTGCACAATGATTTCCCCGATTTCACCTGTAGGAAGCTCTGTTGCCTGCTCGATGGATTCAATGGGCTCATTGTGAATCTCAATAATCTTTACCTGGACGCCAGGAAACGGAGCGCCCACACAGGTCCCCGCCCCTGACCGGGTCTGCTCTGAGGTTTTTTCAATCACTTCCCGTCCAGAAATTGAAGCTACCGGCAATGATTCGGTTGCACCATACGGAGTATTGATATCAGTTTCCGAATGAGAAAAGGTCTGCCGCATGCGTTCAATGACATGCACCGGGACTGGAGCTCCCGCTGACAAGATTCGTTTGAGTGAAGGTAGTTTCACTTGATGCTGCTCGCAATACCGGCCAATCCGATTCCACATCGCGGGAGAACCAAAGGCCTGTGTCACCCCTTGATCCTTGATTTGTGCAATGATCTTGACCGGATCCACAAGTGCCGGCTTGGTTGGATTCATATCGGGAATTACCGTTGTCACTCCCATTGCCGAATTAAAGAGTGCAAATAAAGGAAAGCCGGGTAAATCGACCTCACCAGGTTGAATCTGATAATAATCCCGTAACAAATCAACCTGTGACCAGAACATACCGTGTTCGTATGCCACTCCTTTGGGCGGACCTGTGCTGCCACTCGTAAAAATAATCGCTGCAGGATCAGTCATTGTTCGCTGAACCATGGGTAACGGCTTCCAGTCACCACCGAGTAACCAGCGGTAGTCAATGCCTGACGTCAACACCGGTTTTCCCACAGTCACATTCAAGTGTGCTTTCGGGAAAGATCGTTTTTTGAATTTGCGAATCATTTGGGCCAGTGGGATTGCAACAAAGCCTTCCGGTTCTACTTCCGACAAACAACGAATCATATTTTTTCCCCCCATGCCTGGATCGATGAGAATGATCACGGCTCCCGCTTTAAACAAGGCAAACGTCAGCGCGATGAATTCCAGGCTGGGACGTACCATCAATGCCATTCGAGTTCCGGGTTTCACCCCCAGTTGAATCAGACCTCGTGCCAGGCGATCACTCTCCTGATCAAGTTGTTGAAATGTCAAACTACTGTAGATATAGCGCCCCTGGTGATCCTTTCCTGCAGGAAAGACAACCGCTTTCTGATAGGGATAAACTTGAGCTGACTGATGAAGCCGCTCAGCAATATTGCGTTGTTCAGACATGAATCGAAGTAAAGCCGAAAGTCAAAAGAGGTAGCATTTACCACTGGCGGACTAGAATTTCGCCCTTGCCAAGTGCGAGAAAATCCCCACAGTATCGTCGATATTCACGATCAAAACAATCTTCGGGAACGGGAAAACCGGAGGATCTCAATTGTCGTAAGAAAAAGAAGAGCCAGGTTGGGTGATACACACATGAGTATTTAAAGGTCGGTAAGAATTCCGGTTCATTCGACTCACCGAATAATGCAATCGTACCTCGACGCATACCGGCTCCCATGCGTTTGCCTATTTGACCGAATGAAAAAATAGAGCCGGCAATCATATCGAAACCAATCGCATCGCCCGAGGTACCACCAATGACGATTGTCCCTCTGCGCATACGGTGGCCTGCTTCATGCCCCACGTTACCATGAATCAATATCTTACCGCCATTCATTCCCCGTTTACTACCAGGATAAGCAGCCCCTACCAGATCACCGGCGTTGCCTTTGATGCACAGCGTCCCGCCTTTCATCTCTGTTGCGATCCAATCTGAGACATTGCCTTCCACCAGGATCTCGCCACCGGACATTTCAGCTCCCAGATGCATCCCGGCATTGCCTTCAACGCGAATTCGTCCTGCAGCCAAACCGGCACCAATGTGCTTTACTCGAGAACAATCACCCGACCAGACGATGAGGTCTTCTTCCGTAGAAGATTGTTGTACGTCGAAAAAGTCGTCAACTGATAGTTTTCGATTACCATGTAACACGGGTAAGGTGCGTATTTTATCAATCGGTTGCTGACTCACCGATTCATGATTGACGGAATTCACTTCAAGAGGAACCTCGAGTGTTTGCTTGAGAGTCAGCGTAAGAGCCATTCGGGAGACATTCTTTATCAACTATGCGGTAGTTTTTCCCATATTGGCCAACCCTTCGATGAAACCTCGTGCAGACAGATAATCATTGGGAAGCATGTTCCTAATCTGACCGCGAAGAATATTCTTCATGACTTGCGCTTCATCGCTAATTTGCTGAGACAGGGTCGAAGTCACACCTGTTGAGTTTCTTAAGGAAAACAATTCCTGAATTTTTTCACGAGATGCCTTGTATTCCTCACCCATCAATGATTCAGGCCAGTTAATCTTGCCTGTCGCAGGATTGAATTGACTCGCGGTCAAAGTTGCTTTGTCCTGGGAAGCACTCGCATTCAGATAAGGACTTAGCCCTGACTCACGCATTTTGCGATTTTTCTCAGCCTGTCGATCTAAAGCTGCCTGGCGTTGTTTGGCTCGTTCTTCATTGATCTGTGATTGCAACTGAATGGCTTCTCGCTGCGCTTTTTGTCGGGCAACGTAAGTCTCTGCTACTTTCTTCTGGTTGTCGATATATTTACTACGTGCATCTTCATAATTGACCATGGCCTTGGATCGATCAACGAGTGCCTGTCCTTGCGCGCGAACCAAAGAAGACCCATCATTCCAACCACCGTAATATCCGCGACCATAGTAACCACCATAGTAGCCGCCACCATACCAACGATTACCGTAAAACACGGAAGGGCTGTAGTATCCCCCATAATTGTAAATCGTTCTTCGCGGGAAGAAGGGACCAGCAGCCTGTAGCATTGAGTGCCCTGCAGAAGACAACAGGATTATTAAACATAATCCGGAGAGGGCCATTTTGCGTGTCACTGTTCTCATCTCTCACCTCAAAGCACAAATTGATAACAAAACCTCATCCCCCAGGAATTTTTCAACCCCAGCGAGCAGGCTTATATGATTTCCTGATGAAACTGAGCAGAATTACTTGATTTTTGAACTCAGATCATGATATCTATTATATTATAGTTTAATGTTCTCATTTCTATTTCGCCAGTCTTTCTTGAGAAGGTAATGTGAATTCTTCACCTTTTGGAAAATCTGGCTTTTGCAACGATGATTAGCAGGAACGATACTCATGCGTCAGTTACTAACCGCAGGACTTCTTTTCGGAATTTGTTTGCTCGCTTCTGACTTTGCTATGGCGCAAACTCCTGATATCAAATTGCTGATTACTGACTTAAATAGCGAGAATGAAGAAAAGCAAGCGTTAGCCGCTCATACGTTAGGCGAACTGGGTGCTATTTCCGAACCAGCAGTTCCGGCCTTAATTCGTGTAGTTAAAGGAGGCTCAGTGGCTTCTCGTAGCGAAGCCATCATCGCATTGGGAAAAATTGGTCCTGGTGCCGCCGCTGCGGTCCCTGAACTGACAAAAATCCTACGTGGCCATTCCGTTATTCTGAAATTTAATACATTGCAAGCCTTAAGGCTCATCGGTCCCGCTTCAAAACCTGCAGCGAAACAAATTGCCACTCTCCTGGAAAGCAACAACTCTTACATCAAAGTCGCCGCTGCCTGGGCACTTTGGTCCATCGACCCAGATAATAAATCAAATTTGGATCAAGTTATCAAAGTGCTCTTGAGTAGTCTGGATATCCCCATTAACGAAGTTCGATCAGACGCTGCTGTAGCTCTGTCAGAAATTGGTGCCCCCGCTGTAAAACCGTTGCTGAATAAATTGAAATCAGAATACAAAGCCAATCATACAGATCAGTGCGAGCAAATCTGCGATGTGATTGCTCAGATGGGTGTACAAGGTGAAGCAGCGATTCCCACTCTTCTTAAGGCCTTGAAGTCAGAAAACACTGATCTCGTCTGGCGTTCAGCCCACGCGTTAGGTGCCATCAATGCGAAACCCAAAAAAGTCGTACCTGCTTTAATCACTTTGTTAAATAACACGTCACCAGAGATACGCGCTCATGCTGCACTTGCACTGGGAGATTTTGGAGCAAAAGCGAAAGCGGCTGTTCCAGAATTAATCAAACTGCTTTCCGACTCTGATCTGAATGTCAAACTTGATGCGGCTGCGGCATTGGGAGAAATCGGTCCAGATGCTTCTGCGGCCGTCCCAGAACTTTCCAAAGCGATGCAGACAGGACCGACAGCTCTGACACTAAATAGTGCCTCTGCATTGGCGGCCATCGGTGAAGCCTCTGTACCAACCTTAAAGAAACTACTTGACGATAATTCTCCTTTGAAACTTCTGGCCGCTCATGTTCTGGGCGAAATTGGAGGCTCCTCCGAATCAGCCATTCCGGCACTGCTCAAACTGATTGACTCACCAGATGCGAATCTTCGTGAAACAGCGATTATCAGTCTCGGAGATATTGGTCCGGCTGCGATCAAAGCAGAACCACAGCTTCTAAAAATTATGGAAACTGGAACTGGCAAAACCAGAAACACGGCCGTTTATGCACTCTCAAAAATTGGAAGTAAAAAAGCATTACCACTTTTCAAGAAATATGCTGCCGCTTCAGATGAAGATGAAAGATTTCGGCTCGTTTGCTCATGGGCACTGGTTAGAGCCAATCCAACTGATCCTGAAACAGTGAAAGCGGCATTACCAGGATTGATGAAAGTTCTCGCCGATGAGAACCCTGTCGTGCGTAGAGAAGCAGCCAATGCAATCTCGCTGAGTGGTCCTCTCGCAGAGTCCGCCACACCGAGTCTGAGTCAGGCACTTAAGAAAGAACAGGACCAGCGAGTCGTCGCTGAATTGATTACCGCTTTAGCAGAAATTGGTCCACCAGCCGCTTCCGCCATTCCCTTGATCACTCCTTACCTTGACTCTCGTGATCCGATTTTACGAGTCGTTGCTACTTATGCGATGGCTCGGTTTGGTAAATTGGCGAAATCAGTAGTCCCTATTATGGAAAAAGAACTCGCAAAGCATGACGAAGAGGAAAACGCCGTCACACTCTGGGCGTTAACAAAAATTGATCCCAGCCCCGCCAGGGCCAAAGCTGCCGCCCCGATTCTGACAAAACTCGTCACGGAACACCCTGATCCCAACGCGCGCCTGGAAGCGGCAATCAGTCTGGGAGAATTTGGAATCAATACCCCCAAAATCAAAGCGGCTCTGGAAACCGCAAGCAAAGATCAGGATCCTCAAGTGAAACAAGCGGCTGAAGCTGCACTCAAAAAACTGAGTAGTTAGTTTTTTTCCGGCAGAACCATGTTGATTTTATTCAACCACAGTCAGTTTATGTTGCAGAAAAACAACAAAGCAACGTAATGCAGGCGCCTGGTTGGAAGAGTTATCCGAAATAGAATTGTTGCATTCAATCGAGTTCTGTTTTTCTTCCTCGAATTCTGAACTGATATCCTTACAATCCCGTTGTTCTGATCTAAAGTGCTCTGTTCCAGTCAGAAATGTAGACTGTTCGTTTACTTTAGCTGTGAAGTGGTATGTTTCTTGCGGCTCTTTTTACTAAGGCAATCGTTTTACTGATTTAATTCTCTTCCCATTTTAGTCATAACCGGAGGTTCTATGATCACAGTTGCTGAACTCAACGACATCGATCAGCTAGATAATTTTCGGCTGGCATGGCACTCCCTGCTGGGAAAGACAAAAGGTGCGACGTTTGCACATTCGCCGGAATGGCTGGAGCATTACTGGGAACACTTCGGACAAGGACTCAAGCTACGGGTATTGCTAATCACATTAGGCAACAAGGTCATCGGCATTGTACCTCTGGTTGTAAAACCAGTCACAACCAAATTAGGCACCATGCGTGTGCTGACTTATCCGCTGGATGGTTGGGGGTCATTCTATGGACAGATTGGTTCCAATCCCGCTGCTACTATGGTCACTGCGATGCGACATATTCACGGCTCCAAGCGGGACTGGGATCTCATCGACTTGCGCTATATCGACCAGGATGGCCATGATCACAAACGTACTGCCAATGCTTTAAGATCTGTTGGATTTCAGGGAAGTGAAGCCATCTGGAAACAGCTTCCACTAGTAAACACACAAGAGACAAACTGGACTTCTTATCTCGCCAGTCGATCATCAGAAACCCAGCACAGCATTAAATCAGCGGAACAATCCATTTCTGCAATAGGACATGTTGCCTTCTACCGTTCACAAATGGAAGACCCGACAGCTCCCGGCTGGAATCCACGCTGGGATCTCTGGGCGGAATTTGAACAAATGGATTTCCGCTTTGGAAACCAGACAACAATCGCCGGTGGTCATTTTTCCAATCAAAGAAAACTGGCTTTCCTACGAGAGATTCACGGACCTGCAGTTCGAGCAGGAAGAGCGCGAATTGATGCATTGTTTCTTAAAAACTCTCTGGTTGCTTGCGCCTATGGACTACAACATGCAGCAGGAACAGACTATTTGGCGCTCGGTCGGCAGGAAGATGCTCCCAGCGAGTCTGTGACGTATTTAATAGCTCGCATGATTCAAGAATCGATACATGAGCAAGAACCTTCGCTGAATCTGGCGTTACTTGGTACTGAACTGGCGGGAATATGGAAAAATGAGGATAGGAAAAGTTATCGCTGTTCCCACTTCCCCATCATGGTCCCCCGTTCGCAATTGTTTCGTATCAACCGTTGGATCTCTCAACCGACGCAAAAACAAAAGTCATCTCAAGCTACTACCACCAGGAAACCGGCATTGAATGTGAAAAACGAAACAGCTCAGGATGCCACAATTGAGATTACCAGCGATGCACCGCAAGACTGGTCATCAGAGAACAATCCACGCCCCAAAGGAGATCGCCCCGGTTTTCGAATTGTAGGTTAAAATGTCTCCATGAGCGATGCGAATCGGAATCATTCCAGATCGCGTGCGAATTTAATGACCATTAAAGTGCGGTCATCTCCATCATTTCCGCCTTCCAGGTGTTTCTGTAATTTGGACCAGATCCCCTGCATCACTTCTTCAGCCGTATCTGCGGTATGATTTTCCAGGACTTTCATGATTCCATCTGAGCGAAACATTTTTCGTTCGCTACTCATCGCTTCGCTGATTCCATCACTGAAGCCAACAATGATGTCATTCGTGCAAATGGGAATAACGGAATAATCATAATCATTCGTGTCTGTCACACCTAATAACATTCCATGTGATGTCAGACTGGTAATCTTTCCTTTATGTGCCCAGAACGGTGCGGGATGACCTGCATTGGTGTAGGTAAATGTGCGATTTTGCGTATCAATCACACCGTAAAGCATACTCATAAACTGATGCGGCAATGATGTATGGTACAAAGCATTATTAATGCGGCTAATCACAAACCTGGTATCTTTTGCCTCTTCAAGTGGACCTTCTGTCAACGTTCGTAAGGCCCCTCTGACAGAGGCCATGACAACTGCAGCCGGTATACTGTCACCCGAGGCATCACCAAGAGCAAAACAGGTCACATGAGGAGACAGTGTGATAAATTCGCATAAATCCCCCCCCACCTCATGGTGGCTGATTGTGTGGACCGCCGCTTGGAACTCACGATTTTGTGAAGGATCTCGAACCAGCTCAGCCGGAAATGATTCCGAGATCACCTTCAGCTCTTTTTTCAAACGCAGTTGATTCTGGCTTTCTTTGATCAAGACTGCTCTCTCAAGAATGGTCCCCACCTGCGCACCAATCGATTTTAACACGTGAATATCGCGGTCATTCAATCGACGTGATCGACGATCAAAGGCCCACAGTGTCCCAAATGGACCGGAATCTGACTGAACCGAAACACAAACCCCGGTCAGGCACCCCTCTGGTAACCAGTGAGTCAATTGTGGGGTTTCCTGACTGCTGATAACAATCCCTTCTTTCGAGAACGCTTCCAGATCAGGGGGTGACTCGGACAGGATTCTTTGATGAAAAGGAATTTCAAAAGGAGTCAGATTGTACTGGACTCGCAGTGATAGCTGGTTCGATTCAGAGTTCAACAAAAAAAAGCCAGCCGAACGCAGTCCCGTCAGTTGTAAAGCCGCTTCCAACAACTTTTGCAGAGCATCCTGTAAGCCGCTTTGTTTACTTGAAGAAAGCCCCACATCCATGAGCGTAGAGACTTCTTTGTTCTTCAACTCCAAAGACGTATTCAAGGTTTCAATCTTTGATATTAATCCCGCGATCAGCTCTGCAAATTTGGTGGTTGTTACAAACAGACGATCTTGGTCTGCCTCTTCCGGTAGTGTCAGGTAAAGATAGCCTAAACAACGATTACCGTCTTCTATCGACTCATACCAACAGTATTTCTCAACCTCTGAGAGTTCGGCCTCCTGTGATTTTTGTTCTCCTGGTTTGGCAGACATAAATCGTAACGTCCAACCAGTGATTTCTGTAAATTGATCACAGATCGTGTGAATCCATTCCAGAGGTGGGGTGATTGTCTGTTCCATTTCACCTGATCCAGGAGATGACAAGGAAGAAAATTCAATATCCGGGAGCGCAAATCTCCCTTTTCTTCTATCGACAGGCAAGGGCAGGCAAAATACTCAGAGGTCTGGTTATGAGGGTTGAAACAGTTGTGCCACAAGAATTACAAAGCAATACCCAATTCTGGCAGCTTCAAGTTAACTTTTCTCAGGTACTGTTTGAAGAAGCAGCTGGTCCGCGATAACGTTCAATGATCGCACATCCACAGGAATCACTCCAGACATTGACCGATGTGCGGCACATATCCAATACTCGATCGACGGCAATAATCACTCCCTGAGCTTCGAGTGGCAGGCCTACTGCTTGTAACACAATCGCCATCATCACCAATCCGGCATGTGGGATACCAGCCGCACCAATGCTGGCTAGTAAAGCCGTAACAGCGACTAAGATCTGGTCTGGCAGTGGCATAACCACCCCCGTGTAAGCTTGCGCAATAAACAACACCGCGACAGCTTCATACAATGCGGTCCCGTCCATATTGATTGTCGCTCCTAAAGGAAGCACGAACGAACTGACCTCATTGGAAACCTTTGCATTTTCTTCTACACAGGTCATCGTCAAAGGTAATGTTCCATTCGAGGAAGCAGTCGAGAACGCCGTCATCAAGGCGGGGCTCATCGCATGCGCAAATTGTAATGGAGAACGACCTGCGACAAATTTCAAGAGACAAGGCAAGATGACCACTGCATGAATCAGTAAGGCTAGAGAAACGGTAATCATATACCAGCCGAGTGTCTTAAAGATTTCAATTCCCTGTGAAGAGACAGCGTAGATCATAAATGCCGTCACTCCAATAGGAGCCAGGCTGATCACAAACATCGTCATTCGCATCATGACTTCAAAACCAGCTTGAAAGAAATCTGTGAGTACTTTGGCATGCTTACCACCGACCAGAATAATAAATATTCCCGCCAACATGCTAAAAGAAATAATCGAAAGGAACTCCCCTGCCCCCAAGGAGTGAATAATGTTTGTCGGAATGAGCCGATCGATCATATCCAGAAAAATGGAGCCTACTGATTCCCGTCCTGAGGAGAGAACTCCACTGCCTCCCGGCAGTTCAGCACCAATTCCAGGTCGAATCAAGTTCACAACTAAAATTCCAGTACTGATCGCTAGCAAACTGGTAAACAGGTAATACAAGAGGGTCTTGGAAAACATGGCTCCAAATCGAGTCGCGTTTCCCAGACTTGCAATACCCGTAATTAATGAAGTGACAATTAAAGGGATCGTCACCATCTTTAACAACCGCAAAAATAAGTCACCCAGCCATTTGGAAATCACCATCACTTTTTGTGAAAGACCGGTACCAAACAGAAAATAATCAGTTTCCCATTGAGGATATTTTTTGACAAGCTCTTCACCGCTGGACGCAGAGTAAGAAGTTACAACCATCTTTTGATCGATAGACCGCGTGTAAGTCAACGTCACTTTTTTTACAGAATCGACGATATGAATTGACCGCTGATTCACTTCCACAGTTACCGGTTTTTCGAGTTCTCCCATGGCAAATAATTTGGCCAATTCGGGATAATTTGCAACAAGTTCATTGCGATCTTTGAATTCATATTCTTTCTGTTGATCACCTGCATACTTTTCAATCACCTGATAGCCTGTCTCTGATCGGCTGGCAGTCAATGAAAGATCAGCAAGCGTAATCTCACCTGGATTGAAGAGAAAACCGAGAAAGGTCCCCACGATCAGAGCAATCAAAATTTGATAATGCAGCGGAATTTTCTTCATGAGCAACTAAGCTTCCTGTTTCTCTTTTGGGAACGTTGATCCTGGCGCAGCAATCACTCATTTAAGAGTGTCAACAAAATTAACTCTCTAACAGATTAACGTCTGGCGCTTTCACATTGAAAAGGCAACCAGGCACCATTTTCGTGACTGCTGGCAACCGATTGCTGAATGAAGAACATCCCTTCGACACCATCGTAAACATTAGGATAGATCGTATTTTTTGCTTCAAAAGATTGGCCAGAAATACGCTGGACCATAGCATCAAATGCGGAACGGTAAATATTCGCAAATGCTTCGAAAAACGCTTCCGGGTGTCCCGAAGGTAAACGGCAGGCAGCCGCTCCTGATTCATTCATATAAGGGGCATTAGGATCCCGTGTGTAAACTGAATGTGGTTGACCATTGCGGCGGATCACCATCTGATTGGGTTCTTCCTGTCGCCATGCCAGCGCGCCTTTTGTTCCATCGATCTCGATAAACAGATCATTTTCACGTCCGTGTGAAATCTGACTGGCAGTCACTGTTCCCAGCGCGCCATTTTGAAAACGAATGGTGGCATGGCCATAATCATCCAGCTGACGCCCGGGCGCGAAGATTTTTAAGTTGCATGAAATTTCTTCGGGAAGCAGCCCCGTCATATAGCGTCCCAGATTGTAGGCATGTGTGGCAATATCGCCAAAAGCACCTGCCGCTCCTGATTTTGCAGGATCGGTTCGCCAGGCAGCCTGTTTCTGATCTTCTTCTTCCAGACGTGATCGCAACCACCCCTGAATGTAGTTGGAACGAATCGCCTGAATTTCCCCAAGCTCGTCGTTCAAGATCATTTCCCGCGCCATTCGCACCAGGGGATAACCTGTGTAATTGTGACTGACAGCAAACACAACGCCAGAACTTTCGACCAGAGCTTTTAGTTCTTCAGCCTGAGCCAAATCAAACGTCATGGGTTTATCGCAGACCACATTGAACCCGGCTTCTACTGCTGTTTTCGCAATAGAAAAATGAGTGTGGTTGGGTGTCGCAATGCTGATAAAGTCAACACGTTGGTCTTCAGGTAATGACGACTCCTGTTCAACAAGCTCCTCTATGGATCCGTAAGCGCGATCTGGCTTGATATCATAAGCCGGCGCAGATGCTTTTGCTTTTTCAGGATTCGATGAAAGTGCGCCTGCCACCAGTTCCGCTCGATTATCCAGGCAGGCGGCGATGGAATGAACCCGACCGATAAACGAACCCTGTCCCCCACCCACGAGCGCCATTCGCAGTTTACGATTGAGTTGACCGTTTATTGTTTCCATTGTGTCATTCCTTCCTCTTAATGATTCGTTCTATACCCGTATCAATATACAAGTTAGAGTTGAGCTGCGAGATGTTGAATCTGACCAGTCTTGACGACGATCACTTACAAAGCAGCATACTTTTGCGTGATCAGAATTACAACCAATGGGAATTCTGAGAAGAAATTGATGTAAAAATGGGCGATTTCGCACTCAAAATGATCGACCAATTCTTTGTAGTTCAGTAATCACGTCTAGAAGTTATTTAAGCTCTTGGGTACAATTATTGTATCCAGATCCCTTTGAATGCTGGGATTTGTGTATCACATCAAAATTGAAGAACGTCTATCAACAGACACACCTCTTAAATAGTAAAAATACAGGGAGACATTTCTGATGAAAAATCAATATGGAGAGCGCCGATTTCTTTGGTTAACAGTCGGTGTGATTTGTGGCATGTGTTTATCCTATTTCTGGCCTCACGAACCCGCACTGGCGGTTGCAACAGACCGCGACGGAGATCGATTTGCTATTGCAACCGCGCCTACGAAATCTGGCAATGCGGAAGCCGTCTTTGTACTTGACTTTTTAACCGGTCGTTTGAGTGGTGCTGCCATTAATTCACGATCGGGAAAGTTCACACACGCTTATTTCCGTAATCTGGCGGCTGACTTCAATGTCGATCCCACAGCAAAGCCGCATTATGTGATTGTTTCAGGGACAGTCAGTTTACCAAACCAGGGACGTGCCCAAATCGCAAATAGTGCTATCTATATCGGTGAAATGTCATCCGGTATGGTCATCTGTTATGCGTTTCCGTTCATCATTAATAACGCACCTGTTCCACCACAACAGTTAATGCCAATCGACCGCTTCCAGTTCCGCCAGGCTCAAGGCGTTGGGAACTAATCGACCAAATAATTTGAAAAACGGGAGTCATATCTGACTCCCGTTTTTTGTAGATACTCAGGGAAAAGGAAAGGGCAAGACCACTATTCCCGTTCACAAATTAAGGCCCGTGCTTTTCCCTGTAATCGAGCGATAATCAAAACTCCTGCTGCATCACCCTTCAAAGATAATTTACGACGCAGATTTTCAATGGAAACAGGAATTCGTCTACATTTGATTTCCAGTTGACCAAAAGGCGCGGTTC
Organism: Gimesia aquarii; assembly: GCF_007748175.1. NCBI lineage: Bacteria > Pseudomonadati > Planctomycetota > Planctomycetia > Planctomycetales > Planctomycetaceae > Gimesia > Gimesia aquarii. The sequence goes on from NZ_CP037422.1 coordinate 3,724,312, forward strand.
GAAAATACTTGCGGATCTCCTTCTCGTTATTCGATAACGTTTCTAGAATTTTGAAACGTCTGAAAAAAGGTGATTCCACTTTTTCTGTCGATGTCAGATATTCTTCTTCGGGATCCAAGCGACTGAGTGAAAATTGATCAGCGACCACATCCAATAAACCCGAACGTACGACAGCAGGATCGGGATCGTAAATATACTCGCCTGCGTCTGTGAGACTGACAAAAGCATCCAGCGGATGACCGGCAATACTATCGACGTTACCCTCTTTCGAAATCGCAGTGGCCCGAAATTCCTGATCACCGGCTAACTCGCCAAACCAGATTGTTGCTTCTTTACATTCGCCATTCAAACTAATCAGTTCCGTCTCAGTTTCAGGAAACTTCCCGGCAAAATTGCTGGCAGGGCTAAGTTTGATCGCACCTCCCTGGAACTGTGGAATGAACTCCAGCAAAGTCTCTAAATCAGGTAAATAATCTTCGATTCGAATCACTTTGCCACCAGAATGAGGCCGTCGATCAGGATCAATGTGCAACCACCCCTGCCGATCCTGTACCTCTTCGATGGAAGAATTCAACACCGTCACAGATTCGGAAACGCCATAGACCTCACTATTCCAACGTGCGAATTGACACAACAACGGTTCCAGGTCAACACCGATAACAGTGCTGTGCTTCGCTAAGGAAATCAGGTCTCCTCCCATACCACAACAAAAATCATAGACTGTCCCCAAAAATCGCTGTGCTTTATATTGTGAAACCAGTTCGGGTGTTGACTGTTCAAGGCTTTTTCGGTCAAACCACATCTGATCCGCGTGGAAAAATTTAGCACGGCCCCGTATTCGTAATTCAGAGAGAGTCAATGCAGCCCGTACAAGGTCCTGCGAATAATTTTTTCTTAACTGCTTCTGCAAATGAAATTCTGAACCTGTATGCTGTTGAATCAGGTCAAAGATTTCAGGCGATTGATGAAGGCTTTGAAAGTAATCAAGCTCGGAATGTGACTCACTGGACATGGAATTCGTTAACGACCTTCTGTCGCTGGCGTATGTTGATTCAGATAAGATATCGCTCGTGATATTCTCTGAGAAATTTCATCGAGTCGTGTTTCATTCAAATTGAATTGCACAACGCGCACAGTATCATGCACAACCGCCAGACCAATTGCATCTGGCCTGCCTCCGATGAGTTGTTCAACGGCCAGTGTATACACTCCCAATTGAAATTCATACTCTTCGGTCAAATCTTCATTAGACATGTGTGCGAGACGCGGCCCGGTTTTATAATCCAACAACATCCACTCACCTGCTGCTGTCTTAAAGAGCGCATCAATCGTTCCCATAATTGTGATGGGTACGCTTCTTTTTTGGTCCATTTGATCCGCTTCGCTGCCTGCTTCAGGCCACCGCAACAGAAAATCCAGCTCACGATAATGCGAACTTGCTGACTCCAATATCTTACAGAGATCAGACTGATACCAGGCGGAAATCTGCTGCATGATCAGAGGTTTCAACCTCTGCTGAATCTGTGATGGCTGATCAAAGAGAATGGATTCCACAATCTGCGTAGCTTGACCAGGCTGATCCGGCTCCAGACGTTCAATGACAGCATGCGTGAGTGTCCCCAGCTGTGTGGCTTCGTCTGAAGTTAATGAATGTTCTGTAACTATTTCCCCCTGCCAATGGATGAGAGATTGCTGTAACTCAGCATCAATCTCTTCCAGATGGGAAACACTCACATGAGTTCTCTCTCCTCGATCAGGATGGAAAGGAGTATAGGTTATAGGCAATGCTTCAGGAGTCACCTGCTCCAGCGCCTGTAAAAACTGACTGGGCTTTAATTCCTTTCGTTTTTGTACACGCTTGAATGTAAGTTGTGGTTTAACCTGGTGCACATGGATTTGGGGAATTTGGTCAGCAGAAGTAGTCCCTAATGAAATTTTACCGAGATAAGGATCAACGGCTGGTGTGCCTGTACTTAAATCAAAGTGCCGTGCCAAAAGCTTCATCCAAGGAGACTGGTATTTGCGGTCATAGGGTAATCCAGCAGAAAGAATTAAATAATCAGCAGCACGTGTCACAGCGACATACAGCAGGCGAACGGTTTCCTCTTCATTCGCCCTCTGTTCCAACGCATGGTGCATCTTGAATGCATAGTTTTCAGGGACAACCCCGCGTTCCGCAGGAAGAGAGAGCAACGCTCCCCATTCGGGATGTAAAAAAGGAGCTTTACTCCCCCCGTGTGACTTGCGATCAAGGTCTGCCACAATCACGATTGGAAATTCGAGCCCTTTTGACTGATGTATTGTCATGAGCCGAATCACATCACTGGTTTCCGGTAGAGTCGCCGCCAGTTCTTCTTTACTTTCTTCCAAAATCGAATCTCGAATTCTCTGTACAAAATCTTTCAGAGTAAATAGCCCCGTCGATTCAAAATTGCGAGCCAATTCGATTAACTTTCGCAGATTGGCAATTTTACGCTCACCCAGAAATTCATTCAGTAGAGCCGCATCATAGCCTGTTCTCTCTAATGCCAAATTCAACAGTTCGGCCAGCGAGAGCCTGTCTTTTTTTGAGCGTAACTCCGCAAGCACACTTTGAGCATAAAGCACCTGGCGTTTCTGTTCTGGTTGTAATTCATCGGGAGGCAGTGTGCGTATTGCTTCCGCTAAGGTTTCTGCATTACGGACGATCGAATAGATAGTATCATCGGAAAGGCTGAAAAAAGGTGAACGCAGAATACCCAGTAAACTCAATTCGTCATCGGGATTATCCAGATATTGGCAAAGATTGCTTACATCATAGATTTCCTGTTGTGCATAAAAGGCACGCCCACCAACCAGATAATAATCCAGGTCCTGTTTCTGTAATGCCTTTTCATACAAACTTACATTCGAGAGTGCACGAAACAGAATGCAAATATCCCCTGGCTCAACACGTCTTAACTCCCGTTCGCCTGTTTGTGAATTTTTAGCCCAAACACGTGGCGTTTCATCATCCAGTAATTGTCGTACCCGAGCCGCAATCCATTCCGCTTCCGTCTCACGAACTGCTTCTGCTCCTTTCAGTTCCGGGTCATCAGGGGACGCAAAGAGGAACTCAATGCCAGGAGTTGGTGAGTGCTGTTTTTTGTCGAATGGCATTAAGGGTTCGTAATAGTGCTCCATCGCTGAAGAAAAGAGACAATTCGTGAAATTCAGAATCGCTGGCTGGCTTCGAAAATTAGTACTTAATGGCAAACGCCCTGCTTCGGGAATTTCCATCCGCAATTGGTGAAAGACTTCCGGATCCGCGCGCCGAAAACGATATATCGACTGTTTCGCATCGCCCACCAAAAAGAGTTTCCCTGTTAGTAACTCTTTGCCACACAGCGCACGAACAATCTCGCTTTGAACTGGATCCGTATCTTGAAATTCATCAACCATTAAAAATTGAATGCCGGCAGCAGCACGTTGCCGGGCATGCGGATCTCGGCGAAACAGGTCACGTGTCTGCAGCAGCAGATCATCAAAGTCCAAAAGTCCTTTCTCTGATTTACTCTGCTGGTACCGTTTCGCAACAAATTCGGTCACTCGTAGTACCATTAAACTGGTTTCAGCAGCCAATAAAAAACGAGAAGCATCTGGAGCAAGATTTTCATAAATCTTGCCCAAAGTTTTTCTCAATAACTCAAATCCATTTTTAACCTGTTCGTAAATATCTAAATCATCCCAGTCTTTTTTGGTTCCCGCCCCTTGAATCTTAGCGTGTGAGATCAGTGTTGCTAGTAATTCGCTTCGGTTTTGCTCTGCACCGTTTTTCAATTCAGGAAGTCGAGAATTGAGAACTTGAAAACGTTCTCTCATTTTGGGATGAGCCGGCTGATACTCGTTCATGAGTTTGATTAAAAATTGGGTACTCTCTGAATTGGCGATTTCTTCCAACTGCAAAGGAACGAATGTCTGACTCCAAAACTCTCGAATCCGGGCAGCCAGTTTTTCGGCCGTCATCCCAGCAAAATGGTCAAATTCAATCCGAAATTGCTGAGGTACCAAAGTAATCAATAATTCGTATGTTTTTTCCAATCCATACTGATAGACCATCTGCATTCCATCGACATTTTCCTGTTTCAAGAGTTCGTGAACCGCTTCTCGAACCACTTTCCGTAAGAATGCATCGCTGGTTCCCTGCTCTAATAACCCAAAATGAGGATCAAGATTGGCACTCACAGCATGAGTTCTCAAAATCGAAGTACAAAAGGAATGAATCGTACTGATCCGAGCCGAATCCAGGCCACGGATGACGGCTTGCCAATGTGCTACTTCTTCTACAGGGCAGTTTCGTAACTGCTCAAGGCACGTTTCACGTATTCGATCCCGCATTTCACGGGCCGCTCGTTCCGTAAAAGTAATCGCAACAATATGGTTCAGTCGGTCAGACGGAGTTCCCGGCTCAATTAGTTTTAGAAACCGCTGCGTCAAAACAAATGTTTTTCCACATCCAGCACCTGCAGAGAGCGCAATAGACACATCACGCCGATTGATGGCGGCGGCCTGCTGGTCGGTATATTTAGGCTCGTTTGACATTTTAAGCTAACATAAACTTGATCAGGAACATTCTTCGGGATTCGCCTGATCGATTTGTGAATACTGCAGTAGATCTATCTGCTTACCCAGACTATCCTGATAACTCTCGACTTGTGAGAAACGGCAGACAGAGTAAAAAGCCGGATCGAGGTGAGCCATTTTTTCATCCACCTGTACCGGAAAAATTCCATTGCGGATCAATTGCGCCAGATGAGGCACCAGACCTTCAATCGTCATTTCCAGTAACTCCAGATCCTCACCCGAAATCGGTTCCACCATTTTTTTTCGGGAACGTAGCGGCATAACAAAACCAGTTTCCTGAACTTTCCAGTAGCCCAGGTGAAACGGTTCGGCATCGACATCAATCATTTCCAATCTCTTTGCTGCAATCAGATAGAGTGCAAGCTGGAGCTTCTTCCCTGAACGAATTTCTGTGGCGGAGGGAAGCGCTCGTCCGGTTTTATAGTCGATGATGTTAAAATATTTTTGACCCGCGATACTCCCCAGGTCAATGCGATCAATTTGACCTCTGACCCGCGTTTCTTCCTCTCCGCCCCCCAGCGTCAGATGCTGATAATGCCTTTGTGTTGGATCTGGTTCTGCAGGAACTTTACCAAAGGGAACCTCACGTCCTACAATCGCGGGAGGTGCGTCCCAAAGCTCATCAAACTGACTTCCATAGCTCTCTGATTGTTCCGCAAAGAGAGAAGCCCAATCTTCTAGAATTTGTTTTTCAATTGTGAGCAGCACTTGTTGCAGTTTGGTTTCTGCAAAAGAATCGGAAACTCGCTGATTCAATAATTCCAGAAACAATGCTTCAATTCGATCAGCCGCATACAGCTGCTCACTTTCACCTTGTTCTAATAGAAGTTCATACAACTTTGTCAAGATACCATGTACATGAATTCCGCGCTGAAGATAATTCGTTCTTAACTCCGGTGGTTCAGACACATCGATCCCGAGTACGCTCTGTGTAAAAAACTGATAGGGACAAGACAAATATAATTCCAGTTGCGTGGTACTGAATTCGTATTCGCGAGGAAACCGTTCACGTATCGCACGTCTGTTTTGAGGTGAGACCAGAATTCCTTCGTACTCTGTAAACCCCTCCGTTTCGAAACGATGGATGGCCATTTCCGAAGCCGCCAGAATGTTCTTCGCAACGCATTTCAAATCAGGTTTATCTAAGAGATTCAAAAACAACCCCGGCTGATCCTGTTTTAATTGATGCGTTGCTAAGACTCGTAAGTCACGCTTTGATAGCGTCTGCTCTTTGCGCGGAAGAGGATTCAGTTCACTTACATTTTGAATTGGTAGTGCGGAAGGCTGGAACAAGTCAACCAAAGTAGTAAGGTAAGGACTCGGAAAAAGAGGTTGCCCTGTGGAACTGATCGCGGGATAACTCAGAATCAGTTGCTTCGAGAAGCGAGTGATCACCTCATAAAACAGTAACATTTCTTCCTGCTGCTGATTGGCATGCAGCTTGAGTGAAAGACCACACTGCTTCAATTCCCCTCGCTCTTTCTCACTGTAGAGACAATCCTCCCGATGACTTCGGGGAAAACTGGCTTCACTCAGACCGCCAATCATGAGATAAGGAATACTTAAATTTCTTAACTGTGCGGCATCCAAAACAGAAACCCGACCTGATTCATCCGTTTGCAGGGAAATGGTTTGCTGCTCAATGAGATCCAATAACAGGCCACGAAATGCGACCAAATCCAGAGGGAATGCATCCCGCTGGTGAAATTGTTCAATTTGCTCTATTTGAGCGACCGCATGAAATAACAGCTTTTGAAATCGATCCCATACAAATTGATCGCGCTCATCAAGAAGATCTTTTTCTGCTTGATCTTTGTTCCATACCTTTGATAGGCCAAACTCATTTGCGAGTGAAATAACAATGTCGATCCAATCTACAAAGAGTTCTTTACCCCTCAGTCTTTGTGTTGCTTCTGAAAGTCGCTTCGCAAGTTGGTATGCCGCCTGAGTCTCCTCCTGATGGGCTTCCCACTTCGGTTGTTCCGGATATTGATTAACAAGTTCTACTGCTGTTCCACTGGCCTTTTCCAACGCATTCAAAACATCAATTCTTCCTGAATCGATTTTGAGCTGACGTAAGACACGCGAGAGGCTGCGTACAGCTCTCCCCTCCTGGTATTCTGGCCAATCAGGGGAAAAATAATTTGAATCAAGAATCGACATGATGCTCTCAAACGACCAGTTTTCGATTTCAATCTGCAAGAAAGCAAAGAGGGCTCGCACGACAGAGAATCTGGAAAAATCTTGCTCAACTCCAAGAAAGTAAGGAATACCGGCTGCGGTAAAAGTTTCCTCGATTAAATCGCCATATTCGAGCGTAGACCGAAACGCAACCACAATCTCTTCTGGTAAAACCCCTTGTAATAAAAGTCGTTTCACTTCTGTCGCCAAGACTTCCAACTCATTGCGTTGTCCTGCGACTGCCAGCACTTTCATTTGATCGGCAGTTACCAGCGGCTTGATCTCTCTTGGATTATCAAACAATGCCTGGCTAATTTGCCAATGGGAAGTTTGAGTAGAATCTCCTTCAAAACAAACCGTTTTTACTGTTCCAGGTAATCGTGTTTCCAAGACTTGCTTTGCGACAACTGACTTAGCAAACAAGTCACTCCGACGCAACTCGATTTCCTGTGGAAGCGAGATCAGTAACTTGTCAGTTCTAGTTGCTAATAATTCCAAAATTTCATATTGCGTATGAGTGAAGTCAGCAAACCCATCCAGGACAATCAAACGAAATCGATCGAAAGGTCCCCATTTCCCCTCCTGCAAAGCAGTCCGCGCTGACCAGAAGCGCCCTTCAGAATCGTATCGCCGCAACTCATGTAGCGCAGTCTGGTAACGCTGATAAATCAGCGCCAACTCCCGGTCTTTCTGATTCGAATCGGAATGGAGTTTCCCAAAGGCCTCAGAAAATTGATCAGGCCAGATTTCTTCTCGTTTCAGTTCAGAGATGAAACTGGAAATTAAATCCAGAAATCCCGACGTTCCGGCAATAGAATAAAAATACTGGACTTGCTGTGTCACAATCAGGTCGTCAACAATACTTCGCAGCAAATATCGTTTGGAAATTTCAGGCAATGTCTGAATCGGTTCATCCAGCGATTTTAAAATGGTCTCGGCAAAAGCTTCAAAGGTATAAACATTGGGTGCAAAACAGACCGTCATCTGCTCGCAGAGTAATTGATTCAAAACCTGCCGACGTGAACGAATAGTAGGAGAGATCCAAAGTGTCGTTCCGGGAGATTGCTCTGTGAGTCCTGACTGCAAGGCATCTCGATACTGGTTCAGCAAATAACCCGTTTTACCGGAACCTGCTGTACCAATTAAGATTTGAATGTCCGGCTGCATTAGCTCTCTTGCCTGTTTAAGACGAATTTTTCAAAAAAAGATTCTAAGTGCAATGTATCCGGCTGAACCCTAGAATTCAATTTCGGTGATATTTTGAGGATTAACCTGTTTTCATTGCTTTGAACACAGAGCAAATCTTGCCACTGCTTTCCTGATCGCCTACACTAATAGTATCAGAAATGAAGTTTTTCAGAGTTTCTGCCACCCAACCAGAACATATTTCATCAAATTGAAATTTAGATTTCTTCTCGATTTGAGATATGTTCTGTAATTCTCATAAGGAATCATCCATGCAAAAATTTCGTTTGACTAGTTCATTCTTGCTGCTCTCCTTCATTATTTCCTCAGTATTCTCTCCATCAATATTTGCTGATGAGTCAGAAAAAAAGAAAAAAAATGAAGATGATTATTATCAAATGATGAAGCTGTTCGCAGATACCTATGAGCAGATTGAACGGAATTATGTAAAAGATGTCGATCGGCGCGTGTTACTCGAAGCAGCCATTCGAGGCATGGTAAAAGAACTGGATCAATACTCCAATTATATCAGCCCCAAAGACCTTTCTCGCTTCAATCAAGTTGTAGAACAGGAATTTGGTGGAATTGGAATTCAGGTTCACATAGATGAACACAACGGGCGTTTAACTGTCATGACTCCACTACCAGGTACTCCTGCGTACAAGGCAGGAGTCCGTGCTGGAGATATTATTGACTCAATTGAAGGAAAATCAACAAAAGGCTTCACACTTTCACAAGCGATCAAAACTCTGAAAGGCCGCGCTGGTGAGAAAGTCAGTCTAGCGGTAATCCACAAAGGAACGAATAAACCCATTCCATTAACGATCACACGTGAAATCATTCATGTTGCCACAGTGCTGGGAGACACTTACAAAAAAGATGATGCCTGGGATTACATGATTAATAAAAAAGATAAAATTGGTTATATTCGTCTCACTCACTTTAGTCGCCACAGCGCAGAGGAATTAAAAGCTGCTATTGATGACCTCGTCAAACAAGGTATGAAAGGGTTGGTCCTGGATTTGAGATTTAATCCCGGTGGTTTACTTTCCCAGGCAACTGAAATTTCAGATATGTTTATTGAATCAGGAAAAATTGTGAGTACCAAAGGCCGCAACAGTCGTAATCGAAAATGGGAAGCAACAAAAGAGGGAACTTATTCCGATTTTCCCATGGCAGTCCTTGTTAATCGCTATTCCGCTTCTGCCAGTGAAATTGTTTCTGCCTGTCTGCAAGACCATAAACGAGCCATGATCGTGGGAGAACGGACTTGGGGTAAAGGCAGCGTACAAAATGTAATTGAACTGGAAGAAGGTGACAGTGCTTTAAAACTGACCACAGCCAGCTACCATCGCCCCAGTGGGAAAAATATTCATCGTTTCCCGGGGTCCAAAGATACTGATGTTTGGGGAGTCACTCCTGATAAAGACTATCGACTTCGACTCAAAGATGAAGAGTTGGAACAGCTCGGCACATACCGTCGTAATCGGGATATTCTGGATCATAGTGCCAAACTCGATGATAAGTTTAAAGACAAACAACTTGAGCTCGCCCTGAAATATATTAAGACCGCACTAAGTGATGAATCAAAGCCGGCCCAAAAAAGCGAAGCCAAAAAACCTGCTGAGAAAGAAGCTAAACCTGCGAAAAAAGCTGCCGGTATTGAGCAAGTTCCCCAGGTAAAAATCATCATCGGAACAACATAATGATCTAATCTGGTCGTGACAACTTAATTTCATTTCACAGCATAGCGACGTTCGGAAGCGCCTTTCATCCGAACGTCGTTTTTCTTCTACTTTTCGATATGCAATCATCCATGAAGCAACCTGAAGAATACCTCTTGGCAATTGAGTCTTCGTGCGACGAAACAGCGGCAGCCGTGATCACTCGCGATATGAAGATTCTTTCAAATATCGTCTCCTCGCAAACCGACTTGCATGAAAAATTTGGAGGTGTCGTCCCGGAGATCGCCTCACGAGCTCATTTGGAGCGAATATTACCTGTCATTGATGATGCTTTACAAAAAGCCAATCTCTCATTAGATCAATTGACTGCGATCGCTGTCGCGACAGAACCAGGTCTGGTCGGTTCTCTACTGATCGGTCTCACAGCCGCCAAAACTTTGGCAATGGTGTTAGATATTCCTTTAGTTGCGGTCAACCATATCGAAGGCCATCTCTTTGCCTGTCAAATGCAGGAAACAAATCCCATTTTCCCTGCGATTGGCTTGGTCGTCAGTGGCGGCCATACGAATTTATATCATTGTTTGCCTACTTTCGAATTTGAATTAATCGGTGCTACGATTGATGATGCCGCCGGTGAAGCATTCGACAAAGTCGCTAAAATTTTAGGACTGCCTTATCCCGGCGGACCTTCGATCGAACAAACTGCAGTTAAGGGAAATCCTCAGGCGTTTCCGTTTCCTCGAACCTTTCTGAAAGACCCTGAACTTCGTTTTAGTTTCAGCGGTTTGAAAACAGCGGTCCTTTATGCAGCGTTGGGCAACCCGGGAGCGAAAAAACAACCACCACCACTCACCGCAGAACGAATCGCCGATCTGGCAGCAAGCTTCCAGGAGACCGTTGTGGATGTGTTGGTTGGAAAGTGCCAACAAGCACTCATGCAATTCAGGCATTCCACACTTTGTGTCGGAGGAGGTGTGGCCGCGAATACATTACTGAGAGAACGCCTGACAGAAATGACAAACAAGGCAGGCATCCATTTAAGTATGGCTCCCCCCGATTTATGCACGGATAATGCCGCCATGGCTGCGATTGCCTGGCATCATTTAGACCAGGGGCGCATCGCCTCATTAGATTTGGATGTTACTCCAGGCCTGGTACGTTAGTACTTTTCTGCTCATATCTATGGCTGAAAAAAGCTAAAGGTAAAGACTTCCGTCACATTCGTAAATTGTGGTGAGAGTGACAGTCTGACATATCTTCGGTCCGGTGAAACAACGGCGGCTCCTGACAAACTGATCCCCTCTGGAATGACTGTAATCACCGGTTGATTGGCAACGCCACCCACATTTTGCGATCCTGTCACAAAAGGAACCTGTCTGCCTGTAGAGACTCCAGCTCCTACCTGTCGTGAAACTCGAAATCCCTTTAACGATTTCACTGCCTGTTTTGAAAGCGGACCGACTGCATGGGACAAGTTATGAATAGTGCGTTGACTTGTTTTCTGTGAGTTTTGTTGAGGTTGGGGAACTTCTGATTTCTTTCTACGACGCCCTTTGGAAAGATCAATGCGAATCAACTGATCTTCTTTCGCCAGTGGAACAATCATAGACTGTATGATAGGTTGTTCTGATCCTCGATAACGTGTCACTTTTAACTTTGCACGCTGACCAACAATCTTTCCAGAAACATAACGCACTCGAACCACATAAGTTCCTGGAAAACCATTGGCACACAAATATTCTTCATGGCAGTTTTCCTGTCTGGGACCATAGCCATCATTGAGCAAAACTCCACCACCTGCCGTTAACGGTGCCTCAAATGAACACACGGTTCCTTTTGGTTCTTCGACAATCAGATCCAGATCACCGTCTCCATTCCAGGTCAATTCCAGTTGTAAATCTCGTTTTAAGGCTTTCTTTCTGGCTAACCGTAACTGCTCCGCTTCTGCTTTTCTGCCTGAGGACTCAAACGACTGCTCCAGATCGGCCAGTGCGTTTAATGCTTTCTCATGCAAGTCCTGATGTCCCTTTACCCATACGTGAGTCAAAATACCAGTTGCCGCCCATAGAATTGCCTGTGGATCTTTCAGCTTCTCAGCCAGACGCAGGCCCATCACATAAGGCTCTGGTCGGGCTGGTGCCAATTTTGAAGCTTGTTGATACAGTTTCAGAGCCTGCTCGTCGGCACTAAAGCGCGATAAATAAGCTGCGGAATAAACCATGTTGGAAACATCCGCCGCCGAAAAGTCAATTCGAGAAAGCAAAGCACGCTGAATTTCATCTTTGGGGCGACCAACAATTTCCATTGACAAAGCAAGGACGTCATACATCCAGGGCTGCGATTGGTTATTAATTAAAGCCGCTTTAATCGCAGCAATCACATGCTCGTGTTTACCCGCCTGATGTAAATTAAAGATCAAGTCATTTACGAGGGAGGGTGCAGGTTTTCGCTTGGAGAAATAATCGTTCCAAAATGCGACCGGATCTTTAACATTACTCGTTAAAGGCAGCTTGACCTCGTTCTTATTTTGGTTCTGCCCCTTAACAGAAACAGAGCCATTCTCTCTGGAACGGCTCCGATCTGATAATTTAGATTGTCCAGGTATAACAGGGGACGCTGCTTTGGGGTTTACTTTACGATTTCCGGTTTTTTTTTGAGTTCTTCAATCGTGCGGTTGTCAAACCGAAAGGGGTTATCCTGAACTTGAAATTGTGCTTTAGGCTGTTTTACTTCAGACTGTCCCAGAATATTATTCAGGATTCCCTTTATTTCCTGATCATTGATGGGCTGAAGCTCTTCTTTTGCAGGATTTACTTTCGCATTTTTATTCGGTTGCTTCTTTGCATTTTTAGCTTTAGGGGCATCCATCATTAGCATTTCAGGTCCAACGCTGAAGAATCCTTGACCACCACCACCTTGTTGACCAAATCCACCACCGCCACCGAATCCTTGTTGACCGCCACCTTGTTGACCAAAACCACCTTGCTGACCACCAAAGCCGCCCTGGCTGCTACCGACAGACTGCTGCTGAGTCGCAACAGAAATTACAAGGTCAGCTACGGGATAAACGCGAGTGGTATAGATTTCATCTGACTTCACAATCGTTGTAATTTTCATCACTTCATCTTCAACGACGTAAGTTAAACCAATGGGTTTTAGGATGATATTCAGAGCACTTTTTAGTTTGATTCCACTTAATGATACGTTGACTGGCTCATCAGGCGTTAAACCTTCTTCTCCCAGATCATTGGAGTTGATCAAAATTGTGATATTGTGTAAATCTGCAAAGTATGTCATGACTTCTGAGAGTGGAATGTCTGGGAAATTCGCTTCGGTTTCTTTTTGTAGCTCTTCGAAAATTCGTTGTTCCGCAGGACTGTTTTTATGCAAGTCAACGGCCGCCCATTTCTTGCGACGTTCAGTTAAACTGGTCCAAACAGGTGCTGAAGGCCAACGGATTGGAGGCTCATCAGGAAACGGAACGTGAGACAATTCCACCTGATAAAGTGTTTCCAGAAAGCGGTCAGACCTTAGAGAACGCATACGAAAGACTTTATCCAGTTGCCCGGCTGCTTCCGAAGTAAACAGGGCAGCTGTGGCAGGTCCATTACCAGGCTCCATATCAACGGCGACACGAGAAACGGCTTCCGCCTCTTCGTAGGCATCACTGTCCCCATGTCTTCCGTCCTGCATTAAAGAACGGATGCGGTCAATCAACTGTTCCAGTTTTTCGTCCTCTAAAAGGATCTTATCTACGAGACGCTTTTGTTGTTCAAGTTGGGCTAACTGTTGTTGCTGTCGAATCCGTCGCGTTTCAGCAACTTCGATTTGACTGCGAACTTCCACCATCATACTGTTGAGGCGACGTTCCAGTTGCTGTTTCAGATCAAGTTCGATATCAGATGTCGACTTCACAAAGCTCAACGTTCGTTTTAACATCCCCAGAGCACCATCGGGATTCTCAGCAGAGATCTTTTGTGCCTCTTCAATAGTATTGGAAACCTCAATTTTCATCTGGGCTCCCTTGATCTGCCTCAACTGTTCGACTTTACTGATCGAATCATCAATTGGCGGTTTTGCATCACCCTTTGCTGCAGGCTGTGCTTTCGAATCAGCGGCTGGTTGGTTAGTATCCGCTTGTGCCAACTGGTCCTGCTTGAATTTATTAGACATTTTTAAAAGTGTATCGCCTCGGGTATTGCCCGGATCCAGCTGTTGAATCAAGTTGCCGAACTTCGCAGCCTGCTCAAAATTCCCACTTCGAATCGCCTGGGTTCCGGCAAACTCTAATTGAGCCATATGCTCTTCGTGTCCGGTGCGCGCCAGATTCATCATTCTCTGCCCGGCAAATGCGATCCCGACTTCCTGCCCCGGTTGATAATTCACCCAGGGAACTGCCAGAAAGCTATTCACAGCTTGTGCGACAGGTACGTTAAACTTCCAGATACCACTTAAATTTTTGTTACTTAGCTCAACCGACAATCTTTCAGTCAGCTCTCCTTCTGCAAGATAGATCGTGTCGCGGTCAGTTCGGATCGGTAAGGCTTGAGGTGTATTTAAAACTAATTTTTTGTCAGAAAGCTGAATCTTTTCTGGAAAGAAAACAGGAGCTTGAATCGCTTTAGCCAATTCCCTGCCAACCTTCGTCGGAAGATCTTTCTTCCCTTCTGCAAGATCGGTTAAGACCACACCACCTGTGTAAACTCCAAGAGTTCCCAGTAATCGCAAGTCTTTGCGAGGTCCAACGGCATAACTGTGAACGGGAACGTTTTGGTGTGCCAGCTTTTGAGTGAGTGCAGCCATTTCAGGAACAGAAATCAATTGGGCGGAACTCATTCCATCGCCAATATATAGGATTGATCGAGCCTCTTGATTCTTCAATCCCTTCATTACAGTTTTCATTGCCTGAGCAAGATTCGTAGCACCCAATGGTGCACGAGATGCAAGAGATTCAACGGCAAGCTTAGCCTGCCGGCTTTGAGGTGCGACAAATTCATTAACGAACGGAGTGCATTGCACATCGACTGCATAAACGGCAACGGTGGAATCGTTTGGTAACTCCTTTAGAAACGACTTCAAAACATCCAAAGCCTGAGTGCGATGCTCGCCAACCTGGCTGGCAGATGTATCAAACAAAATCGCAATTTGTTTACCTGAATAAGCGTTTGCGGGTAAGCGATCTGCTTTTAATCGCAGAGCAAAATAATGCTGCCCCTCAGTGTTCTCATAGCTGAGGATTTGGCCAACGTTTGATATCTCTGGAACGGCATTCTCAGCAAAGCTGACAGAAGTGCAACAGAAAAGTGCCGATGCTGCTAAAACAAACGTTGCGATTCCAAATTTGGATATTGACATAATTTCTCTCTCCCGAGTTACTTTGGGCAAGAATGCTCTCACTCAAATCACGTTCGGCGATTGCCGATTTGCGCATTCTCCTCAACTGTGCATTGTATATTCAGTCTCGGACACCATTGAAGGAAATTCCCCCGATTTTCTCCTAATTCTCCAAATTTGGTCAGAGTTGAAAAGCGTTAGTCGGCACGGACTGAAGTATCCGCGTAATTTATAGTCCGATTATGGGGAAATTAGGGGTCAAAGCTCGCTTAACGAAACCATTGATTCCATGAGCGAGCACTGATAAAACAATTCAGAATATTCACTTGTTCATACAATTTAGCAAACATTGAAGTCTCGACTCCCGATTGTGTGCACACATTATGCTGATTCCGCTCATTAACTCTAATGGATTTTGACGATCTTTCTCTAAGACTCATCACCATCCACTCTCCTGTCAGCTCAGATTCAACTTCCTGAGTTCAATACACGACACCATCTCTGTCATCTTAATTTCACATGGTAATTCGCCGATTCTCCATCACACCCTCTGTGGCCTGGATTCTCATTTTCTCATTGTTCATTGTATTGGGAATTGGATTCTCACAGAAGAAATCTGCCGAACATCCAAGAGTAAGTCGAATTTCTTCAAAAAAGGTGATGACTTATAAACCCGTGTTACCCGACTCTCAACCAGTCAATTGGAACCTGCCGGTTAATGTCACAATTTCTGGACCAGATCAGAAATTCCCGCTTTCATTTGCGAACGGCAACGAATATGTATTGATCATCAACAACCTGGAGAGAACAACTCAACAAGCAAAAACAGTCAAGCTAACTGCAGAGTTAGATACCAGCAATCATACAATAACAGCGAAGTGCTTCCAAAACACCCGCATACTCACACAAAGGGAATCGGTAAAAAAAGGGGTTGATTTATTCTCGAGCCCGAATCTTTCACCACAGCCAGACAAAGCATTGGAAGATGCAAAAAAAGAACGCTCCTTCTTTCTGTTTGTTACAGACGGTAACCTCACTGATAAAAATCAATATACGCGCATTAACGGACAACTGATTCAACAAACATCGCGGATTGCCATCTACCTGGATGACCAGCAACAGGCTGAGCAATTAGCCCCTGGTCTCGTGACCGAGATTACTGAAATTCTGGAAAATCAAGTTTTAGATCAGATTACCAGGCAATGTGGTACAATACGAGACGTCGACTGTAGTGGACGGTTCACAATCTTGCTCTCTCCCTGGTTGAACAAACTGCAAGGCGGCCGTACATCCATCAATGGCTTTGTACGCCCCAGTGATTTTCGACTCACGGTTCCGAAACCATTTAGCAACCACTGCGATATGCTCTACCTCAATTCTACTTTGCAACCCGGGCAGGATTTACTTGATCTTCTGACTCATGAAGTCACACATGCGGCTGTCGCCAGTGTTCGATCTGCTCAAACCCCTTCAGAAGCAGGCTCGTTAGCAGATGAGGAAGACTGGTTGAACGAAGGAATTGCTCATATTATGGAGCCTGGTTATACAAACCGAGATTACCGTATCAGCGAATTTTATCGTAGCCCTGAATCCTACCCACTCGTAGTCTCAGACTATTACCGCTCTCATCTCTGGCGCAATCATGGCTGCCGGGGAGCCGTCAATGAGTTTCTGGACTGGTGCAATCAAATCGAGTCCACCCAAAATTTCCCTTACAGGTTTACGCATCACCCACTCACCGGGATTGAAAAAATAGAACAGCTCACCGCGATTCCTTTTCCAGAGCTATTCCGGCAATGGTCACTATATCTGGTAAAACAGTCTTTGGAGGGAACCATTCAAAAAAAGTCAACCACACCACAGCTAGGATCTCTTTGTGGAAATTTTGTGATAGCGGGGCCTGCACTGCGAACATGGAATCTGTTTCGCAATCCACAGACTTCGCTCAAGATCTCAGCGACGGCCTCAGGATTTCTACATCTCAAATCAGGGAGTCAAGAGACTCAAAACGTCCTAATCAAAGTCAACGGTTTTGAGAAGATACAGATGACGCTCTTACGAATTCCCCCGAGCGAGGAGCAAATCTCTTTGACGGCAACCTTCGTCGACCGCAATACAAACACCAGCCAGTCACCAGAATCATTTGAAGTTTGTCTGCGTTGTATCCATCCCACTGATTCAGCAGTCAAGATGATAAGCCTGGAATATTCCGGTGCTCATCTCTCTCGTACAGCGCGACGACCGCGAAAGTTTCAAACCAGCGAACTTAATTCTTCACTCGCATCAAAGTCAGACAAGCTACAAGTCGCAATGAATGATTCGAACTCTGAAAGCGAACAACTGATTACAGATTTTCTGATCCGAATTCCAAAAAAGAAAATACCGAAACAAGCTCAACCCGTCTATCTGACTTTCAAAGCAATTGTTGAAACAGAAAACGAATTACAATTCGCAGGCCAATCCGAAATCAAGCTCCCTTTCAAACCAATTCACCGTCTCGCTAAGGCTGCGTCTTCAGAAACGAAAGTGAAATGATTGATTTGCCAGATTAGAAACTGGATTCTTCATCCTGAATTTCACCAGTATATTTCAACCTTGTTGCAAACAATTTCTTCAGTCGAGAAACAGGATACATACGCACGATTTTATTCTTGTAAGTAATTCTTCCCTGGTCATCACGCCCCAATTGGGCGGCGATATCAGGTTTCGCCAGACCCGCATATAAACCAGCGAATGTTTCTGGATCAACACCATTCCCCGCTTCCAGGTCATCCATTGCATTGACCCCACCACAAGTGACTGCGAATGAATTCAATCCCTTTGTAGCTGGTCGCATAAAATTTTCTTGCTCCAACGCGGATTGAGCTTCAACGAGTTCTTTGGCACCACGTTTGATTTTATCTTCAGTCTCCTCTGTCGGAGTCCCCGAGTTTTGCTGTGCGTGTAATTTCGTGCTTTGAAAGCTCTGAGAGGCTCCCAAAACATAGCCCACAGTAATCAAAAGCAAACCAATAACGACC
Organism: Gimesia aquarii; assembly: GCF_007748175.1. Taxonomy (NCBI): domain Bacteria; kingdom Pseudomonadati; phylum Planctomycetota; class Planctomycetia; order Planctomycetales; family Planctomycetaceae; genus Gimesia; species Gimesia aquarii. The sequence continues at coordinate 3,742,319 of NZ_CP037422.1, forward strand.
TGGCTCAACTTGGACATGAAAGACTCCCCATAAAATCGACTTTTGTTATGATTGATTTCTATTTAAGATGAAAACATTCGACCGACTGTTCAAACGCTTTCATTTTAGAGTCTTAAATAGAATGACATCATTGAATGTCAGTAGCTCATATTTACTAATAATTATCAGGTCAGGTCAATAAGAACCCTGCAAAATCAACTCGATCTACACTGATAAACCAGCGTTAAGTATAGAATTCCAGCGAAATTTTCTCAAACTGCCCCTGATAAACCTAAAATTCGATCAGGATCTTGTTTTAAAAAGTACTTGAATATGAATACTACAGAATTTCAACAAGCTTTATCCAACATCGTAAGACAATTTCAGCAAGCCGATTACGATGCCAGACACTTGCTATTGGATCTCACCGATAAAATAGGGGAAATCGGAGATCAAATCCCGGATTCAGTCCCGAAGCATCTCAGCTCAGAATGGGAATCGATTTGTGCTGAAGTCGATGAAGTGCAACCCATATTCAAAAGCCAACGAAAAACATCGATCTTGTTTGATCGGCAAGGAATGGGTCAACCGGGAGTTCAAAGGGCAAAGAATCTCATAACAAGAATTGTGGCTCTTTCACAATCAGTGGAGAAGCTGGAAAATGAGCGGCATCCACCAGTTTGAACGAATCCTTGTCGAATTGCAGTTTAAATCCAGAAATTTTTATCAAACAACAATACGATCCATGTGATTCAAGATGATCTCTTTCTGCTGTTGAATCGCAGCCTCATCTTCTGATTTACATGCGATCTCTAATGCAGCTGCAATTTCTGAAAGCTCTTCAAACCCATAGCCAGCACTGGCGCCTTTCAACTGGTGGGCTAATACTTTGAGTTCCTCAACCTGATCGGTGACAGATGCTTGTCGCAGAATCTCTTTTTTCTCTTCGATTCCATCGACGAACATTTCAATCAAGTCGAGAAAATCTTCATCATCACAAAATGATGATCGAACTGGTGTGTTTTCCAGGGTATCTACCATGCTTCCCTTTTCCTTAATTTAAGGGTCTATTATCGATCGTATCTTATTCTTTTTTACTATTGATACACTCAAATGTCTTCCTGTTCCAGTAGTTGAAGAATCAAGTGGACAGCTACATCAATTTATAGCTTGAGGTTTTTTACAGGAATGAAAAATTACTGAATTAAGCCAAATTCAAGGTGGGGTAAATTACTGCAACGAAATAAATGTACTGAATGTGACAGTTATGCCGATATCTTATTGACTCCAGTAAATCCTGATTTTGCGTTTTTCTGGTACTTTCTCGTTGAAATCCTCTCACAACCCAATAAAAATGAACATTTGAACACAATTATTACGTCTGATATTGACTCAGTTCCGCTTCTTACCGTATACAACTTCGGGCAAGATCTGCTGAACGTGCCTGGTGTAAAATCATAACCTCGTTCTGTTTCTCAAATAATAATCTCAATCATTCATGCGTTTGCTTCAGCGCTATATTCTCTTTGAATTGCTGCGTGTTTTTACATTGATGATCACAGTTCTAACAGTCCTGTTGGTGTTTGTGGGAGCCTTCCAGCAAGCAACCAGTCAGGGCTTAGGGGCTATTCTGGTCCTTAAAATTTTGCCTTTCATCGTCCCTAGTATGTTACCGTTTACGATTCCAGCCACGTTACTTTTAACCGTGTGTGTGGTTTACGGGCGTATTTCTGGTGACCAGGAAATTACCGCAGCGAAAGCAGCGGGCATTAATGTGCTCTCACTCCTCTGGCCTTCCTTTATTTTAGGAGGATTTCTGAGTCTTGGGTCTTTATTATTAAGCGATCAAATTATTCCCTGGGCTGAAAAAAATATTGAGAATACGGTTGCCTGTGAGTTAGAAAGTATTTTTCTCGAAAAACTCCGTTCCCAAAATCAAGTACATGATCCAACAAGTGGAATCTCAATTACCGTAATGGGTGTTCGTGGCAAAACGTTGCTGGTCCCGACATTCCGATATTCGCCTGCGCATAAGCAACCTGTTCATCTCCAGGCAGAAGAAGCAACTCTAGAATTTGACCTTGAGCACCAGCAAGTTATTTTGCACATCCTGAAAGGATACATCGATTTCCCGGGAAAGCCTCGATTTTACGTTGAGAAAGATGACTTTCCTTTTCCTCTCCCGAGTCAGAGTGCCATGGCGAAACCAAGACACATGACTGTTCAATCCATCAAGTCAGAACTGGGGGGCCTGCAAGCTGAACGTGATGAGCTGGAATTTCATCGTGATATTGAAGTCGCCATGCTACTGGCTCTAGGCGATTTTGAACGATTTAATTCACCAGAAATTAATGCCGATTTACCTCAAAATCAAGTTAAAGAAAAACGACAAAATAAACTGAAAACGGCGCTGGCCAGCCGATTTGCATTAAGCTGTAGCTGTTTCTTTTTTGTCCTGGTTGGCTGTCCATTTTCGATCGCCCAGGCACGCAGGCAATTTCTCACCAGTTTTTTTATGGTCTTCATGCCCATACTTTTGTTTTATTACCCTATTGTTCTGCTGACGATGAATTTAGCAAAGTTGGGTAAAGTTGAACCAAGCTGGGCTCTATGGGCGGGTAACGTCGGTTTGTTTTTGATTGCCATTCATTTACTACGAAAAGTACTGCGAAATTAAACTCTGGCTCAAACAACCCCTTCTATTTCCACTCTGAAAAAAATGTAGTCAATCGTTGGGTTTCACCAAAAATATAGAGTGCGGCAGAAATATGCCCCGAATCCAGCCAGACCAACTCTGGTTTCTTACCCATCGATTCCCATAATGCTATGGCACTTTTGGGAGGTAGAATTTCATCATGTTTTGCCACCACCATCAACACATCGCGGTTCTGCAAGAGATGTCCATAAGTGTGTGGATCAACGGGTGACATAATCTTCAGAAATGATTCATAAGTTCCCCCACTCTTTAACCACTGCTGACGAAATTGCTTCGCATGGGGATGCGGATTTTCCCAAATCCCCAAAGCGAGATTTCCTCCCCCCAAATAGATGGCAACCTTCTTGAAGCGCGGCTCTGCGGCAGAGGAAAGGGCAGACATGATTCCCCCCAGGCTGATTCCCGTCACACCCAGACGGTTCGCATCGACTTCTTCTCGACTCATCAGCCAGGCGGTAGCCTGCCGTATATCCAATACCGCTTGAGTCATCCCCTCGGCGGTATGCTGGGGGACAAAAGAAATCATACGACGATAGCGATCTTCGCCGACGCCACGTCGCTGCGCGTAATAAGGCATTTTGATCGTTAGTGCCGCGATACCCTGACGTGCCAAAGAATTGGCAGACATTTCAGAAAGCTCAAAACCGCCTCCCAAAATATGTAGGCAGACGCAGGCAGGAAAAGGGCCTGTTCCCTCAGGCTGATAGTAGTGTCCATGGACGGTATTATTGGCTTCGACTTTTGTTTTGACCGGCGATGGGAACGTAACATCATAAACGCGAACCGGCCCACTCATTCGCTTGAATTTACACGTATACGGAAACTGATGCGGATCGAGATGAAAACGACCAGGGACTTTGCCTTCCATCTCGGTCGTTTCAAAGCGAACCTGTCCCTGCTCTGGTATGTCTACAAACACAGGACCGGTTGGTTTATTTTCCGCCTTGCTTTGTTCGCTCATCACGGCGAGACAAGCGATGATTCCCAAAACCAGGATTAGAAAACGTCGTTCCAAAGGCGTACGTTGCTTCAAAGCCATTGTGTCAAAGATTCCCGTTCTTCTGAAATTAATTGGAAACAACCACAATTTCAGTTTTGTGGCTGCATTGCAGATATGGTTCTATTTTAGACCAATACTTCCCAATTATGTAGACCGATTTTGACTGAACGGACAAGGAGCGAGAAAAGAAGGAAAAATAGAAGCGAAGATTACGATTCCCGGTCAGACCAGGTTTCAACAGAAGTTTCAACACCCTTCCCTGCGTTGAGTACCCGTTCAATTTCCTCAGCAGACATGCCGGATGCCAACATATGATGCTTCAAATCCACATCTTTCTGGTGGCAGGCCGCTTTCGTCCAGGCATTAGCGATGATTGCGATAATCCCGCAAAGAAAGGGCAACCCGAACAGACAAATGACGGCTGTTAAACCAACAAGATCATAGTCACCCATAATTTTCTCCTGAAATGCATCAAAGAATTTGAATCGTGTGAGATTAATGTCAGTTCGTTGATTCGATCAGAATATTTGCAGCAAGACTATTTTAATGGGAATTATTTTTGAGATACCATCATGGTAGTAAAAAACAGGCAATTTTCACTATAAAACCATATGTGTGAGTAATTTCGGGAAACAGAGTAATTTGACTCCTGCTCATCTGCTGATAATAATAGAAGGAGAGCGTGGAAATATTCTATTTTGCGTTCAACCATTTGTTCACAATTTACGTACTACTAAAAAGGGGGCGATCGGATTCGACTGGTTCACCGTATGTTAGGGTGGCGTGCCGTGGTTGATCAGTTGGCCACGTTAAAAGCTGATCACAATCTAATTGCAAACAAGCAATTTTCAATGGCTGCTTAATAAAAGCAACCCCGGCTTAGGGATCCCTGTCTGAGGAGTCCGAAGGCTGGTCACAAAATCAGACTGGTATCAGATCAATGTCCGCTCCGTCTGATACGAGATCCGTGGTGGACTGGCTACCGAAGGGCTTTGTTTATTGTGCCTGAAGTAGCGAGACTCAAACAATAAAATATGCACGTAGAGGCCTTAGCTGAGGGTTCACAGGACGCGGGTTCAATTCCCGCCGCCTCCACTAAATAGACACTTACCATAATTGGTAAGTGTCTATTTTTATTACCCTTACACAAAACACTCCATAGAATAAAACCGCTCTTTTTGGCTTAATGTCTGATTTCGTGTCTGATTTTCGCCTTGTGATGTCTGATTTTTGGCAATATTATCTGTTTTCAGACATCAGAATCCACTGTTTTTCGGGACAGTTTCATGGCCAAGAAAAAAGAACTCTGCCAAAATAAAAAAGGGCTGTTTGTACGCAACCTCGGCTGGAGAAAAACTCAAAATGGCTTCTCCCAGAAAAAATTCTATCTTGGACGGGAAGAACCCCAAGCAAAGATCGCCAGCCTCAAACTGGAGCAGCTCTGGGACGCTGTATGCCGAAGATGGGAAGCAGCAACTCTCCCAATCCCTCAACTATCATCCAAGCCAAGCCTCCGCCACTCGATCACCACTGAAACAATAAGTACCCCCAACGGACCACTCACAACACTTAACTCAATTGGTGTTGGTGAATTAGAATTTGAGAGACCAGGGAAACCAGTATGGGACGAAGTTAGCCTGACCATTGCAGAAGCGATCCGGAATGGTGAAGCGACTGTTAGAATCCCGCTACCGAGCCAGGTTGGACAATCTGGTCTGGTCTCCCCTTCCATCGGACAACGGCTGGACCAGCTTAGGCGCGACATTCCATTTATTCACATCGAATTACTGGATGAAGAGCTACAGTGCGAGGCAGAAAGTGAAATCAAAACAGAAGGAAACAAACTGATCAAACGAGGGCGCCGCATGATATTCCAAGGTGCTGGTGGTGAGACATTGTACCATGCACTCGATGAATACATTAAAGCTCTTGAAAGTAAACATGTAAATCTTGATGGCACAGTAAACCCGACAGGCACTGCGCAAGTTCGACAAGCCCTGTTTTTAAAAGAGTGTCTTCAGGATTGTTTGTTAGAAGATTTAGACACTCCAAGAATTCTTGCCTATCAGGAAACATTGGCCCTAAGACCACCTGGAAAACGTGTTAAACGGATCGCTGTTCGAACTGCAAGGAACTACATAAAACAATTTCGACACTTCATCAGGTGGCTCAGCACAGCTCCAGGCTCTTCCTGGAAACGACCTTCCGATCTGGAATTTACTTCAATAAGAATTCCCGAAACCGTTCAGGAAAAGGCAACAACAGCTCGTAGTTCCAGGGTTCAGACTTATTCCTATGACGAAATCCAGCTCCTTTGGGAATATGCATCTCCCCTCAAAAGACTATTATTGCTAATGGGCCTTAATTGCGGCTTCGACGCCAAAATGATTGCAACTCTTCAACCCGAAGATATTCATCTCAACCAGGAACATCCTTCAGCTCGAGAAATCCGGTATCAGTCGACTGAAAACGACAGCTGGATTTTTCGCCTCAGAAATAAGACTTCAGTGTATGGAGAATGGAAACTATGGCCGATCACCGTATCAGCCATTGAATGGTGGCATAAACAACGAGCTCAAATCGAGATTGACGAAGATGTCTCCGCTTTTCTAGTCAACCAAAAAGGACGCGCTTACGACACGCCGACAGCCGGTAATGACAGAAACATGCAAATCCCCAATCTCTGGAGAGGCCTCACCGATAAAATATGCAAAGATGAAGCTCATTCCACGTTTCGCAAACTCAGCTTTGGCAAGCTTCGCAAGACGGCTGGAAACCTGATTCGCGTTGAATCTGGGGGTGAAATAGCTGGGGTCTTCCTATGCCACGGAACTCCTGTAAAGTCAGATGATTTACTGGACTTCTACACCAATCGTCCCTTTGCAAAGGTTTTTGAAGCCATTGATCTAGTTGGACACAGATTAAGTACAATATGGTCGTCCATAGAAATCCCTTTCCCAGAACAGCGAAAACGAGGAGGTAGCAACATCAGCCGGAGTAAGATTCTTCGGATCAAGTCAATGCGCAGGCAAGGCTTCAAACTCGACCATATCGCAGAAACTCTGGGAGTCACAAAACAGACAGTAAGTCGCCATAGCCAAAAAAGCTAAAGCATATGGACTGAGAGAATCTGTAAGACTATTTTTTTCGGGGGGGCGCAGAGATCGCTGGTTCAAAATTGGTCGACAATCTGCACGGTGGCAAATCATACATTTTGTGATCGAATTAGTTGGTTAATTTAAGAGACAGTATTAAATCCTATGTGGATCTGAGCATTAGTTCGGATATCAAAGAGGGATACTATCTATTTTGTTTGTGAGTTTGGGCAGACGATTACAAAGGAGATTGGAACTACAAATTGAGATTGGTTTCTCGAGCGGTAACCGTCCAATTCACATAATTGTGACCATCAGGCATCAGGCAGTCACTCTTCCTCTCAGCCGTGACATCCCCAGCCTTAGTAATGCGTCTACAGAGAGCCATCTTACTTGTCTCATCCAATCCGTCCCACCATGTAGGCGACATATAGAGGTTCTCACAGTACTCAAATGCATATCGAACGACAGCATCACCGATGGCAGCGTCGGGAAGCTTGTGGAGTGACTTCACTAAACACTCCGGACAAAGAAGATTTCCTAACCAAGAAAAGATGAATGCTCCACCCGTGTCAGTGGCAATGATTGAAAATGTGACGTGATCAGGCAGCTTGTTTGGTTCAAGTAATCTCTGCAATTGATTGCCTGAAAAATCAAACATTGGGAAGTTACCTGAGCAGGTCAGTAAATTTGGAACTTCCTTGAACTGGACCACATAGAAACGTACATCAGAGAAATCTTTTGTGAGCAGACAGGTATCGTAACTAGCCTTAATCGCTTCCACGTCCTTGACTCCTTGAACCAAGCCGCTCTGCATCTCATCCATGAAACGCTGGTACTTCATCTGAATTTCGAATGGCTGTCCGTTATCAGCAGTCCGAAGAGTCGGAAGTAAGCTGATCGCGCCCCCCTTCGTAAATATTTCTTTGCAGAAGTGACGATATGCCAACAGGAAGGCATGCTCATTACAGGAAACAAATGGCTCCTTCTCGATAGGTGCAAAAGTCTGGTCGTCGTGGAAGCCACACATACCTGTAAACGTCGAGGCGTGGCGGATACCAACCAGCTTCGGAGCGAGCATCCCATTTGATTTCGACAGATCGCCGGCGTTGTTTTCCCGGATTCCATAGACCTTTCCTTTCACAGCTATTCTGCTGAGGCCACCGTTCTTCTGGATACTGTGGGCCTTGATGATGCCATGATTGCAAGTCGAGAGATCGGGATGCAGACAGACTTTTTTCGCGTAGGCCTCCCGGCCAGTCTCGATGACTTCCTGGATTGTCCGCCGCGGTGTCGATTCACGATTCATGTGGCACTTCTTGAACTTCTTTCCCGAGCCACACCAGCACGGTTCGTTTCTACCCATTCTCGGATGCATATTGACAAATGACATTCTCCCTTTTTCCTTTAAGTATCCAGGTTAATTAGTAGATAAGGTTCGTTCAAAATAACGTCGGCAGATTCAATACCATACATTGACACAGAAATATTTCAGATAACATCGACAGAACATGATGCAGCTGTATCGGAGAATCACATCAATGATGGATGAAATTAATGCGAGTAACTTCGTTCCACCCAGAAAGAGTTCTATTGCGGTCCTGTCACCTCAATTACATTGTAGTGGCATTGCCTCGACGCTGTAGCCCTGTTACCCATCCAACCCTTCCACAGACTTGATGAATTCCAAACCCGGCTTCACATTGGCCAGATAACGCACCGCCAGTTCGTCCTTGAGTTGCGGGACGAACCGGCCTACTAAGAACACTGCCATTTCATTAGCAAGATTACAGGCGTTGAGGCAGGCATTCGGCAAACCTCGGGGACAGCGGATTGGCTGCATTTCCATTCTGCACTTGTCGATGCGTTGCAGGGCGCTCTCTCCGTGGGCATTGCCCGACCAGAATCTGTACATGACCTCGTATTGACCGCGACGCCCTAATTCGGCAGCCAGTCGCTCGATGTTTCCGGGGCCACCCCACATCCCATACCAGTGTTTCGGCTTTGACCGATCGTACTCGACTTTCACAGCTGAGAAACGCGCGTGGTCCATCATCTGCTGCAAGGCAGCGATTTCCGCATGAATGTTCCGGCTAGGGTGGTCAAAGGCGTCGGCCAGTAGCTCCCCCTTGGTCTGGCTGCGAACCTGCTTTCCAGTTTCAGAACTCGGGTCGCACTTTAGGGCGACTTTTATCTGCTTTACCCAGTGATAGAATTCGTATGCCAGACAGCGATTCTCGAAAGTGTCGTCGCGTTGAACCATATACATAAGATTGAGTTGCAGCTCGAAGCCAGTTCGAATCAGCGGGACGCAGTTTCTTGCCGATCCTTTCTGTGCAAGTATTGCCACCCCATCAATCTGGTCCGCGTACTCCATCAGCAGCACTGCAGCAGCCAAGTGTGTGTCCTTCCCCGTGGCCTTTAACTGCTCGTTCACATGCCCAAGAACCCAGAGATATGAGTTCAGAGCCGCACTTACGGCGTCCGCCATCTGTCTATACCAACAGTGGTATTTCTCCGTCTGGTCCGATCCCTGTAGATCATCCTGAAACATATTCTCCTTCCTCCATTTATAGCGTCCGAATACAGCAAGACACGCAGGACAGCCAAAAGGTTCGGATATTCACCCTACGATCCATCTGACACCCTTAAACCGTTTCGTAGTCCATTTTTTTATATTTTCCGCATAAAACCAGAATGCTCTTAGCCCCAGATTCGCTCACCCCCGGCCCATCCCCCGAGCCAAAAGCCTCTCTTGCCTCAAATCGTCCCCAAGGGCCTCTCAAGAAGCCTAGAAGCCAACTCCCAGAAAATATTTGACTGTCACGACGCAATTGGCAAAATAGATGGCACCTTTACAGTAAATATTACTAAGGGTGTTTTCCATTATGTCAGACACAAAACTCTCCCGACAGCAACTATACGAACAAATCTGGTCCACCCCCGCCTCTCGCCTTGCGACAGAATTTGGGCTTTCTGATGTCGGACTGGCAAAGCTTTGTAAACGCCATGATATCCCGCGTCCCCCACGTGGCTACTGGGCCAAAAAAGAAGTCGGTAAAGCCCCAGCACAAACTCCTCTTCCTCCGGGCGATGATAATGATGACCAAGTCATCGTTGCTTTTGTAGAGCCAGAACAGTATGAAAAGTCGGGCTTGAGCGAGGAAATTCAAAAAAGTGAAACGGAAGAGGAAAAGCCTGAAAAGGAAATTGAAGTTGCCAAGAGTTTAAGAGGAGCCCATAAGCTGATCACAGCAACGAAAGAAGAATTTATCGGAGCCCAATCAGATGATGCTGGAATCCTTCTTCCCGACCAAGATCCATCCTTGAACATCAGTGTCACTCGAAACAGCCTTCACCGTGCGTTTTTAGTGATGGATGCACTCATTAAAGCACTGGAGGTGAGAGACTTGATCATCTCTGAGGGGCCCTCTGTTTCCATCTTCGGGGAATCTGTTGCTTTTGGGATCAAGGAACGTATCAAAGTCACGAAGGAACTACCGGAAGAACATGACCTGACCGGTGCTTACCAGTTTGCCTACAATAACTACGTGACGCACGAAATCGCCACCGGGGAATTGACGGTCTATATCGATGAACCGAATTCGTATCGAATAAGTGGGTACCGTAAACAATGGCGAGATGCCAAAAAACAAAGAATCGAGGACTGCTTAAACAAAGTCGTCAGTGGCTTAGTCAAATTTGCCGCTCGCAAGCGAGAAGTCAGACTGGAGGATGAAGAACGTGAAAGAGAATACAAACGAGCTGCCGAACAACGTGCGTTAGAAAAACAACAGCGAGCGGAGCTGCGACAACAACAGGCAGAGGAACAGGAACGGGTAAATAGCCTAGTACAGGAAGCCAGATCCTGGAAAACCAGTAGAGAAATTCGGCAGTACCTGGATTTTATCCGTGGATCGAACAAATCCAGTTCAGGGGCTATTACTTTATCTCCTGAACTGGAGCAATGGCTGTCCTGGGCCGAAGATCAGGCTGACCGCTTGGACCCACTCAAAGAGTCTCCGTCTTCGATCCTCGACCTGGATATCCCGGAGGAGCCTCGATCGTGGTTCTAACACCGACTCGGTACCGTCTGGCACAGTCACGTGAAGAAATTGAGCCCCTGGTCCAACTCTGCAAAGAGGGCAAGGTGTTCCAGGTCCAGGAATGGATCGTTGAGAACAAGCCAGTTGATCCCCCAGTCCCTGGCAATGGAGGTAACCAAAAGCATACCCCGCTACGGTACGCAATAGAGCGTGATTTTCACAGCCTGGTAGAAGTGCTGCTGGAAGGGGGAGCCTCGATCGGCTCTGAATATGGCTACTGCCCCATGAGGCTGGCGATCTCAAAACGAAGGCTGGACTTAGTAAAACTGATCGCAGCTCACGGATATCAGGCTTCTAAGGTCGACATGGATGAAGTCTTCGAATCATGGGAACCTGAAATCATGGAGTTTTTTATAGAGAACGGTGCCGACGTGGAAACTGGGATGCCACTGGCGACTGCATTGTGCAATCGAATACGGACAGCACTTCGGATATTCAAAAAATACCAGGATCGTTTCCCCAGCTTCCAGGAACAGGCCAATGTGGCATTACGCCATCACTGCCAAGAAGGAAACCTGAAGTGGGTCTCACTCCTGTTGTGGGCCGGCGCTGACCCGTTTACCCCTGGTGAATCTGAACCTGGCAGGGAAATTGATCCCGAAGATGGCGGACTATCCGCCCTCGGCTTTGCAGCACTCTGGGGGAACTACAAAGTATTCTCCTTGAAACAGATCAAGATCAGCCACGATCATCCCGCGGTCTATGAGATATTGAAATATGCCGACAGAGACGAAGGTTACGACCTGATCCATGATCTGCTCAAACAAGGGATGAATCCGAACGAGCATGACAATGGAGGTTGTTCTGCTATCCAATCCTTGCTGATTTCACTGGAGTCGTGCATGTTCATGAGATACAGCTCCAGGGACGATCATGGCAGGAAATATGATACAGAGACCACACGTAACAAACTCAAGCTAATTCATCTGCTGGCGAAGTACGGCGGGAAATGGAGACCTGCCGAGACTGGCGATATCAAGGAGGCTCGCCGGTCACTATTGAAAATGACCGCTGATTACACCGTGGAGTTCGCCTGGATTATGTCAAAGTATCAAGGGTGTTCGAGAACAGACATCAAGACTCTGCTAAAAACCCCCACGATCAAAAAGCATGCCAAAGAGCACCGCCAGCAACTGGATGAACTGATCGATCAACTTAGTGCTGAATAGCCAGCCTGAGAAATTCGAATTATTCAGTTCCCTTGAGAACAGAGCCTACCTTCCAGGATTCACCATCGAAGATTACCAAGTCATTTGGAGTCCCTACTAGATACGTTTCATGACTTCCTCCCATAATCAGCTGGAATTTCCTCCCAGTCTTCTGTATTCCACTTCAGGACCGGATTGAGGTCGGTTTGCCGTGTTAACCAGAGGACCGCTCTTGTGATTCGCTGATATACCCTGGGAGATATCTTTTGATCTCTGGCATTTTTTGAGTTTATACGAAGATTCTTCAGCCAACTGATGGCCGTCTGGCTGTCGCTGTAGACAGGGCAGTTAATTTCCTTTCGCTTAAGCAATTGCAGTCCATGCACAATGGCCAGGAATTCACCGAGATTGTTACTTCCGGTACTGATTGGATCGACTCGAAAGGCTTCGCTTTCATCATCCAACCATACCCCCCGATACTCCATGATCTGCTTGTTAGCATTCCAGGCAGCATCCACACATAAACCTTCCGCGGGAGCATCGAATTCATCCTCATTGACTCTGTCCTCGATTCGCTGGGGTAAATCTCCCCTCAGACGAGCTACTCTCTGCCACCAGCGTGCATAAGCCAGTAACCAGATAAACTTCAAAGTATCCGAGTCAGGAATTTCATCAAAGCCACATTCTGAGGCAATCCGCTGAATCTTCTGAGTTACATGCCACCGATTCTCGTGACGAAAACAGGGGCCCAGTTGGTCAAGCCAGCCTTCAACGATAGAGATCGCAAGAAGTGGAGAATCAGGTTTTTCATGAGCCCGCTCCAGGCTTTCCCGTAGTAAAGACCATGAGTTTTCGTCGATCTTCGTGATCAAGGTCTGCTTAGGGTACTGCAGAGAGTACCCTAACCACCTGGCTGACTTTTCCCGTCGTAAATCAATCATGGCTTTAGAGCAACCATGCTTCAATGGAAGTCCTGCCTTCTTCAATAAATCTGACAGCCTATCCCAGGCCTCACGGGCTTGCTTCTGGGTACGACAGATCAGCAAGATATCGTCTGCGTAACAGATGATATTTGTCGCTGCCAAACCAGATTCTGGTTTCCATCTTCGGACAACGCTATGGTACAGGTACAAATTCAAAAGCAGTGGACTCAGAGGAGCTCCTTGCGGTATCCCTCTTTTACGAGTGTCGATACAGACAAACTTGCGGATCAACTCCACTAATTCAGGGGAAGGGACATATTTGGCTACGATATCCATCAACCGTTTACGCGGTACATTATCAAAAGCATCTTTGATGTCCTCTGTAATCAACACGAAGCTTGACTCTTTAGCCATCTTTTTTTGAGCAAGAGCTAAAGCATTCATGCGATCATGGCCTGGCCGAAATCCGAGGATCGTTTCCCCGAAAAGCGGGTCGAGAAGTGGCTGTAAAATTTCATTGGTCGCCCGCTGAACGACCCGGTCCTCAATGTTCAGCAAAGCAATGCTCCGCTCCCCACGACCGGGATCGTAAGGGTCTTTGGGAATGGATACTCGCTTCACAGGTCCTGGTTGATACGTGCCTGCTTTTAATCCATCCTGTATCGCAGCCAGAAAGCTCCATACTTCGTGGTCATAGAAATCGCTGTACCTTCTTCCGTTGACGCCTGGCGCCTGCCCTCCGTGTATTGCTAACCAACGCCATACTCTCCACAGCAAACGTGAGTCAGAAGCCCACTGAGGAAGATAATACCTTATATCTTTGATCGCACCACGCCCCTCTTGTCCTGCTTTTTCTAGTCGAGCTTTTATGTTCTGATAATACTGGTCCTTACTCCAGATATGGTATCCCAAACTCGAGGTAGAGAACTCGTCTGGATTTAGTTTCTTGAATGAGTTTGCATACATTCATTCTGCCTCTTTGAATAAAAAAAGATGGTTTCACATCCTGTGTTGCCATCTCCCCAGCTTTGCGCTGAAAATTTTTAAATAGCAACAGGCGAAGCCGTAGCTGGGGATAGAGGCATTTGGACTCATGATTGCATCCACATGGCCCCTAATGAACGTACTAGAGCTCAGTAGAGAGTCCTTAAACGTCCTAATAGCCCTGAGGCAGTGACCATACAGAATGATCCCGTCTCTCACGCTTCCCCAGTAGTAGCGAACGCCCAGCACACCTGTGGCGGTCAAGGAGTTACCATAAAGATCCTTCTCTATGCGTCTCCGGACGAGCTCAGGTTTCAGGTTATCTTTTACGTCCCCCATGTTGCGCGGGACGGTCCTAGAATCCAAGGAACCACCGGGTCCTAGAGACGGGTTGCTGTCGGATGGAACAGTGGTGATCACCGGACAGCGGTTTCTCTTCAGGGTGGATCTGAAGAACTGGAAGGTAAAACCCGTGTTATCGCGAAGCAAGGTCATGTAGACACCTCCTGTGCGACGGGTACTTTTGTGGTTTTACCTGGAGATGAGGAGAGACCAGGGCCCGACTGTTTCCAGCCGCGCTTCTCGTATCCCCTACATCTACTACGAGTATCTTCAACTGCGATCTTGTCAAACTCGTCGGCTAAGTCAATGATTAGTCCCGGAGCCTGGACAGATCGTGTTGCTGATTCTGCAATAGTAGATCGAAACGCACCGATGCCCTGTCCCCCTGCAGCGTTGACTAGAACATCCGCATCGATGCCATCTTTTTCAGCCTTAGTAGCCGTAATGATTTGTCCCTCAGGATGAGTAGGCTTAGTATTACCAACATCCCCCTTCACTACACTCCGAAGTTCCCAGGCAGTCAGGCGTTTCTGAAGCTCACGCCCCGCTTCTGTAGACTCAACAAGAATGACTATTTTGGAATAATCAGGGTTAGTAATATGTGGTTTCCCCTGATAAAAACTCACACCGTATTTTTTCAGTTTTTTTCTGTTGTCGGTTTGAAACGCGCGAGCTATACCAGCGATATAATCATTCCGACGATCATTCCTCCAGTAATTTTCCTGCTTCCAAGCAAGTCCGCGTTTATTCACGACTGGAGTTGGATAAGAAGGTGGTTTTAACCAAAGAACTTCAACTGCAGTTTCGCGTGGTACGTTCGAGAATATCGTTTGCCCGGCGATTGCTTCCAGTATCAGTCTTTCAGGAGAAGATAATGAGGTACCTGGCAATACGAAACTGTAACAACGATAAGGATGGACACCAAAAATACCCATCGATTCTCGAAAGCTGTCTTTGACGACTTTCGCTGCATCTGGTAGAAGAATGATGTCCCAGTCTTTATTGAAACATCCACCCATTAAAACGCCACGCGTGAATAATATATGTGGGCGATTAACATACCAGCCCCCAGACGGCTTCACCCTTGCATCGAGCTCTGGGGCTTCCGACTTAAGTTCGTTGCGCATCCGACGAGCCTCCTGATTTGTAATGGTTCGAACTAATATATTGGCCCGTGGAAATACCCGAGCAATCTTCTCGATGTATTGGACAACCTCACCAGGCCTACCTACTTCGATCTGGCCAAGTGGGTTACCCCATAATGACTGAAGAAAGTCTTTCTCGTCGCCCAAGGTCTTCTTCATGACAGACTTTGACATTTTCTGTTTTTTGAGAAACCTGCGGTAATCGGTCCTCGTAACCTTAACTCCTGTTTGACGGAGGCGATCCGATAAAATTGGAATCAGTCCCGTCGGAACGACGAGTTTCCCCTCATAATTTACATCCCAAAGTGCATTATCTTCGACATGCTCTTGAATCTTTCCTTTGTCCGAGTGACTGAACTTTTTAGTGGTATACTCGATGAGGTCTTTAATCATACGATAATCTACGAAACCGCTCAGTTTTGACGCACCATGATATATCTCAATTTCTACTCTCTTAGCCATCTGTATGTTCCTTTTAACCCACTAGATTTCAAAAGTACTTTTGAAATCTAGAATCAACACCTGGTACACACCATTAACTCAAACCTACCGCCATCCACTTCAATGCGTCAAGTCCAATATTTTCTTGAAGCCCCTAAGGAGTATTGTGAGACACTCAAACCCAGGAAAGGTTATATAAATCATAAAAGATACAGATGACTCGAAACATCAGATCAAATTCTACATCACGGCAGATGAGCACAACCTAAACAAACTGTCCGCAGCGCTCATGAATACAAACGATGGCTGAGTTCTGTCGTGATGTGGCGATAAAGGAATCCCACTATTTGACAAAGAGCATCAAACGACCCAAGGAAAAAGTAGCGCAGATAAGAGTCCTCACTGACACGATAAACTATTCAAGGCCATCGCGTCCCTGTTATGGGTGATCAGTCTAATGTACTCGTTCTCATAGATCAGGATCGTCACCAGAATGCGAAAAACTTAGACGGAGTTTTCCATGATCTGCCCTCGGTTGTCCCCCATTCGGGGGACATGATGGCCTCTAGAAATCGATAACATCTATTTTGGTCCTGTCCCATTCGTTATAATCAGGCTTGGTTTTAATTTTAAATTAAAAAGTATTTTTAGAGTCCGACATCAGACTTAGAAAGGAGTCTAAGATGATCCTGACAAACGCCACTGTTAAAGGTAATCCATTTACCCCTCTCAACTGGAGATGGGAAATAGCAGAACAGCTTTTCAGTGAACCAGATCTCGATGAAATACCTGAGCATCAGGTGACCCGGGATGCATTAACCTACCTCAAAACCGGGGACAGACTGAAATTCCCCGAGATTCATACTTCCCATCAGATATTTCAGGAAGACGGTCTTCGCCGCGCAGAACTTGAGGCAAGGATTCTGGTCGGACAGTCTGACTCAAAAATTGCAGGTTTCTGTAATCTCACTCCGGCAGTGGTTCAGGTTTTCGCCGATCTTTTCTTTTGCGTGCGTGACTTCCCTGGAACCTCTGACTGGAAACTTATCAAGACAGTCGGAAAGCCACACTTTCGAGGATACTGCAATCACAATCTGCGGCAGATGTGGAACTGGTTCGGCCTGACAGGGCAATCGGAAGTATTAAATTGGGTGATCCAATCTTACTATGATGAATTTAAACCGGATGATGAGCCAACCCTGAGTGTTTATTTACGCCCTACTTCCAGTGTAGACCTAGGACTACAGGCCCTCATAGCAGAACTGGCAGCTCCGATCTTTCATCGCAATAACAGATGGGAGGAAGAATTCATGTTCTATACACTATCGATTAAGCTGCTAGCCACGCAAGAAGAGAAGGACAGAGCGTTACAACAATACAAAAAAGACCGTGTAAAATATGTTTACCAATCTTTGACGGGACAGATTAAGAGCCAGCCCCCTAGACGAAAAGTAGACAAGACAGCTTCTGGTTCACCAGAAAGATTAATTAAAAAGATCCAAAAGAAACTGAGATCTCTGGAGCTCAGTGCCAGTTAGACCCTATTTTGCCCCTTTTTACTGGACAGTACTGGGGAAAAGGAAAAAACGTAGTGCAACAACATGGAGGATTACATTGAGTTGGGATAAGAAGAGAGGAGAACGCCAGTATTACTACAAAAGCCAACGCGTTGATGGCAAACCTGTTAAAATCTATATTGGTCCTGGAAAAAAAGGAGCCGAAGCAGAGCGGCAGGACCAGGAACGTCGTCTGCAACAGCAGCGTGACAGGCAACACTGGGAGACTATCCTATTCCAAGTTGACCAGGCTACGTGTCACACGACGGAATTAGCTTCCCTAGTGACGCTGCTGTATAAAACACTGCTAATTTCCTGTGGCTACTATCTCCACAAAGGACATGAATGGAGGATGCGTAAAAATTATGACGGAGCAAACCAAAACACCCAGTAAAGCCGAGCAAGAGGCCTTGGAGTCAGTCATCAAAAAAGCCAACTCAGGTGACCAGCGGGCTCTCGGTAAACTTCGAATATTTCTTGATCAACAGCCCCAGATCTGGAACGAGGTCGGTAACATTGCCAAAATTGCCGAGAAAGCATGGATCACGCTGATTGCAAAAGGCAATACCCTGGCGCAAGAGGCTCTAAAGAAAAAACTGGCTGCACTCAATCAAGAGATCCTAGGGGACTCGAATCATATCTTTGACCAGATGCTGGCAGACGTGATTCGAGCGACCTGGCTGGAGATGCATTATCTAATGAGTGTTGATGCTGATGCCACCAACAGAACTGCTGGCCAGAGTACGTTGATGATGAAACGCCTTGAATCGGCACAACGCAGGCACTTATTGGCAATCAAGCAGTATTGCCAGATCAAGAAACTTCTATCGGGTGAAAACCAACAGTCCGATCTTAAAATCTTGAAGCACCGTCAGGACAGCGCTTAAGTATTCCATGCTCCCCTGAAATGACAACATGCTTATGGGCGTTTCTGTACTGATGATAGACAGCCAATCTTGACACCGGCTGGCAGAAATAACGGGAAAGCTCTAAGTTCTGGCGAGAAACTTTAGTCGCCCGTAACGGGTGACACTTGTGACGGAAAGTGATCGGTAATGCACCAGTAAATAGTTCCACAGTCCGCGTCTGGCGTGTCAAATCAGTTCTTATTTTTACTCGCCCCCCTTTGACATTCATTCTTTTACCAACTGATTGACGAAAATTGAATACCATGTTTCTCAGTAAGCTTAGACCTTACTTGTGAACTCCTTTGATTCAAAACGTAGTTCAAATTGTTGATAACGTCATTAGACCTTGCATCATTTTCGGCTAACGTGCCCGAAATATCAGCCAAGCCTCCTATAATATTTCCACTATATCCATTCACAAAAGACCTGATAAACAATTGCTGTTCTTGTGTAGAGCTTTCCTGGCAGTGCCTAACAACGCTTCTAAATGATCGTGCCACTTCCAATCCCCATTCCACCGCTATTGGGTCAACATTTTCAGTCGGCAGTTGTTCTATGCGAGTTGCATACCTGTCGAAATAGTCCATTATCTCTTTACGGTTTTGAATGCGATGTCCTCCTGAATCGAGACATTTTGGTACCGCATTCCAGTAATTTAAGGTTGCCATCTTGGCTGGATCTGAAGAGTTGGTAGGTAGATACCTGTTATAAACCACGAATGCAATGAAAACACAAATCAATGCTGGGATCAAAGCATCATATCCTTGTTCTCCTTTTTTAATTTTACCTATCGCTGTACACCCCAGTAAAAAACTTCCAAGCCCAAGTAAGATAATGGCAATCCATCCCACGCCCCAAATAAAGTTAGTCCAACCAAAGAACCATACGAGGCCTATAAGTATCGCAGACAGAATTCCTAGTCCCCAGTAAATATCAGACTGATCAGTTTCACCATTATTCTGTGAATCGCAATTATCAGTCGAAAATGGCCCCTCTATTTGGTTACCCCTTGCATTCACCCTTTTAGTATTGGGATTTTCTGCTTGCATAATTTGGTCGCTCCTGCCTAAAGGAAAATAGTTACTCAGCGATAGTTCCTTCCAGCGATCAGTCAGGTATACCTGGTACTTAAGCGCATGAAAAAGGACGCTGAACCACAACCGCTCCAGACAACCCCCGCCAAGGGGCACCAAAGAACAGCACATGGCCAGCGCCCCATTCGGGGCGCGGCTCAAGGGCTGCTTCTTTGGTGATATGAGCCGAAGCTCAAGTGGCGGTATTTGTCTGGAAGCAGACTTGACGCTCACGCGTCGCTCAAATTGTATTCATAGACCGGTTTTTCCCGGTGTACTCTCCTGTCATATTTCAACTACAACGATTTCAGTTAAATTTATACATTCGTTAACAAATCCTATACAAACAGTGTAGCATATTCAATAAGCCGACCTGCAGGACGTCGACCATTCTCGATGATTTTACCAGGGGGTTTTGAAAATAGATGTAGACACGATAAAATGTGCACACATCTCGGAAAACGTCAGTGACTTGTTTTTATGTCATGGAATCCCGCATCTTAGTCATAGTGACGTGCCCCCACGAATGACACCAGTCACATGACTTGTATGTTTGACTTGTCAGGATCAGACGGTGTAATGGACATTGCCGTGGAAAAGACTTCTGAGCGTAGCGAAGAAGAATTTTCCACGACGGCAGATCGACCATGACTGGGTCTTTCAAGACCGACACTAAGCAGGATCGTCGCCGGCTTTTGGATTTTAGCCCGAACAGCCGCCAGAGCCGATATCTAGATCATGCTGAATCGAGCTCGTATCTGCAAGACAGAGACAACTCCATGAATGATTCGATCACCTCATTTGTCGGTATTGATGTTGCCAAAGATTCGCTCGATATTTGTATCCTCCCTGAAAAGACACATTATCAAGTTTCCTACAATGAGAAAGGGATCAAACTACTGGTCAGCAAACTGCCTGATGTGGGAGCGTGCTTGATTATTGATGTGGGAGCGTGCTTGATTATTGTTGAAGCGACAGGTCGATATGAGCAACGCGTCGTTGTTGAACTTGCGGCCATAGGTCATTTTGTTTCCGTTGCCAATCCGCGTCATGTTCATCACTTCGGAAAAGCTATGGGAAGCCTGGCAAAAACCGACAGGATTGATGCAGAGCTTATCGCACTGTACGGGCAACATGTTCGACCAAGAACGCTCGCAAAACACCATGAAAAACAGACTGAATTGCAACAATTGGAAACCCGTCGTCGTCAACTGATCGATTTGAGAACAGCTGAAAATAATCGACAGGAACTGCCTACTTCCAAGCTGGTCCAAAAGAGTATTCAAAAGATAATCGATATGTTGCAGAAGCAATTTAAATCGATAGAAAAAGAAATTGCGAAGTTGTTAGCTTCAGACGATATCTGGAAAGACAAGGCTGAAATCATCGAATCCATTCCAGGGGTTGGTATGGTTACTGTCATTTCATTATTGTCCAGTCTCCCAAAATTGGGATTCTCAATCGCCAGGAAATATCCGCACTGGTTGGTTTGGCTCCTTTCAATCATGACAGTGGTGGCTATCGTGGAAAGCGTTCTATCTGGGGAGGAAGAGCTTCAGTTCGTAGCAATCTGCACATGGCTGCTCTGGCTGCCCGACGATGTAATCCTGTCATAAAAGCATTTGCCAAACGACTTGAAGCTCAAGGAAAACCGTTCAAGGTGGTAAACGTAGCCTGTATGAGAAAGTTACTTGTAATCCTTAACACACTCGTCAAAACAAATTCGCGATGGAGCCCAAATTATGCCCAAAAACAACTTGACTAATAACACAGCCGCTTAGTGTCCTGTTGTTTTTATAGCTGTTCTGATCGCCTGTTGGAGCGGAGCGGAAGCAGGCGATCAGAACAGCTTCGCTTCCTGTACCGGGGCTCTGTAGCCCAGTGAACTGTGCGGTCTGATGGAATTGTAATCTCTTCTCCAGCGTTCGATCAGCACTTTGGCTTCCCATAACGTATCGAAGATTTCCCCGTTGAGCAATTCATCTCTCAGCTTTCCGTTGAAGGATTCGATGTAGCCGTTTTCCCAAGGACTGCCTGGTTCAATGAACAACGTCTTCACTTCCACCCTGCGGAGACAGTCACGAACACGCTCAGCCTTGAACTCGGGACCATTCTCACTGCGAATATGATCCGGGATTCTGCGACGGACACCCAGACTGCCTGTTAAGTGAAACGGGTTCAATCTGTCTTTACAGTTGAAGGCCGTAAAAGGCCAGTCTACTCACGTCGCTTCTCTACAAAACAGAAGGCTATATACTCTTCGTCGATTTTGTCTCGCATCGCTCCAGCGATGCGCCGGACGATTCAGCAAAGTCGACTTCGAGCCGGCCTGCCTATTTCACGATGGGACTTATTTCCTGGGCGACTGCAAGAACGATCTCAATCGGTAAGATCAGAAGTTCAACCAAAACCTGCGTTTCTAATGGTCGGTAGTTGCATAATTATATACTCAAGTTCATCTAAGAACAGCCCCTCATTTTCATCGAGTGTGGAGCTCCTTAAAGTAGATTTCTGGAACTTATGGTTCGACAAGTTCTTTCACAGTCAAGTTTGAGACAGGGATCAATAAGGAATTTTACTTATTCCCTTTAGTTTATATTGAGCCACTTTAACTATACGCATTTTTATGCTACTGATAAATACATGCACAGACAAGCATGCTCCTGTCTTGAAGTATGATGTAAACAACCGATGCAAAAACATTTAGTGAAAAGAGGTGAAGCGTTGTCTACAAATGATTTTCCTGACGACAAAAGAGACCCAATCAACGTAATCATTGAAGCATGGCGAAAGGGACGGAGAATCGTGCCACTTCTGGGGTCAGGAATCTCTGTCGAATCGGGAATTCCAACGTTGTCCCAGACTCCACAATATCTGGCTGCAACATCACATTGCATTGCAGAGGGGTTATTCGACTTTTCATTCAGTCGATCTAGAAAGAAGGAAAACGAAAAAACTGACAGGTCGGAAATCAGAATCAATCAATATCTGCAGAACTTTGGCTGGCCAGATTACGATTCTGTAATCTGGCACATTGGTTCTGATATCAACTCTTCCGAACAAAGTCAATCCGCATTTGAGCTCAGCAGCAAGCTTGACACGATACTGAAAGAGAAGATGCACGAAGTCGAATATGACCAAAGAGCCCTGGTACTTAGTTTTCATGAATGGTTGAAGGGAATTAAAACCGAGTTATCAAAGAAGGCCCGAGCAGAGTTTGAATCAGCAATAAAAAAGCAGGAATTAAACGAGTATATTCCACAATGGAAGCCTCTCTTATACAGCCTGGCTGACAGTAATCCAGATACGATCGATTCCTTTTTTCGTTTCCTGGTTTCGGAAAGAAAACCGGGGGTCAGTCACAGGCAACTGGCTTCGCTAAGTAAGCTGATGAAAATTGATTTAATCCTGACGATCAATTTTGATTCGCTTCTGGAAATTGCATTGAGAGAAGAAGGCCTGTTGCCGTACGTTTACGATATTGCCAGAGAAAATGTGCTCCCCCACTCCTCGTTACTGAGTGATCAGCTGTCATTGTTCAAGCTGCATGGTGGTGCTTATGGATTACTTGTGGGTGAATCGCTTGATCGCTCGCTCGATCAGGAGTCTCGCTCTCGTATCCAAAGTTACCTCAAGGACGATTCACTGTTGGTGTTACTTGGAATCGGTGGTAATGAGCGCCGCGTGAACGAAATCGTTGATATCAGCCTCCCTCTGAGTGCTGCAAACGGTTCAGAAGAACAAACACGCGCGATCTGGATACACCGGTCTGCGATACCTGAATACTTTGCAGGAAGGCCGAGAGGAGCATTCCTGACAAAACAGTGGTATGACCCTGGAAAATTTTTAACGGAACTTTATTTTAGAGCTGCGAAACATCAGACACGAACCAGAGTGCCTTATGCTGCGCATACAACACAACCCCATGGTCTCGAGAGTCCCCGGGTAACAGATGCGGTCAGCGATAACGATAATCATAAAAAATCGGACGCCATAGGTTTTAGCGGTGATGAACTTTT
The DNA here is from genome assembly GCF_007748175.1 of Gimesia aquarii. Taxonomy (NCBI): domain Bacteria; kingdom Pseudomonadati; phylum Planctomycetota; class Planctomycetia; order Planctomycetales; family Planctomycetaceae; genus Gimesia; species Gimesia aquarii. The sequence continues at coordinate 3,765,754 of NZ_CP037422.1, forward strand.
CAGGAAGCAGCCATTTCATATCGTAAGTCCTCCATTCGAATCGGACCCCTCTAAGCAAAGACGGTTATGTGATATCTCACAGAAATTGCAGGAATTGGCACGCAATTGTCGTGGATACCGGGTGCTCTGGATAGACTGTGAATCTTTCCAGACGATTGGTGGCCTGGTATCCCATATTCTTGAGGCCTGTAGAAACTCCGACAGAAAACTCCCCCATATTGTTCAACCCACGGGAACACATGAACGTTCAGATGAAGTGGATAAAAAGGAGAAGCCCTCTTCCGTAAAGAAAGCCATTCGTTCTGTTCGCCGGGCGCTTTCACGCGATACCTACGTGCTGGTATTGGACAGTATGGGCAGCTTCGCGCGTCCCATGACACTACATCACGGGGTTGTCAAGTCCAGCGTGGAGCGTACCGGATATCGCCTTCAACAGTTTCAGGAATTCATCGAAGCACTCATTTTGCCTGCAAACAATGGCTTTTTTAGTGGGATAGGCAGTTCCGCGATCTGTCTCGGGTTGACCCCCGTAACATGGAGATTTCAAGAAGATATAACTTTAGTATCAAATGGGCCCCATGATACCGAATTGGGGGAACTCTTTACCATGGAATTAAAATGGAGGCAGCGTCTCAAAAAGATATCTGATAAGCCTAAAACGCGATACCTGTATGAATGGCATGAATTCGATTATGCAGAGCATACTGATGATGCGCTTGATATTCTGCGAGCCCTGGGAAAGTCACAACAGGTTGCTCTTAACGACGATCATGTTATTGCGTCGCTTTTGTCAGTATTTAGAAGACCGCGCAACGAACTGATGGTTCGAGAGTTACTTTACACTTTTTTTACCAGCCCTACTTCCGATGACAATTCCATCGAACAACGGATAGAACAGATTGTTACGCTCAACAGCTCTGGTCTGGACTCATTGCAACGTCTCGAAGGAGGCTATATCTGGTTTCGCAACGACGTACGAGATTCGCTTTACGCGAAACTATCTAAGTTTGCACCCGCACTGACTACAGACGGCAAGCCCAGAAATGAAGAGGACAATGAAAAAATTATCCAGACGCTCATCACACTGGTGTCCATTCACCGTTTTGCGGCTGATTATTATTATAACGAGCTTTTCCTTGCGTCTCATGATCCTGAAATGTTTCTCGAATATCTTTATCATCAAGTGTCATTCATTCGGCAGCTGACATCTTTAAATCTTCTACTGAGCAATACCGCTTTTAAAAAGTCCTTTGACAAATTCACCAAGCAATGCCAGAGAAATAAGGTCCCACTTTACTCTCAATTCTGGGAGTACCTTTTCGCTCAGAACACAAAAGGAAAACTAAGAAAATATATTTCAAACGAGAGAAGTCAGCATATCTGTTCTCTTCGTGATTGTATCGAGCGAGAGCGAGATTTTATACTGACTTCTTTCCCTGCAGATCGAGCTCTTGAGGCCATTTCCTCTTTTTTGACTGAAGACTTACAAAGAATTTCCTTAACATACCAATCTTACAATACGAAATGGAAAGAGCTGAAGGAATCGAGAGATAGTTCTGCAGAAGAGATCGAACGGTTTTTCTGGACCTTGTCGGACCTTCGAGCGCGAGTCTTAAGAGAGAAGTGTGATTTTGGCGGCTGTATTCGGGAAAGATTGAAGCAGCTGTTACTCGTAGTATTCTCTGAAGGACGAGGTATTGATGAAAAAGGTCAGATTAAATCATCAATTAAATTAGACAGTCCTCTACCACCGGCAGAATGGAAGTTGAATAAGAAGGATAATTTATCTGAAATGTCAAATCAGAGTATCACCCAGTCACTCACTTGGAATGAGAAATCCATATCAGAGATTTTTAAATGGCTGGAGAAGCGGATGAGCAAAATGAAACCCCATCATTCTTTGAGGCTGATCAGAATTCTGATAGATATTGGTAACTGTATTCAGAATGCTTTTGGCAGTAGATTAGCCACTCCGATCCTGGAGTCAGTACCTCTGCTTTATCAAGCCTTTCATTCTGAGAAAGAGATAGAATCCGATGAAGTTTGTAATCAGAAAATACAACATCAACTTCGTCTTATATCGTCATACTTGAAAAGGGAGAGTACGCATCAGAGTTTTATTTCATCATTAAACAAGAATTATCCTCAGAGCTACCATAGTCTATTAGAACCCCACAAAAACCTTTTTAAGAAGTACAATGAGTTAATACAATTAATTGATTCTACATCACATTATCATGCTCGAAAATATTTCACGGTTCTTGCCCGTGCTTTAACTCTTCGCGGTCGAATCATTCGGCAGAAAATTCGCTATGCCGATTCAGGCAGTATGGAATCAGAAAAAATCACTGATCGGGACTGGGCTGAATTATTTAGTATACTGAATCGAGCTCAGGTTGGGTTGGATGATCGGCGCGGGGCTGATCGAACCAGTCTGGCTGTGATCTCACTTGAAAAAGCCAGATCATACCTGCTCCGCGCCCAAACTCTATTTGAGGGTGCTCTGAAAAAACAGGTGTATGGTCCTCTCATACTTGATTCCGATGACCGTTTCGTTGCGAGCTATCGACAGCATTTGTTCCTTGTCGATCCACGTCTTTGTATCGAACAGCGATTGAACGACGATAAGGAACTCACTCCAGTTGAAACTACACTCAAAGATCGCTTTAAGACGGATCAAGGCACTTTAGATCTAACGAAGCTAATTCAAGCAACTTTAGCTATTACAAGTGCCCTTCACACTAAGATAACCCACTCAGCGACAACAGTCGAATCGTATTCGATTCTTGATGAGCCGACGATTCAAGAATTTTTTGAATCGCAAGCAGAGGGCTATGAAGTAGTAGTCGAGATACTCCAGATTGAAGACATTCCATTGAATTCAAATTGGGATTTACAAGATAAAAAAGAAGATCTATTTTTACTTTGTTCAGAAAGAATCAGACGGGCTGAGTCGACCATCTCAGAAGCAACAAAATGGCTGACGGGAGGCAGGCGTAATGTCTGGTGGTGGAGAGAACTCGCCTTATTACGGGCTGAGGTTTTATTATTGAAATTATTGTATACGATCTCCCGTCAATCGATCAAAGGGCAGAAGGAGCGGACTGATATCCGACGACAATTCATTGAAGCGTTAACTGCAATCAGTGAAGGGGTCGATTGTATTCATGTTGTAGATGAAATTACCGATGACATGGATACTTCTATTAGAAGAGCAAAACGTGAATTCAAACATGTTCACTTGGGAATTTTAGTCGCTTTTACGTGTTTGACTGCAAAGTACTACGTTACTTCGAACAACGATGTCGATGTCGATAAAGTCTACGAAGAATGGAGCCATTTAAATGATTTAGGGGGGCTTCCCAAACTAAGAAACAGACAACAAGAATTCATGAAGGATCAAATTTTGGATTGCGCTAAGAGGCTTAAGCAAGTATGGGTTGAATCACGTGATATAGACAAAAATTCGGAACCAACATGGATAGTACAACTCTTATTTGCAATGAAACGAATCCGAACGCAAGCAGTCTTATCACGAATGAACTATCAGAACAGTTTTCCGGAAGAGTAGTCGTGCTCTGGAAGCATTCGCTAATAAAAATACTACCTTTGCGAATCGAAGTCTGGTCAGCATCATTTTAAGATTCTAGAATCGTTTGAATATGGGCTATCGCCATTAAAGCAGCTGCTCTTGGAAAAGAGCAGTTTGGGCAATTCTTGTTACGGTCCACGATCTAGAAACCCGAGATCAGCAGAAGTATCGAAGCCACAACTGTCAAAAGTCGACGGACCGTGAACACTGGCAAAAACAGACTTGGAAGATTTGGAATGCTGGTCTTCTCTAACAGAGTCATCTTCACGGCCTGAATTGCATACATTTTTTACTCGTAAGCACCAAGCGCACGCTTCAGATCTGGTAATGCTCTGATAGATAAAATAAAAGCCCCAGGTAATCGAGAGTATGAACATCTCAAAAAAACCTGTCTGCCCTCACCTGGATCAAACCAATATGAGGACAGCACAGGGCTGCACGCGTTAACGCTTGTAACGGTGATCCGGTATTCGAATCTCACCAGTCAGCAGAGATGAACCGACCAGTAGAAAACTCATCACGAGGAATACCACCCAGCTCCCGGTCAGCAGAGCTAAAAGTACTGATACTCCAAGGCTGCCAGTTAAGTGAAACGTGTTTAATTTGTCTTTACTGTTATAGGTCATGTAATCTCCCACAGAGTTTTGTAAACTAAGCTGACCCTGTCAGCGATGGCTTTTCTTAGAAGCTTTCTAAATGCGAACTCAGGTGCAGACGCTCTGATCTGAAGTCAGACTACGGCTCCAACCCTGGCTCCGTTCGCGCAGTTGGGATATCAGGTCCCGGATATGAGATACGGTTTCACTCAAGCCGCTACAAAGAGATTTCATTTGAGTCAAAACCTGATCCGTTTCGACGACCTGCCTCTGTTCTAACTGAAGTTGCTCAATCTCACGTTTCCGCTTCGTCCGAGACCGGGTTGGCGGTTGAGAAACAGAAGTGGACTCAATCCGCACAGCATCAGACTGGGGCCGCAAAGCATCCACCTGAGCAAAGAGTGCCCAGACATAGATCCGATGCTCGTCCCTGCAGAAAGCCGGCGTATCCGATCCACTCAGACTGATCGTCCGAAAGCCCAGTTGCAAAGCACGCCTGAAATAATGTCGACTCATGTTGGCCCGCAGATGTTCCCCGGATTGCTCCGAGCGACACAGGATATAATCCAGCTGCTGTCCCTGCCCTGCTTCACGGGCACACACCGTGACATCCCCATTCAAGTCCAGGGTCACTTTGCCGGAATCTGCCTGGTGAAATGGCTTGGGCTTCAGGGCAGCACAGATAAACTCGGCATCCTCATCAGAGACCTGAAGAGAAGCGATTGCTTCTGGACTTTGATTCACCAGTTCCATCACATCGGGAAAACGCGCCTTCTCGTTGATCCGCAGCCAGATTGTCCAAGGTCCCGATCGGAGTGCCACCCATTCTGCAGTCTTGCCGACCTCGACCGACTTTCCACGTCCCATTTCCCGACTGCACAGCAGGCGATTAGCAGGAATCTGGAACTCCTCTTCCCAGGGGAACTGGAAACCCTCTTGAACCAACAGCTGCCTGCCGTCTGTGCTGATCACCTGCCCTGCAGAACCACGTAGCTGCAGATGATCCAGTGCATAACGTGCCGAATCAGTCGTCACCGTTTCGCAGACATCCCCCAAAGCAACCATTAGACGGGACTCGTTGAGCTCAAAGTGATCGGGTAGTGCCGGAAATTCTACGCAGGCCGCTGTCGGGTATTCCATCAATTGCGGGATACCGGCTTCCTGCCATTCGACTTGAATTGCTTTCCCCTCCCGCTGAATCTGGACCAGATCCGACTGGGGACCGTAACAACATCGCAGCAGCCCAAACGGAGCGACCAAGTGCTGGTTCTCCAGTCCCTCAGCGGGAAGACGATATTCCAGTGCTACCTGCTGATTGGAGGTCCGAATCCGCAAGTGATGCTGGTCGACCAGAAATTCGACTGGCGGACCTGTTTGGCGGCTGGTAATTCCCAGTCCGCGACTGAAGCCGGTTTTCAACTCACGTATTAAAGAGCGAGATACTTGAATCATTGTTTCTCCTGTGCGATTAGTAAAACTACCCACCCGCTAACAGCCACCGGATGGGCACGGAAATAACTGCTATGCGAAAGAGTTCACAGAACAGGCTGGTTTATGAGAGCGACATTCCGCTCCAAATCCACTTGATCCCAGTCCAGGATCTGAGGCGGCAGGTTACAGGGCTCGGGATCAAAATTGACAATCGTGGGATCTGCCAGACTGAAGCCACGAGACTGGACTTCTCGAAGATCCTCACCGGTAGCTCCGGCGACCTGCTGTTCGAGTTGAGTTTGTGTCATTTGCATTAACTCCTGTTAAGTTTAGGAAAACGCTGCTCCCTTGGAGCAGCGTGAATACACACCGCCCCGCAGGGCACATCAGAGATACTTCTACCGCGAATTCGTCAGCCAATGCATCTCCAGCCACTCCCGTTCCGCGTGCAGGGCATCACTTCGATTTCGATAGGGGCCCAGTAACGGACCTGCTACTGGTGACAGGTCGGTAGACCAGTTTCCCTGCTGATCCGGCTCGACATAAGAACCACGTTTTATCTGCAGCCGTCCGATGCCATGCAGATCCAGCATTTCGTCGTACAGGCACCGCACGACACCATCTGTTTGAATCAGTATTTGCATGGGTCCTCCACTTATTTGGGTCGACGCTGGATATTGCGACGAGGTCGATCCACCAGCAACTGATCCAGGTGGTACTGCACTGCCGACATTTGAGAAGCCACTCGTCCGCGCACATCCTGACTATCACGCAATTGCTGCGGATTCACACCGGCAATAATCTGCCGGGCATTCGCCACCAGTTCATCCAGCTGTTCGTTGGAGCGGATATTGAGCTGACGAAACCGGTCAAAGAAATCCGTCAGGTTCGTGACCGCAGTATCTCGAAAGACCTTGGGCTTCCCGTCCTGTCGCCCCGTCAACCGTTCAGTCAGATGATCCACCATCTGGGTCAGCTCACTTAAAAACGCTTGCTCTGCGAGCTGCACGGCCTCATCAAACCGAGACTGCACCCGCTGGCACTCTTGTTCGTAGAGTTCCGGATTCAGTTGCCGGAGGTAATTCGGCGGCTCTACTGATGGGTAGTCATGCTCAATTTCAAACATGCCGATCAACGACGGTGGATAGTCATCCGGATTGAATAAATCTCCCAGCCGATCCCGGGCCGCATTGCGCAGTTCTTCATAGTGCCGATCCAGTTCGGCAACTGCCTCATCCAGCTCACGGCGAAAATCCGCAATCGACTGATCAAAGGCTGTAATTTCATCCTGGCGGATCAGGCGAATCCCTGGTTCCGGAAAAGGGAGCGACACGCCTTTCCAGTATGCAATCGCACGCCCCCGGATCGCCGTGACCGCCTTGAATGCGGCATGCCTTGTATCCAGCAGCTTCTTGCCAGCAGAAAGGTATTTCCCCTCGGCACCGAAAGAATCTGCTGCCTGGTTCTTCTGCTGGGCCGTGAGCGACTTTCTCACTCCCAGCCAGGTAAAGCTCAGCCGGGCTGCCGCCATGGAAGAACGCAGTCGCTCACTGGGAGTGACTGCCGTCTCAGATGGGGCTTCTTCAAGTAATGTTGTCATATCAGTATCTCCAGAAACAAAACAAGCCCGTGAATGACGACACTACGTCACGCACCGGCTTTCGTGGACTTGAAATGAAAATGTGAATTTAGTTAGTTCTTGGACGCTTCTCGATTCACACTACGTCGCGAGCGGGCTTGTTGCTGTGGCTTCCGGTAAATCCCCGACTGATTCGCCGAGAGACAACGACCACTGGCCCAGGACCGCAACTGACTGACTGATTCCGCTGCAGTAACTGCCACGGGAACCACGTTCTGAGCGGCCTGTACCAGGGGCAGGTCCAGCAGTGCCGCCAGACGACAGCAGGACTTTATTTCCGCCCCCGTCCAGTTCTCATCATCTGGCAGACACTGGTCCCGGTTGAGTTCATACTGGGTCAGATACAGATCCCAGATAGCGGCTTTCTCTTCCTGGCTGGGCAGGTCCAGAAAGAAGATCCCGTCAAACCGTTCGCTGCGTCCGAATTCCGGTGGTAGTTTGGAAACGTCGTTCGCCGTACAAACTACAAACACATCAGACTGATGATCGGCTAGCCAGGAAAGAAACGTCCCAAACATGCGGGAAGAGACACCTGAGTCGCCACTGCCGTTGAGTCCGGAAAACGCTTTTTCAACCTCGTCGATCATCGCCACGCAAGGGGCCATCGCATCGATCACTTGCAACGCCTGACGAGTTCGCTCCTCAGACTGACCTACCAGCGAACCCATCAAGTTCCCCACATCCAGGTTTAACACGGGACGTCCTACCTCCTGCCCCAGTGCTTTACAGAACTGTGATTTCCCGCAGCCGGGAGGAGAAAGCAACAACACGCCCCGTGGCCGCTTCTTCGGATCATCTCGACTCGGTTGCAGCAAAGCCCGTTTACAGAACGCCTTGAGGGCAATCAGTCCTCCCAGCTGACTGAAATCGTCATCTCCCCGATTCAGCGAAAGCAGGCCGCTCTTCTTGAGCGTCTGCGTCTTGAGCTCCCAGACCGCACCAGCAGTGATCCGTCCCTGTCGGACCAAACTCAAGCTGAAAGCGTTCTCTGCTTCCATGCGAGTCAGTCCCGCTGAGGCATCGAGTACCAGCTGCAGAGCATTTCCCTCCGGCAACTCCCCTGCCTCGGTGGCGATCCCCCGAGCGATCTCTTCCAACTGCCCCCGATCTGGTAACTCATGTTCGACCACAACGAACATTTTTTCCAGCTCAGTTGGGATCTGGACGACGGAAGATAGGACCACCAGGATCGTGCGGTTTTGCTTACCGGCGATGATCTGACGCGATAATGCCTGCGCAACTTCTGCTGATTGTATAAACCGATGAAAGTTCTGCAGAACTAAGATCGCCGTCCCATCAGGTGTCGCCAACGCGTTGATCGCACGAATGGCTGCCAGCGGATCGGAACTGGATGCCTCCGTCTCACTCTGTCCGGGGATGTTCAACCCAGAATCGATATCCCAGGTAGCAAGTTGCCATTGTTCGTCACGGCAGAGTTCGGCAATTTCTGTCAAAGCTTCCTGGTGTTCGTGGGATTCGATCCAGATTCCTGTAAAACAGGCTCTCACATATTCTGTTAATCGAGCTCGAATACTCAAGCGGACCTCCCTTTCAATTTAAAAAGTACTATTTAGATTGGATATGCTTCAGGACTGCTGACGGTTTGTTTGCTGCTGTCCCAGTTGCTGATGAAATTCAGATGTCAGCTGCTCTTCTGTCCGCTTTCCCAGGGCTGTTTCAATAAACCGACTGGCTTCGCGGCACCCTGCTCCAGAAAAACCTTTGGTTTCAACACGGGTCTGGCCATCTGTAGCGACAGTGATTTCGATGATTCGAGTCATTCAGCACCTCCCACCTGGACTGTTAACTTGATCGAACCATCAGCCTGGGCCTGCTCCGTCACAGTGTGCCCTTTACGACGCGCCTCGATGCGAGTCTTTTCGACGGCATAGACCTGGAGAAATTGGTTCAGGTGACTCCGATCTCCCCATCGCCCCTCAAAGTTGTCATACTGCAGCTGCCCACTGGCTGTATTGCAGACCACTGGATACCGCCACTCCGGCAACTCCACTCCCAACCCGGTGGCCTCACTGCTAAAGAGTTTGAACGTGTCCTGGACAGGCTCCGAGAGTTTGAGGCGGTGACAGGCCGAAGTAACAGCAACCGGGTCCCGTACCTCGGTCTGAATTTGAACAATATGTGACATGAATGAACTCCTTCTAGAAAATGAATCATGGAAGACTAGCTATCTGGAAACAAAAAATGCCCTGAAGCAGTCTGCAAAGAGACTATTCCAAGGCATTTGAAGCCATCCGTTCTGATCACAGATTGCGAAAGGTGATACCTGTGATTTTGAACTAAACCTATATACGTTAGGATTGAGATCAACAGAAGTAAATCATCAACTCTCAAATCGGCTCTGATTCCTGTACTGGTAAACCGATCATTTAAACCTCTGAGGTTTCCCACAAATTTTACTACTCGGTCGTCACTTCCTGAACAATAAGAAATTGACCTCGCCACAGAGAATGGAAACACCAATTGCAATAACAATGAGTCCTGCAATTCTGTTTGCCACAGGTCTATGCTCCGGGTTACCTCTCGTATCATGGGCTGTCCCGGTCAACAACGCAAAACAGCCCATTAAAACCACGGCGAAGCCGCCAATGAGTATCGCATATGGCTTCATATCGCGAATCCAGTGATCAGCTGGTATCCACCGTTGCACCAGAATTGAGACCCACACTAATACTGCCACTACTCCGGCCAGAAAATTCCAGCCTGGCAATGGCATGACAGCGTTCCTGTACTCCTCGACAGGGTCTGTTTTTTCAGGGACGAATCCGGGAAATAATCCGATTTCAAATGCCTGATAATTTCGACCGTCTTCATGAATGATTTTGGTCCCAGGCTGGATATAGTCCAGCTCTACATATTCCATGAGTTCGTTATAAGAGTAAGGTCCTGCAAGCAGGCCCTGGTCATCATATCGCCACTCTGTGGCCTCCCGGTTTTCGGGAACTGGATATTCTGTCATGAGGTACGTTCTCCTTCAAAGTCAGGATAATCATTACGGGGCTTATTAATGCGCAAGTACCTTAAGTGAGTGGCAGAAAACGGGCATTCCGCCTCAGCCAGAAAAGTGAGGTGAGCATAAACGCCCCTTCGCTCAATGCGACAATGAATACAAAATAGTCGAACAGCTCAACTGCTACGGTTTTTGAGACGAAATGGCTCTGGTCAGCCATAGCACTAATCACAATCGCCCAGAGAAAAAATAGTAGATAGACCGCAGTTGCAACTACGATACTGAGAATAATAATATTCGGTCCTGAATGGCTTAATGCTCTGAGACGAGCCCCACCGATGAACAGTGAAATCGTCACCCCCATTGAAACAAGCATGCTGACAAATATCGCAAAAGCCTCTACTCCTACCAAAGGAGCGTTTTCGTCTAAATCGGTACCGTAGGTAATTCCTGCGATAACATAAAGGCACCAGAGCCAGGGAGAAATCTGAAGTGTATAGATACAGATCCAGTTTGCCATGGGTGGCAGCCTGGGATTGGTGAGTAAGGGCTCGATGGAATAACTCTCCACAGGGGGAACTGGAGGAGGTTGCAGAGCGGATTCTTCAGTTCCAGATTCGAACTCACTCCAGGCAGACAAAGGCTTCCAATCTTTCTCAATTGATGAGTAGACATAATCTGCCAAGCTAATTCGATTTGAGTTCAGGGCATCACTGATTTCCTGATGAGACAGAGGGCCTTCCGCCACACCATTCTTCGCCAGCCACCAGTGGCTCTCCGGATTTTCAATCGTTTTGTTATTTTCTTCGTGCATGGAATATACCGATCTTTTCTTAAAGGGTTCTTGCAGTTGAGTATGCGTTTCTCAGGAAACTGAAGTTCTTATTGATACGAGTTCTGCGCATACTCAGTTCTTTGTGTTTCAGCCAGCCCTGAGTAAAACTCTCGATACAACTGCTTACCTGTTACCGGGAGTTTAAACACACACTATTTGGACATATTTACACAAACAATATGATACTTATAGTCCGTGGTTTTATCGTCGCTGTCAAGTGTTAAATGCTTGTATGGCAAAACGAGCAGATATTCTGGTAAGATTTGGACAGCGAGTACGAGAACTACGCAAAGAGCAAGGTTACTCGCAAGAGAATTTTGCCTACGCTTGTGAGTTGGACCGGACCTATGTTGGCGGGATCGAACGGGGAGAACGAAATCTGTCCCTGCGGAATATCGAGCGGATCGCCGAGACCCTCGATATCAGTCTGGCCAAGTTAATGGAGGAAGTTTGAGGGAACTCAGTCTGCTGGAGCATCAATCAGGACCACTCCCAGTTGATCAGAGTCGTCCGTCATTTCCTGATTGGCTGCATCGGGAGAGCCAAACAGACGGGGAATTTTGACCTTGGTTGCATCACAATGACACACAGCATATCGCAGCCGTGCTTGAATCAACTGCTGTCGCAACCGCTGAATGTCTTCTCCTCGCCAAGGCGGATCTATTCTGAGACCACCAGAATAGACAGCGAGCATATCTGTATCTTTTAGATCCATTTCCTCATACCAGAACTGCAAGGCAGCTCGGATCAACGTAATTTCTTGTCTCTGTAGCATACCGCTCCTTTCTTAGAACCGTGGACATGGATTTTTTAAATCAACGGTCTGGTAATAAAAACGCCCTGAAAAAGACTTCAGAGAGACTATTCCAGGGCGTTCGTATCTATCAGTACCGATCACTGATAGTTAAAGGCGTCACCTTCATGTATTCTGCCACAAATATCGGTGAAATTTAGATTTTGAGTGGGTCTTATTCATCTAATGCGAGTCACTCGCGTGGAGGCAACAACAATCATTGCCTGGGGCGAAAGATAATATCATCATCATGAGAATGGACGCCATTCCTGCGGATTTTACCATCTGCCTACGAATTTTGAGTTCTTTCGACAGCTTCAATTCGCTGATTTATTCACCCAGCATCTGCTTGGTTGCAGGTGATTCATTGACAACAGAATCGAAGAAATCCCGAAAGCGCATTCCTTTTGGCCCTCGAGGAATCAAGTGGTTCCGGACCAATCATTTTCGACCATTGACGGTGCCGCCAGTGCATTCACAGCGCGAATGGGTGCAAGTGGATCACCCCATATCTCCCTTCGAAGTTGTCATACTGCAGTAGGTCACTAGTAGTGTCACAAAGGACCGGATACTTGCCACTTCGGCAATTCCACACCTAACCCGGTAGCCTTGGAGCTGAATAGATTGAACATATTGTGAACTGGTTATGTCAGCTTGAGATATTCAGAAACGGAAGAAATAACAATCGGGTCACGTACCTCGGTCTGAATTTGAACAATATGAGACATATTGGATATTTCCTTCATGGCTTCATAGTACGCTTAAAATTCATAGGGTCTAATCTTTTCGGATTAGAAATATCAGAGAACTCTTTCTAATTGTTGGAACGCATTAGTGCCAAGCGTTGTGGATGAAAAATTAACGCATTAGAATTAAACGCTAATCCAACAGATGCCAACACTCAGATCATCTGTTTGTATGCGAAAAAACACATTGTATTACCAGGCGTTTGTGGAACTTAAATCATAAAAATAACAAGTCAAAACGTATTCTCCATTTGAGCTTTTATGATCAGATAAATTTTTTCGATCAGAATATAAACTCTACTAAGGAAACCAGACAACTTCTCCCTGGAATGTCATCTTTTAATTTCGATTGATTTCTTCGATTCCGGGTTGACTGGTAACGTTACTTTGTGTTTGTAATTCGTATGGGGAAAAGATACTTCGAGGTCAATATTATCTGGTTCGAATGACAAACCTCCCTTTGGTGAAGAAAAATGTTTTGTTTCTCCCTTCATCCAGGAATCATGATTCCAGTACCAGCCTTTCGATTGTTCTCCTTTTCGAAACGTAACATTAACGCGACATTTGGGAAGAAATGAAACTCCGTTCAAAGTGAATTGAGCACCACGCTGTGTATCCCAGAGAATGCCTGATTCATATGGCTGGTAAGTACCATGAAAACTCAGGTCTTTACAGAGATAAGCAACATCTTTATCTTTTTCCTCTCCCTTATACACATAATAGATCTGAGTCGCGAACTGCGGTGAATAGATTGTAATATCCAATTCTTGCACGTTTGTGACGGTTGTCTTTTCCACATTTCGCCCCAGGATTTTCTGTCCGCCTTGATACCGCCCCCACATACTGGTATCCGTAGGCCATGTTTTCAGGAAATGTACGTTTTTTCTAACCTCTCCGCTCGTTCCAGTCAATTGCACCAAAATAGTACAATCTTCAAGTGTTTCCCCAAGGTTCTGCAGTACAAGCCAATCGTTTGCTCCAGAGTTTCCCCAAGATTCATTAAAATCGACTATGATACGACCGGTTGAATCACTTAAGGTTGCCGAATACTTTCCAGCAACTTTGGGAAGCAACTGTAGCGCCGCATCAATTTTATCCATGGAGGCAATCAGAGACTGTAATTCCACATTCAATGCATTCAACTTCGCCTCTGCATCAAGTCCACGGTGATATCCACCTACAAAATTACCAAAGAATCCATCAAGAAACGAACCTACAAACAGTGTTCTTGCATCGGCGGGCTTTGGTAGAGAATTCAGGTTGTCAAGACGTTTCAATATTACAGGGATCACATTTTGAACTTGCTCTGTAAGATACATGATCTCTTTATCGTTCGATTTGATCTCACGTAAGTCCAATAAGGCTGACTGAAACTCCGCCATAATTTCTGCTATTTCGCGCTCATTCCGAAATTGAACTGGATCAGATTTCATTTCCATCCCAAGGTGCGAAGCAAGCACTCGATATTCTTCAGGCAAGGGTTTACTTGAGGGTGTCGAATACTTAGGGAGATTACTTGCCGTTGTGTCTCTACCACATCCCGAAAGAATGAGAGCCAGAGATAATATGCATACAAATGCAATTTTTTGATTCACCGAAGTGATGCTCTTGGTGGCGCAGATTATTCTACTTGATGGTTGCAACATTGATTTCTCCTCGTTCAAGGACGAATATTTCTGAATAACTGCAATCTGATTGTCCAATTTTACACCTAATAATGATACTTATAATCCGTGGTACCATTGTCATTGTCAAGTGTTAAATGCTCGAATGGCAAAACGAGCAGACATATTGATAAGATTTGGTAAGCGAGTCTGCAATCTGCGCAAAGAGCAAGGATACTCTCAGGAGAATATTGCTTATGCCTGTGAGTTTGACCGAACCTATCTAGGCGGGATCGAACGGGGAGAAAGAAAACTTTCATTAAGGAATATTGAGTGGGTTGCTGATACTCTCGAAATTAGTCTGACCGAATTGATGGATGTGGTTTGAGAAATCTTAGATTGCTGGATGAGCAACCAGGAAGATCCCCAGTTGGCCAGAGTCTTCAGCTATTGCCTGATTTGCATCTGGAGGATCTTCAAAAAGACGGGGGTTCTTTATGCTGGTCGCATCATACTGGCACAAAGCATATCGCAATCACGCTGCCAGTAACTGACAACGCAAAAGCTGGATGTCTTCCTGTCCCCATAGCGGCATTATTGAGAAACTACCAGAATATATCGCGAACAGATCTGCATCTTCGAGATCCATTTCTTCATACCAGAACTGCAGGGTAACTCGGATTAACATGATTTCTTGGCTTGTTAGCATACTGTTTCTTTCTTGGAATATGGGCTCTTTAAGATCAGCGGCGTGGAGAAAACCGCTTAGAAACAGCTTAATAAGAGACGATTTCGGGACGTTAAAACAATCCTTTCCGATTGCTAATAGTTAACGACTTTCCTCCATATAGTAGTATGATGCGGAAACTAGTGAAATTTAGTATTTCGGGCATTAGTCATGAAGCACCCACTACCACTTAAGCGGTTTGCTTCCATCATTTTTTATCAATGTCCCTAATTAAGAAGGCAGATATCGCTTGTCAGCCAATAAGTCCGACAGTTAACACAGATCTCTATTGACTCGATTGAGTCAAAGTCCAGCAGTCAATTTCACCCTGAAGCTATTTTCGTTGCTTTCCCACAGTTATTTAATCAGTTGATTTCCATTAACCAAAGACTTTGGTAGGCTGTTAGACGATTGAACCTTACTGGCAACAAGTTCATCTAATATCAACACATCTAGAGCTTATACTTCTGAGGCACCGGACGGTGGTCAGAAAAAAGCCGGTTGGGCTGGTCATAGGTAACAAGTTCGAGAAAGCAAAATTGAGAGACATGGATTCATCACAACTGAACTGGATTACCGGTTACATCTGGGGGATAGCCGATGATGTTCTCAGGGACCTTTATGTCCGTGGCAAATATCGTGATGTCATCTTGCCCATGACAGTATTACGGAGGCTTGACGCAGTATTAGAACCGACCAAGCAGGCAGTGCTTGATATGAAAAAGAATCTAGACGAAGCAGGCATTACAAATCAGGATGCCGCATTACGTCAGGCCAGCGGCCAAGCGTTTTATAACACATCCAAATTCACGCTCCGCGATCTACGGTCTCGAGCCAGCCAGCAACAACTCAAGGCCGATTTCGTGGACTATCTCGATGGCTTTTCTTCCAACGTGCAGGACATCCTGGAGAACTTCGAATTCCGTAACCAGATTTCGCGCCTATCGAAAGCCGATGTCCTCGGCACGCTCATTGAGAAACTGCTCTCGCCAGAAATTAACCTCAGCCCCAATCCCGTGCTGGCCGGAGATGGATCGATCAAACATGTGGGACTCGATAACCACGCGATGGGGACCATCTTTGAAGATCTGGTTCGTAAATTCAACGAAGAAAACAACGAGGAAGCGGGGGAACACTGGACTCCGCGCGATGCCGTCAAACTGATGTCCAGGCTGATCTTCCTGCCGATCGCCAACGATATCGAATCGGGCACGTATCTGCTCTACGACGGAGCCTGCGGCACCGGGGGCATGTTAACAGTTGCTGAAGATATGCTGACCGAGTTGGCCGAAGCTCATGGCAAACAGGTAGCTACCCACCTCTATGGTCAAGAGATCAACGCTGAAACTTACGCCATCTGTAAGGCCGATCTGCTGCTTAAGGGGGAAGGCGAGGCAGCGGACAATATCATCGGTGGACCTGAGTACTCCACCCTCTCCAATGATACATTTCGCTCCCGCGAATTCGACTTCATGCTCTCTAATCCGCCATATGGTAAAAGTTGGAAGAGCGATCAGGAACGGATGGGCGGAAAAACAGGGATTAAAGATTCACGTTTTATCACCGAGCATGCTGGCGATCCCGAGTTTTCTTTGGTGACCCGCTCGAGTGACGGTCAGATGCTGTTTCTGGCTAACATGGTTTCCAAGATGAAGCACGGAACCGAAATGGGGAGTCGGATTGCGGAAGTCCATAACGGCTCGTCGCTGTTCACCGGTGATGCTGGTCAGGGGGAAAGCAACATCCGCCGCTGGATCATTGAGAATGACTGGCTTGAAGCGATCGTCGCGCTACCGCTGAACATGTTCTACAATACTGGTATCGCAACCTACATTTGGGTGCTTTCGAACCGCAAGCCCCAGCATCGACAGGGTAAGATACAATTGATCGAAGCCACAAAGTGGTTCAAGCCGCTACGCAAGAATATGGGCATGAAAAACTGTGAGTTTTCCGAAGACGACATTCAGCGGATTTGCGACACATTCCTGGACTTCTCAGAATCCGAACAATCAAAAATCTTCTCTAACGAAGCATTCGGTTACTGGAAGGTTACTGTTGAACGCCCCTTACGCCTGTCGGTAGACCTTTCTGCTGAGAACTGCAAACAGTTCAGAAAAACCTGTAGAGACACTAAGGACATCGAGTTATCCGAAGTGATCGACCGCGTATCAAAATTGCTGGGTAAAGGTCCGCACCTCAACTTCAACACCTTCATGGATGCTGTTGAAAAAGATGCTAAAGAGAATGGAGTGAAGCTGACCGCCAAGCGAAAGAAGCTACTGCAAACCGAACTCGCCCAGCGAGAAGAACAAGCTGATCCCGTCATCAAAAAAGTGCACAAGAAAGGAAAAGCCAAGGCAGACCCGATTCGTGGACTGTTCCCCAACCCTGTTGGCGACAAAAAGCTTGTTCTCGAATACGAAACTGACAGTGACCTCCGCGATTCCGAGCAGGTCCCCTTACTCGAAGATGGTGGCATCGAAGCCTTCATCAGTCGGGAAGTATTACCTCATGTACCGGATGCCTGGTTTGATGAAAATTCAATCAAGGTTGGCTACGAAATCAGTTTCAATCGCTACTTTTACAAACCACAGCCGCTACGACCATTGGAGGATATACGTAGCGACATCCTGGCCCTGGAGAAAGAAACGGAAGGGCTACTAGTCGAAATTATCGGAGGTGAGATGTGAGTCAAGAACACCGATTATGCGCAGAGATTTACGCACGACTCTTTTCACATGTGGATCAAAGTAAACGAATCGCAATTAGTCCCGATGGAAAGGCCCATCTTCCTGGATTTCCAAATCTACCTATCCCAGACCTCTGCATCACTTTCAAGGGTAAAGCAGAACAACGAATTGAAGCGAAACTGCTTGAAGATGAATTACGACGAATCAAAATTCAACCCAACCAGAGAACCCATTGGTTTAATGCTGACTGCGAAGTCACACCCCATTTTTGGTTGATCGCAACAACTAGTTTAGATCAATGTTGGCTACTAGATCACGAGTTTGTTTCCGAACGTATGGCTACAAAGATCGGAGAAAACATCAAGCTAAACCTCTGGCCCAATATGAAACCGCCAAAGGCAAAGTCATTGGATGAAATAAGTTCCTTTATCCTGAGCCAGTCAATCCCAGTCGAAATTATTGGGGAAGGGAAGTAACTGTGAAAGACGCACAGAAACCAGATCATGCCAGCCTGAGCACAATCATTTCGCGTCTCAAGGAAGGTCGCTTTGTCATCCCAGATTTCCAGCGAGACTTCGAATGGGAGCCGAAAGACATTCGTGATCTCATGCGTTCCATCTTTCTTGATTATTACATCGGCAGCCTGCTGTTATGGAAAGGAAAGGAGGAGAACTTCGAGGCTCTTTCCTGCGAACCGATTTACGGTTTCGAGGGCCAACTCTCACGCGAACACATTGTGCTCGACGGTCAGCAGCGTCTAACCGCGATGTACTACGCCTTCCTCGCCCCCGACGAACCGCTGCCAAATCGCGCGAACCGCTACGTGTATTATGTTCGCGTTGACAAACTGATGGCCGAGGAGCACGACCGGTCATTCGATTACGCCTGGACGAAGAATCATGTCCACAAAATCCTGACCGACCAGACACATCAGTTCGCCGAAAACATTTTCCCGTTGTCCATTGTCGGGGCTGGTGGATGGGATCTGCCGAACTGGATGCAGGGCTATCAGAAGTATTGGGAGTCACAACTCATCCTGGCGACAGACGCAGGAGATCAGGAAGCCGTCGAAACCGCACAGCTTCGCATTGAAGATGCCAAACAGTTTGGTGAAATTCTGCTGGGCATCACGCAGCAGTATCAGGTTTCGTACATCGAGCTGGACAAAGACCTAGCCGTCGACAAGGTGTGCGACATCTTCACTCAGATCAACAGTAAGGGTGTGCAACTTGACGTCTTCGATCTTGTCAATGCGCTGCTAAAGCCGAAAGGGCTGCAACTCAGACACATGTTTCGAGACGTCAAACCCCGCCTGGAGTTTGTCGATACGCCCCGTATGAACGTCTACGTATTACAGGTCATGTCGATCCTCGCACAAGGATACTGTTCTCCGAAGTACCTCTACTACCTGCTCCCTGGCCAGAAGAAGCAGATTCGTGGGAAGGACGGAACCCGCAAAACGGAAATACTGGTTACTAACATTCAGGATTTTGAAAAACGCTGGGACGTGGCCGTCAATGCTCTGGAGAACACCATTAAGCTCTTACGCCATCCGCAAGAGTTTGGTGGCATCTCCTCCAACTACTTGCCCTACGTCTCGATTCTCCCGGCATTCGCAGCGATCCAGTCTCATGTAAAGTCTTTACCAGCTCAAGAACGACTCTCCGCCCAGCGCAAAATTCGTCACTGGTACTGGGCCAGCGTGTTTAATAACCGGTATTCTGGGTCCGTCGAATCGACCAGTGCCCGCGATTTTCTCGACGTCAAGGAATGGATCAAGGACGATGCATCCGAGCCAAGCCTCATTCTGGAGTTCAAATCGCGGTTCAGGAATCTGGATCTGCGAAATGAAATCCGTCGCGGCACGTCGGTCTATAACGGCATCTTTAATCTGCTCGTTTTGCAGGGTGCTCGAGATTGGATGACCGGCAACGTGCCGCAGCACGATGACCTCGACGATCATCACATCGTCCCCACATCATGGGGAGCCAAGAATCTTTCGGGCGAGTCCGTTCACACCATCTTGAACCGGACACCGTTGTCAGCCGAGACGAATCGACATGTCATCAACGATCAGCTTCCTAACGAGTATTTGCCGCAGATGATCAAGTCGAATGGTGAAACGACTGTTCGAGCGATCCTCGAATCACATTTTATTTCGCCAGTGTCCCAGGCTATCTTGCTACGTGACCCATTCACACCTGATGACTTCGAGGAGTTCATCGCCGAACGCCAGAAGACTCTCCAAGAGGCAATTGAGAACCTGCTGATCAAAGAACGACTCGATCTGCCACCACAGTTACGGGAGTTAGACGAGAACGTCGAGCAGGTCGAATTGGCACTGCGGAAAGCGATCCTGTCGGCACTAGATTGTGATGCCAGCAAGCTCCCGCAACATGTCACCCAAAAAGTGAATGAACGCATCCAAAAGGCCAGCAAGAAGAACGCAGCAATGGACATCAAGGAGTATGACACCCTTTACGGTAAGCTGGAATACTTCGATCTGCGTGAATTACAGGGCACCATCACCGGAAAGTCGACGTGGATGCTGTTTGAGCAGCAATTTGCCAATAAGGAAACGTTGGCGGGGAAATTCGACCAATTGGCGGAACTGCGAAACGGAATCCGTCACAGTCGCACGGTCGATGAAGTCACCCGCAAGGAAGGCGAAGCCGCAATCCTCTGGTTCGAGAAGGTGCTTGGATTATGATCGATGGTCTGAAACCATATAGCGACTATAAGGACTCTGCACTCCCCTGGCTTGGAAAGATTCCCGCACACTGGACAGAGAAGCGAGCAAAATACTTCTATCGCGAGGTCGACGAAAGATCAACAACTGGTACTGAAGAGTTACTATCAGTCTCTCACAAGACCGGCGTCACCCCGCGTCCCAAACACGTCACGATGTTCAAAGCGGAGTCTAATATTGGACACAAGATTTGTCGCTCAGAAGACCTAGTGATCAACACCATGTGGGCCTTCATGGCTGCACTTGGAGTATCACGGCAAGTTGGCGTCGTCAGTCCATCTTACGGTGTTTATCGCCCTATTCGAATGGGTGAACTTCACCCTCAATACATTGATCGTTTACTCAGAATAGAAGCCTACAAATCAGAGTATCTCTGTCGCTCTACGGGCATCCGTGCCTCAAGATTGCGTCTCTATCCGGACGAGTTTCTTAGAATTCCGATTCTGTCCCCACCACCAGAGGAACAGTCGGCGATTGTGCGGTTTCTGGATCATGCGGATCGGCGGATACGGCGTTACATCCGGGCAAAGCGGAAACTGATTGAGCTGCTGAACGAACAGAAGCAGGCCCTCATCCACCAAGCCGTCACTCGCGGCCTAGATCCCCACATCAAACTCAAACCCTCCGGCGTCAAATGGATCGGCGACGTGCCGGAGCATTGGGAGGTCCAGCGTTGTCGCTATATCTTTCGAGAGGTCGACAAGCGATCGCTTGATGGCTCTGAACTGCATCTTTCAATGAGCCAAAAACTCGGATTAGTACCGAGCCACCAGGTTGATAATCGAACACTGGTTTCGGAGAACTATGCTGGTGGAAAACTCTGTGAAGTCAACGATTTGGTTCTAAATCGGCTCAAAGCGCATCTCGGCGTTTTCTCTCTCGCGCGTAACGATGGAGTGATTAGCCCCGACTACACCGTTTTGCGCGCCATCGACATATGTGGAGTGGAGTATTTTGAGCATCTGTTGAAGTCGCCCGCGTGTCGATATGAGTTGCGTGTTAGAGCAAAGGGGATCGTAGAAGGATTCTGGAGGTTATACACTGACGACTTCTATGATATTCGCCTTCCAGTTCCACCAGCGGAAGAACGAAATCAGATCGTTGCTCGACTAGCAGAAATAGTCGCAGATTGTGAAGTCGTATGCACCAGAGCTGACAGGGAATGTGACCTGCTCCGTGAATATCGAACCCGCCTCATCGCCGACGTCGTAACCGGTAAGCTGGATGTCCGCGAGGCAGCGGCGCAGCTGGATGGACAAGTGGTTGAAGAGCCATCGAAGCGTCGATCCGCCAAACAACCAAACAAGCACTTCTATCGTTCTGTTCTGGCAGCCGAGATCGTTGACCGTCATCAGGGAGAGCGAAGGTTTGGTCGAATCAAGCTCCAGAAGGCACTAGTGCTGGCCGAGTACCATCTGCAACTGACTGAGATTCAAAGTGATCTCAAACGGGCAGCGGCGGGACCGTTTGACAACGCCATGATGCGATCAATCGACGCACAGCTCAAAAAACAAAAATGGTTCGAGGCGTATAAATCGGAAGACGCCGGATACCAATACAAGCCACTGAAAAAACGAGGAAGTCACCAGACCTATTTCGATCGCTATTGGAGCAGCAAACAGGCTGACTTCGACCGCTTAATATCGCTGCTCAAACCGATGCGAACGATTCAGGCTGAGATTGTGGCAACCCTTTATTCCGCATGGAACGACTTCCTGATCGACGGCGAACAGTTTGATGACGACCGATTGGTCGCAGAAGTCCTCACAAACTGGCACCCCAAGAAGGAACGCATCACCCGCAATCGCTGGCACAAAGCGATCCAGTGGATGCGAGACTACGAACTGGTTCCCACCGGCTTCGGTGCCCATACGCAGCAAGCAACGAAGAAGGTGAAGAAATGAATGAACTTCTTTTGAGACTGAATGAAAAAGAAAGAGCTGGAAGCAAACCTCGTTGTCATTGGCTAACGCACGGTCAGGCAGGGATTGCGGAGCGGTTGAATGGATTGCTTGAAGGGCACGGGAGCGTGTCCAGTGATGATATCTGGATGCCCTGCGGATTTGAGCAAATCACCGAGGCTCAGCTTCACAAAACTCCGCATTTGTTGAGCGATGAGCACTGTCAGACTCTGACTCGCTGGTGGCTGGCTGTGGGGGATCAACGGACGCGCACACCTTGTATTGATATTGCTTCTACATGCACGATTGACGATCAGAAAGGGATTCTGATTGTTGAGGCGAAAGCTCACACCTATGAACTAGACAAAGAAGAAGCGGGCAAGTCACAGAAGCCTGATGACAAGCTCAACACTCGACGAAACTTTCTAAGAATCGGTTGTTGCATCGACGAAGCCAATCTTGCACTGTCAGATCAAACAGGACTGTGTTGGAAGCTGTCGCGCGATCACCACTATCAGATGTCCAATCGCTTTGCCTGGGCGTGGAAGTTAACCGAGTTGGGGTATCCCGTAGTCGTCGTCTATCTCGGATTCTTGAACGCTGAAGAAATGCGCAGCGGGCCATCAAAACGACCATTTCTGAGTAACAAGGAATGGGAGACTTGCGTCAAGTCGCACAGCAAGTCTTTGTTTCCTGAAAGTGTCTGGGGTAGCCGACACATTGTCCACGGTCAGCCGTTTATTTCACTCATCAAATCACTTGATATTTCGTACGACTCTCTGATCTCGGAGGCCACATGAAAACGGACACATCCGAACATGGCCTCGAAAGCCTGATCGTCAAATCGCTCACGTCTGCAGGCTGGGCGGCTGGGCTGCCGAGTGATTTCGACCGGGCGTATGCGGTCGATTTGAAGCAACTTCAGCAGTTCATCGAAGCGACTCAGCCGCTGCTAATCGAAGCGTTCGATCTGGAGACCGATGGACCAACCCGCCGTAAGTTTCAGGCTCGGTTACAGGGCGAGATCACCAAACGGGGAACGATCGACGTGTTGCGGAACGGTCTCAAGCACGGACCGCATCATGTGGACCTGTTCTATGGTACTCCGACGCCAGGAAACTCAAAAGCGGAAGAACGATTTGCCGCCAACCGTTTCAGCGTCACCCGGCAACTGCGTTACAGCCAGGACGAAACACAACTGGCCCTCGACCTGGGCCTATTCATCAACGGCTTACCAATCTCTACATTCGAGTTGAAAAACAGCCTCACCAAGCAGACGGTCGAAGATGCAGTCTGGCAGTATAAACGGGACCGCGATCCGCGAGAGCTGTTATTCGAGTTCGGTCGTTGCATAGCTCATTTCGCCGTCGACGATCACGAGGTCCGCTTCTGCACGCATCTGAAAGGGAAATCGTCCTGGTTCCTGCCTTTCAATCAGGGCTACAACGACGGTGCCGGGAATCCACCGAACCCCGAGGGAATCAAAACGGATTACCTGTGGAAGAGGATTCTGACTCCAACCGGGCTGACAAACATCCTGGAGAACTTCGCCCAGGTGGTGAAATCGAAGGATGAAAAGACCGGCCAGAAAAAACGCACGCAAATCTGGCCCCGATTCCACCAGTTGGATGTTGTGCGCAAGTTGCTGACAGACGCCGAAGCACGCGGCATCGGCCAACGGTATTTGATCCAGCACTCAGCCGGGAGCGGTAAGTCCAACTCCATTGCATGGCTGTCTCATCAGTTGATCGGCCTGAAGCATGACGATAAAGAAATCTACGACTCTATTATCGTCATCACCGATCGCCGCATTCTGGACCAGCAGATTCGGGACACGATCAAGCAGTTTGCTCAGGTTGGTGCTACGGTCGGGCATGCGGAACACTCCGGTGATCTGCGATCGTTTATTTCGCACGGCAAGAAAATCATCATTTCGACCGTCCAGAAGTTCCCCTTCATTCTGGATGAAATCGGTAGCGAACACAGAACCCGGAGCTTCGCGATCATCATTGATGAAGCCCACTCCAGCCAGGGAGGTAAAGTCGCAGCAGCGTTGAACGTGGCTCTCTCGGAAGCCGGTGAGGAACAGGAGGACGAAACGACCGAGGACAAAATCAACCGGGTGATGGAAGCCCGCAAACTGCTGCCGAACGCCAGCTATTTCGCCTTTACAGCCACCCCCAAGAACAAAACTCTGGAAATCTTCGGAGAACCATATCCGGAGGATGGCGAGACCAAACACCGCCCCTACCACAGTTATTCGATGAAGCAAGCGACTCAAGAAGGCTTTATCCTGGATGTGTTAAAGTCATACACTCCGGTTTCCAGCTATTATAAACTGGTCAAGGCGATTGATGAAGATCCTCAGTTTGATAAGAAAAAGGCTAAGAAGAAGCTCCGCAAGTATGTCGAAAGCAACGAACATGCAATTCGTCTCAAAGCGGAGATTATAGCCGACCATTTTCACGAACAGGTGATCGGCCTAAAGAAGATCGGTGGCCAAGCACGTGCGATGATTGTAACCAGCGGAATTGAGCGAGCAATCCAATACTTCCACGCCCTCAGTGACTATTTACAGGAACGCAAAAGCCCCTACAAAGCAATTGTCGCGTTCTCTGGCGAACATGAGTACGGCGGCCAGAAAGTGACAGAGGCGTCACTCAACGGGTTCCCCAGCAACAAGATTGCCGACATGATTCAAGAAGATCCATACCGCTTTCTGATCTGCGCCGACAAATTCCAGAACGGTTACGACGAACCACTACTTCACACAATGTACGTCGACAAACCACTATCGAGTATCAAAGCCGTACAGACACTCTCCCGTCTCAACCGGGCACACCCTCAAAAACATGACGTGTTCGTACTTGACTTCATGAACGACACCGACACAATCCAGGAAGCGTTTGCCCGATACTACCGTACCACAATACTGAGTAAAGAGACCGATCCCAATAAACTACACGATTTGAAGAGTGATCTGGACGGGTACCAGATTTACGCCCCAGAAAACGTTGACGAGTTGGTAAGGCTGTATCTGGATGGAGCTGATCGGGACAAGCTAGACCCGATCCTCGATGCCTGCGTGGCCACCTATAGTGAGGATCTGGATGAAGACGGGCAAGTCGAATTTAAAGGGAAGGCAAAGATATTCTGTCGTACCTACGATTTCCTCGCATCAATCCTCCCCTACTCTAACGCGAGTTGGGAACGGCTATCGATCTTCTTGAACTTTCTGGTTCCGAAACTCCCCGCTCCGAAAGAGGAAGACCTCTCAAAGGGAATTCTCGAATCCATCGACATGGACAGTTACCGCATCGAAAAACACGCTGCCATGCAGATTCAGCTTCCAGACGGAAACGCAGAAATTGAACCAGTTCCTACCAGTGGTGTTGGACGCAAGCCGGAACCAGAACTGGACAATCTCTCTAATATCGTTAAAGCCTTCAACGACCAGTTCGGCAACATCACCTGGACCGACGAGGACCGCATCCGCAAACTGATCACAGAGGAGATTCCTGCCAAAGTCGACGCTGATCCGGCCTACCAGAATGCCAAAAAGCAAGGTGACAAAAGCAAGGCCCGTATCGAACACGACGCCGCCCTAAGCCGCGTCATCGTCGGGCTACTCAACGACGACACCGAACTATTCAAACAATACAGCGACAACGAAGGCTTCAAACGCTGGCTGGCTGATACAGTGTTTGGATTAACTTATAACAAAGGGACAGCATGATGACACGATTCGATCCCATTCCGCCAAGCATATGGTCGGAAGGTATTCTCCAAATCCCCCCACGAGTTGTTTGTGATTATCGTTGTGAGTTAGATGCATTGGGTCGCTACGAGAACGCTAGCGGTCAGTCACCTAAGAATCTAATTGGAGGTATCGATGAGCAAGCTACCCATGATCATTTCACATGGAGGTTCGGTGCATCGTGTGTTCGCACTGAATACCTCATGCTCGACCCACGAGGGTTACTCGCACCTGTTTCAACAGATATCTTAAAATGCTTTTCTGAAGGTCGAATAGCGGTACTTGACATCCCTTGTGGTACGGGGCCTGGTATTCTTGGTTTTCTAGGACTTGTTGCTGAACTTCGTGTTCGTGGCTGTTTACCAAAGCAACCCCTGGAGGTTGTTATAACGGCGGGTGATATCTCTGAATCCGCACGTCAACTCTACGATAGCATGCTGAATAAAGCAAAACCATGGCTCAAACACGAGGGAGTTCGAGTCAAATGGAAAACATATTCCTGGGATGCAGGGGATGAACCATCCACTGCAGAACTTGTCGACAACTGGTTTAGTGAGTCTCCTAACTTTGAGGAGCATGTCGTGCTTACCGCTGCTTTTTCAGGAGAGGCAGCCAACAACTTCGAAACTTTTGAAAGATCTTTTAATCACGTCGCCTCTCGTTTGTATAACAAATGTGGCACTATCATCTGGGTAGAGCCCAAGATGAATGATGCAAATAAACTACTCTCTAAACTAACAAACATGTTTAAATCGATATTTCCAAAATGGTTCGGAATTGAGCCAGAACTCGAAGATAAATACAAATGGCAACACCCATTTCGAGAAGACCAACTTAATGGTAGTCTTGTTGTTCTTAGACATAAGCGTCTGGAGGATCATAGTTGACTCCTGAAGTTCAAGTAATCAGAGCATTGAATTCGTGTAGATCGCTACACAAGCCAACATATGTTGGACTACGAGCACTTCTTGACTCCGATTCTGATCGAGATCGACTTACCTGGCTTTGCCAAGTTGCGATGAGAAGAGTTCAAACACGCTCAGAGTGGCGGTATTTCAAATATCGCACATTGAAAGAGATTGAGAAGGACGGAACGCCAACTTACCGCGAATGCATAGCTGGAAGCCCTACGACTCTGATCGCAGAAGCATACGTTCTTTCGATGATGGCACAAGAACAAGCGTTTGCCCCCCCAGCCAACGTATATAGCTATCAATGGCCCCGAAGCGATCGAGGTGGACGGAACTTTCAGTATTATCAGCACGGATTCGCACGAAGAAACTATCGAATCACTGAACTTCTTCGTAAATATCCAAGTCATGTTGCTATAGTTGGTGACATTAGAAGATTCTATCCAAGCGTGAGATGGACATTTCTCGAACCCATAATCCAGAAACGTCTAGCTAAAGTCGAATCAGTATCAGACAGAAGAATTATTGGTAACTTTTTAATGGGAATGAAACCAAACTCAGGATCGGGCATTCCGATCGGAACAGACGTTTCCCATGTATTAGGAAACATAGCTCTTGAAACACTTGATGAGGGTTTAGCGACCGAGTTCGGTGACAGCTATTTCCGATATGTAGATGACATCGTAATTGTTTGTCCCGCAGAGGATAGAGATCGAGTTACTCAAAAAATTCGAAGCTACGTCAGAAACATCGATCTAAAAATGCATGAAGGCAAAGACGATGTCGTCGACTCATCAACATGGGTTTCAAATTGTCCAGTAATTCCTCAAAAACCAGTTTCAGGGTCATTCGAGGCATTACTCCATGATATCTGTATTTATCTTTTTCTCTGGCCCCATTATCTAGAACCTTTGCAGAAAGCGTTCGTATCGGAGGGATTCACAATTCCTTTTGGGAGACTTGTGACTCAATCAAAATATCGTCCTTACAGGCACTTTGCGCGAAGCCTATTACGAAAAAATGGGTGGTATGACGTCCCACGTCTTTTTTTAACCAAAGTGCAAGGATTGATTGCTGCCGCAAAAAAAGTCCGCGAGACACTCATCTCAACTCTTCGCGAGTTAGGAAGCAGAAAAATACCAGCTGAAGGTATGCAACGTCGTTGGTTTGTTCAACAATGCAGATATAACATCAATCGGCTTCTCTATCTATTTAGCCCAGCTGAGTATTCTAAGCTCCTGGAGAAGATCCCTGATGGTCAAGAGTTCGCAGAATACCGCATTCTCTTAGGCGTATTAATCTCAAGTGATGTTACAGATATACTCCAACTCCCGGGGCACGTACTCGCAACATTCTGCGAACTTGCTTCGGAACAGAATCCTCCAGAGATTCCAGTGACAATAGCTGACTTAAGGGATCGTAGCATTGCTGAAAGCGTCACAATGCTTGCACTTTACTTTGGATGGAAGGTGCCCGATTCACAGAGTACCAATATGTTTCGTGGAAGTAAGATGCTACTAGAAATCTGTAGTGGTGGTATCTCAAGAGATAATCTTCCTGATGAAATGTCATACCTTGACGAATTGGAACTCCTATATCGTGATGTACCTCAGGCGCACCTTGCAAAACTGGCCCGTACTCGCTTTGCAGAAGGAGAAGAAATCGGATTAGAAGGGCTTTTGCTAGGAGGCGGTTATGGAGTTAGTTAAAGTATCTGCAATGTCGATAGCAAATTATGAACTGTTCAGAATTCTCAAATCCCTGATGCAGGCTGCTTTCATATAATCATCTCCCATTCCCTCTATGATTCTTGTCTACCTTGCTCAATCGTTAATTCCCCAAAGTTTACTCTTCAAGCGATCTAAGTACTTATTGGATTGGATAAGAACATCTTGCTGTATCGAAGAAATATTTTTGGGCCTTTAATATTGACGTTTTCTTACAACTTGTAATGACGCCGCCCAGAAGCATCTTACTTTAATTTCGTACTTTTTCCTCTCAATGTCGGCTTCTTGCGTGAATGGTGAAGGCAGGAAGGATATAATGGCCTCATCACGCTTACTAGTGAACCTAAAACCAGTAACCCGATAACTAAGGAAAAGTATAATAATGGAAGATGTAAGAGGGGCTCTCTGGACTCAGAGATAGCAATTCTAATCCTAAGGGTGTATGAAATGAAAGCTGAAATGCTCAAGAGACTTGTCCGAGCAATTGCAAAAGGATCACAGGACGACCTGGATCGTCTGGCTGATCTAATCGTTGAATCTGAGCGTAAAAGCGGGCATGTCCGTTTAGCAGGACAACTTGAATCGATTCTCGATGACAGATCAAAGAAGGAACATCCTAGCCGAAACAGCATCGATTCGGATCGTACTATTCGGGAACTGCCGATTAGTCGTCGCCATCGCGAGATGCTGGTCAGTTTTATTCCGCACAATGCTCTCGAACATCACATCGTCCTGCGACCAGATATTGATGAACGTTTTGAGAGGATTGAGAAAGAATTCGCAGCTCGTGAAAGACTGTCTGCCTATGGACTTAATCCACGCAAAAAAGTCCTACTCTATGGTCCTCCTGGTTGCGGAAAGACTCTGGGAGCCAAACGTATCGCCTGGAACACCGGTTTGCCGTTGATGAAGATAAGGTTCGATGCCTTGGTCTCGTCATACTTTGGTGAGTCTGCATCGAACCTTCGGGCTGTATTTGACGCTGCTCGGGAACAACCTTGTGTGCTACTTCTCGATGAGTGCGACTTCATAGCTCGTTCACGTATAACGTCGAAGGATATTGGTGAGGTAGCCAGAATCGTCAATACGCTTTTGCAGTTGATGGAGGAATATGATGCTCCAGGGCTGTTAATCGCTACTACGAATATAGAATCATCATTGGATGAAGCTCTGTTTCGTCGATTCGACGATGTGTTCCAAGTCCCCATTCCAGGTAAGGAAGAGATTCGAAAGCTGCTATCATTAACACTATCCAGTATAGAACAATCAAAGTCCATTAATTGGAACAAAGTAGTCGAACAGCTTGAGGGAGTGTCAGCAGCACATGTCGTTCGAGTTGCCCAAGCAGCTGCTAAAGCTGTGGTGCTATGCGGCGAGCGTATCGTCAAACAAAAACACTTTGAAGTAGCTATCTCTGAACTTAAGAGCCCCAACGAGACTGCCTGATGAAGTAGGAATCGATGCCAAACGGACATAATTTTCAACATCTTCCGTTGCTTCGTCGGGAAAGTGGCCCAGCACAATTGGGACGCCCACCTCGCGAATCACAGAAAACACGAGACAATAAGTCAGACCGGACTAGTCACAGTGGTAACCTGTTTGGCAGTGCATTCTCAGTCTCAAATACACGAAAATCAGTTGAAACCGACAGAGTAGCCAAATCATTCCCTGATCTCCAAGCCGGACTTGCGCTTCTCCTCCAAATCGACACAAGTCTCGATGTTGATAAACTTCGACGACTCTTTGACTTTGAGATCGTGGCTGAGGAAGAAGACGGCTATGTCATCGTAGCAAGTGAAGATATTGATCTTGTAAAGTTCAATAAAGCGGTAGCTGGATTTGCTGGTTCCGTGCATGGCACCGGCATTGTTGCAAGTATTCATCGCCTCGACGAAGATCCAGATCAGAATCTTCGACTTCAACTGATTCTTTCCGAGACCCTGTATGAGTT
Source organism: Gimesia aquarii (assembly GCF_007748175.1). Classification (NCBI taxonomy): domain Bacteria; kingdom Pseudomonadati; phylum Planctomycetota; class Planctomycetia; order Planctomycetales; family Planctomycetaceae; genus Gimesia; species Gimesia aquarii. Next base: position 3,796,371 of record NZ_CP037422.1, read on the forward strand.
ATGGCCTAACATAGATGAAACAGCAGTTTATCAAGTTGACATCGGAGTCACATGCCTGGGAATCAAACAAATCCCGGATGAACCCCAGAAAAGGAAACGTGAATCGGATGTTGAATTTGCTCGACGCCAAAGTGAATGGTCGAATAATCGCATAGAAGTTTACGACTCGTGGTACGATCTACAGGATGAACGTACTCAAGAAGTGAGCCGCATAATCGTTAATGGTTATGGTGGCTCAATCGATAGCATTCAACATGATGAACCAGCAATTTCGCTGCCTGACAGTTTTACAATGCGAATACAGGTCAATGGAAAAGGGCTGAAAGACTTCGTGTTCAACTACCCTTACCTGTTTGAAGTTGTCGAACCGGATAACATCTCGTTGACAAGGAGCAAGGCGGAACCAGGAGAAGAAGTCGAACCTAATCAGATAACTGCACCACCAACAGGCGCTCCTGCCGTATGCATAATTGATAGTGGCATACAAGAAGAGCATGTGTTGCTTGAACCATCCATAGATAAAGAATCGTCCCACTGCTTTCTACCACCGCCTGAATCTCCAACTGACGTCGCTGATCATGTCTGGCCTGCTGGTCACGGGACTCGTGTTGCTGGAGCCGTCCAATATGGAGAACAAGTTAAGCGAGATGGGCCCTATCAACTTCCGTTCTGGATTCAAAATGCCAGAATACTAGATGCCGAAGCATCTCTTCCATATTCGCTTATGCCCGCAGCTGTAATCCGTGCAGTGATAGAACGATATCACTACGGCCCACGTCAAACAAGAATCTTCAATCATTCAATAAATGCTGACTGCCACTGTCGACTGAGGCATATGTCAGCTTGGGCCGCTGAAATCGACATGCTCTGTCATCAGTTTGATATTATGATTGTACAAACGGCTGGAAATCTTCGGGAAAGAGCGCATGTTCCAAGCGCTGGAATTCTCGACCATCTTGATGCAGGACGATTATATCCATATTACTTAGTTGAAAGATCATCGCGAGTCGCGAATCCAGGACAAAGCTTTCAGGCTCTGACTGTTGGCTCAGTCGCATATCAAATGTATGAGTCCTCAGGATGGAAGAGCTTTGCAACTCAACCAGGGCATCCGTCGAGCTTTAGTCGATCTGGATTCGGTATTTGGAATGTCATTAAGCCTGAGGTTGTTGAGTTTGGTGGCGATGATCTACAATCTCCGGGATCACAAACACTACTTGGTAATCCTTCGGAAGGACGAGCATGTTATCCAGAACTAGTAAGATCGACCATGCATCCACCAGGACCTGCGTATGACAGAGACGAGGTTGGAACATCATTCGCTGCCCCCAAAGTCACCCACATCGCTGCCCACTTACAACGTGTTTTGCCAAACGAGCCATGTTTACTTTATAAAACTTTGATTGTGCAATCTGCTCGCTGGCCAGAATGGACGAATACAGACGAAGTGGATACGAATCAGGTCATCCGCACGCTTGGGTACGGTATTCCAGATCTCGAACGAGCAACAACGAATACAGATTACCGTACTACTTTGATTACATCTGGTGAAACAAGCATCAACGCTGGCAACTGTGATCTATATCAAGTTCCTATTCCTGAATCGATGCGACAACCAGGATATGAATATGACATCCTTGTCGAAGTCACATTGTCATATGTTGCCGAGCCACGGAGAACGAGAAGAAACCTACGACGCTATCTTTCAACCTGGGTTGACTGGAAAAGTAGCAAGCTTGGTGAGTCACTTTCTTCATTCCGCTCGCGTGCCCTGAAAGAAGAGGAAGCAGAGGAAAATACAGCAGCAGGAGATACACTGCGATGGAAACTGGCAACACGTACTGATCATGGAGATATTGATGGAGCGAAGAGAAATTCTGGCACTGTGCAGAAGGATTGGGCGATTATAAAATCGTTCCAACTCCCCGAAAATTTTTGTATTGCAATTATGGGACACCAAGGGTGGAGTAAAGATCCTGATTCTGAAGCGAAATACTCGCTTGCCGTGAGCTTTGAAGTCATCGGTCGAGAAATTTCAATTTACGATGATCTTCGGATCGCAGTTGAAGATCTGCAGGTTGAGTTGGAAGCCGAAGTCGAAACTTAAGAGAACCATGACACACTCTTGATTCTACTGCCCTTCAACTTCATTCTCCTCACAAGTACCAAAAGCCGCAAGCATCTCAGAGAATTAGCCCAAGTTTTGTATCCGATCCGTGACCAGAAATCCGTTCTCAGGAACCTGATGGACCTTGCCGATATTATTCAACCATATACCAGGAAGTCACACATTTCCCATCCAGAATAAGTTGCCCCTGATCAGTTTGATCAAATATCTGCAGATCGAAGAGCTGGCGCGACGTTTTCTATGGCGGAAACCAGTGATCACCTTTCCGATATTGGGAGGCATAAAGTGAACACCAGCCTTATAATAAAATCTACGACATCGTCTCCATGGAACGTATTTATATGTGAATTACTTCGCGTTCTTTGATCGAGTTCTTCATCCATCCGATCGTTTAGCCAACGACTCAGTTGTCGATTGAAACACAGAAACAGAGTGCTGAGGTCGGAGAGTGCATATTTGACAGCCCGCCAAAGGCCGAGCACTGTCTATCCGGTGCCAGCATATCCTCGGACTGCAAGCCGCTGATTTTCGCTTAATCCGTCGAGTACTAATTGCAGCTGAATGGTTAATGTGACCAGTTGTCCTTAATCTTTTTCCAAATCTTGCCATTTTGCAGTCATCAAACCAAAAACGGGTCGCAAATGCTGTCGACAGATCCGCGTTGCACCTGGACTGATCGACGGATTCTTACAACAATTCCTTCGTTTAAATGCACCTTTAACTACTCACCCCATGTAGTCAAGATAGTCAGCAAGAAATACGATACTGGGGTCCCCTTGGTTCGGAAGCACACCTTTGTTGGTTTGATCAAGAAAACAAACCGCATTTTCGAAGCACCCTCCATACCAGGAAGGTAGATCATCAATCTTTGTCATCCTACTTTCAGCTCGATTCTGGGAACTTCATTGTGTTTGACCAGTTTCATTTTTAGAAGCAGGTCAAACATGTCGATGTCGATTAGATAGACGGGATACGCACTTCAATGTGCACCGCCTGACACATCGACATTTTCAGGTACTGTATACAGCACACCACTGATGAAATCATTTTGTTATCGTGCATTCTCCGAATATCTCAATTGCCTGCTTCACTATCAAAGGCGGTAGACGCTGTTTGTCCACTACGTACCATCCCCAAAGGTCTGCCGAGTCTTCCTTACATCCAGCAGCCTTGTAAGCTGCGTCGTGAATCGCCTTGTGCTCCTCAGCTGTGAACACCTTTCCATCAGCAGGCTTCCTGGAAAGATATTCTTCTTGCAGTTTGATACGAATTTTGTTCTGCGGTGTTTTTGTACCAGTGACTATGCAAGCTGAAATCGCGTTTTTCTGGAATGCTTCTGTCACGAATTTCGAAACTATCAGATGAGAATAAAACTTCTCGCAGCCATCAATCGCGGCAGATGGAAAAGGGATTAAGACGTATTCTTTTTGGCCGAGTAAGTACTTCAGAAGCTTAATGTTTTGTTCGGCGGTACCGCTATAGAAATCCTGAGGCCACTGTTTGAGATAGAGAGCCTTACGATTATTGAAACTCGAATCAAGACCGATAGAATTCATGTAATCTACGACTGATACCGGTTCCGGAGGCTTCGCAGTGCAGCGCTCCGATGAACCGATCAACCAGAATGTCGACACCGCTACTAACAGAACATTTCGTATACTTTTATTCGCCATACTCTTTCCCCATTCACTTCAACCTGGAAAGGTATATTCGACTTGGGTCCACATAGCCGGACTTACCAGGAATACCTTTAAAATACTCGATGTGATCACCGATACCGGCAGTTTTGCTTTGTGAGCTACGGTATTTGAGACCAATCCGTTTACCGCCTTGAACGACCCATTTAAGAAACACTGTACTGTGTCCCGATTTGGTTCGCCAAAACTGGACGAAATCACCAGCCTTTGCATCGTCAAGAGTAACGGCTCCACCAACTCCCAGTTTTTCCATAGCATACTGACATTGCTTTTCTTTGCTTGCGTCATTTGCTCCGTACCAGTTCTGCTGGAAACTGCGGATCTCCGAAACTCTTAAATCTTTGAACAACTCCTTCTCTGACCCTACCTTCATGACAACAGCAAATGTAAATCCGTTGCAGTATGTTTTGTCACCTTTAGACAGAATCCGTTTACCTTTGAATAGTATCTCTTCAGGTGTTCCAGACCCCTTGAATTCCTTATTGTAACCACCACCGTCTTTGTAACTGCGAGCCGCCTTCAGAACATCAGTACTAGTGTTTGAGAGAGCCGAAGCAGGACTGGAAAGCACACAACACGAAAGTACGAGCAGAAATTGTATTTGCCCCATGATTTTGTTCTCCATTTAGTCTGTTTAGGTGTTGTCTTCCAATTCTTCCAGTTCAAAACATCCTTTTGTGACTGACGATTCATCGGAATCTTTCTCAAGTTCCAAAGCAGACTTCATTTTGTACCAATAGACATGACCTGGGTCATCCTTTTGGAAGTCACTAGACGAGAAATCAGTATATTGCCCCAACGTTACACAGCCATTCGTCGATTTCAAGAAAGTCAACACGACAGTCCACTCTATGTTAATCTTTCTACTGTCGGTGTCATCCGTTGTCACTCTTGGGTTCGCCCATGACGCATAGCATGTTCGGTAGCGCTCATCACGGCCATAATCAGAAGTGATCAATTCGGTGATTCCGGTACCATCAGAAAGTGTCAACGAATTCTGCAGGTACTTATTGGGCTGCTTCTGGATCATTTTGTGCAACTCATCCCTGTTCAGGGTATCTTTGACTGTAATAAACTGTCTCACGGTCACTGCAGCAAACGGAATCTTTTCTGTGGAATGTCCAGGACGTATGGCTCGCGAAAACATGATGTCAAGCAGAAGCACTGCCCCAAGTGCACACGAAAGCAAATCGAGAAACGACATGCTGACGATGGTAATCGTTTTGTTTTTTTTTCGTTTCATGGCTTGTCTCCATCTGTGAAGGCAAGCTGATGCACGCTCAAATCATCGTGGGAAACAGCGAAGCTCAGGATCGGAATATCGGACTCACTACTCGAAATTGGAAGTGAGATATCCGGCAGAGATTCCCAGTTCCCCCCCCAGTGCAAATTGAGTGAAGAGACTACCGTCGGCTCTGTAGTGGCATCAACCACTACACGCAAAGCGTCAGCGGCAGCCTGTTTCAAAAGCAAAGATTGCTCATTTTCTAGGAATGTCAGGCTCACACTAGTAGTAGAGGGTTTGAAGAGTAACGAAAGCGTACTGGCAACCTGGACGCGTTCCTTATTATCAAGTCGGTGTCCGTCTTGACCGTCCAAGCTGGCGAGAGTAACCAGGGCGAGTGTTGCCGAACTGATTGAACCAGCCTTTTTCAGGTCCAATACAGCGGAACGGTCTTCTACTAAGTCAACTAGTACGGTCAGATCTTTGTATGGCGTAGCACCAACAACACTGCTTGCGATTTCATTCAAATAAACAGCCATATCCCATTCGTCGTAACCATAATGCTTCAAAACCACTTGGAGTTGACGATCTTTTTCCACATTCTGATTGAGATACTTTTCTACATCGCTCTTAAATGAAGAAAATTGTTGTATGCAGTCTAACAAGAACGAGGTTGATGCAGCTTTGAGTTCAATATTTTTCGCGAGACATGTCCTTAGAAACTGACGCGTTGTGAATGACCGTCGACGAACCTTGTTGATAAATAGAGACAACTGGTACGCAATCGCTGCCTCATGTGTTACTCCAGAATCTGTATGTTCTCCATTTGGCAACTTTTGCTTGAGCAAATCACACTCTCTGCACATGTAGAGATACTCGTCGATGATGGACTTGATCGCTATTGCTACTGAATTTCTAGCAGCTTCGTGTTCTTCACTAAGTTGTGAATGAAGAGCACAAAACACGGCCAGGAGATTCAGTGATCGATTGACGAAGGCAAGCCGGTCGCCATGATCTGGGCGTCCATCTACAGTGACCGTTGAAGTTGAAAAAGCCACTGAGAACAATCCCTTTACCAGCTTTTCAACGTCATCTTCTCTGGTACCGGCAAGGGTTTTCAGAACAGTGTCACACGTCTTGCTGACTTCCGAGTTTTCTTTGACATCCTGCTCAGCACCAAGACTGCTGTTGCAGATGCTGAAGACTCCGCTTTGTAGCAGCCGTAAATCACCAATATCCAATTTGGGACTATTGCGCGATGCCGCGACACTTTTCGATGCCTGGCCTGCAACTTTCGTAGCCTCGTCAAATGGAAGCCAGTTGTTGACGGGGGAATTTCCCTCAGTTGTTGCTTCAAGATATGAAATCAACTTCTTTAGTTCTTCAGATGGGGAGGTTGTAGACTTGTTCTTCCGTTTAGCAACGATCCGCCACTCACCAAAGGCTGGTCTTTCTTTGACCATGAACACTGTACCTTTAGATTCCAATTTGATCCGCTCACCAAAGGGAGATATCGCGACGAATGTAACATCGTGAGATAGGCCAGCGTCCGCATATACCACCAGTGTCTTGCGATGAGAGTATTTGCCATACATGACAGCTGTGAATATCAGCATTAGCAGTATCACGCCCCCCAAAGCACAGGAAAGCAAATCGAGGAACGATAGACTTACGGTTTCAACATCTCGACGCGCCACTATTCATCACCTCCATTCTCGAAGTTCACAGCAGGACCTTCGAACAGTTCAATCAGATTATCGTTTGCGAATCTGCGGAATGTGATAATCAGACTTGATGTCAGGTACGTGGCAATGTGGATCAGAAAAACAAGTCCCATACTCAGGATCAGTGCGACCATTGTCGTATCGAATGCACTACCGAGCGTTTGCGAGACTGCGCTAATTTCAGAGCCCTGACTGGCTTCATCAGCTGTGACCATTTTTTCGCTACCAAGTAGCGCAGAGCCTATCCCATAAATCGTTCCAATGAATCCAAACGAGGGAGCGAGCCATGCCCCATATCTGACAAGTTCCATTCTTAAGTCAGTACGCTCGTCAAGTTCATTGCAACCTTGCTCAAGCACATCATACATCGCCTCACGGGTGCCCATAATGCATGCGCCGTTCAAGACTCTTGTAACTAATGAGCACGCATGCAACTCCTCTGTGTCCTGGGAGTCTGAATATTTGCTCAGCGCCACGTAAACGTCTTGAAGATTTTTGTAAAGCTGCTGATCATAAACGACTGCTTCAGACAACACTTTCATCCTGAAGCTAGCGATGACTGAGCCACTTTCCGTGTCATCCGATTCTAAGATATCAAACCTGAGCACATTATTTTTATTGTCGCCCTTTTTGTCATGTTCACCTCCTTCTTGTTCTTCTTGTTCTTCTTGCTCTTCTTGCTCTTCTTGTTCTTCTTGTTTCCCCTTCTCTTCTTTCTCTTTTTTCTCTTCTTTCTCGATAACGACTTTGAGATCGACTTTCGAAATACTGTATTCGCTACAAAGGTATTTGATAAAGTCAGCTTTCCCTTCAATGACTGATAAATCGTCGAAACGCACCTCTTCTTTTGCAGAACGAGGGGCTGTAATCCCGCAAACAGTTAATACATGTTCGCCAGTCTCTGGGTGAGAAAACTTAATAGAAGGCCGCTCTGAATTTGGAACATTCTGTTCAACAACTGCTTTGAGACCAAAGGGCGCGGAGTCAGACTGTTTGAGAGATCCGTAGAAATTTGCGAATGTTTTTGCGGCACTTGAGTGATCTTCAAGAGTTACGAGTAACTTAGCGATGCCACTTTCTGATGTGCTTTTGATGCGTAGCAATGCTACTGGCAAATCTACTTCGTCTGAGAAATCCTTGGTTCTCGGAAGCATCAGGCGAACGTCGGCTAAACAATTCTCCGAATTCCGGTCAGTAGTGATCTCAAGATGGTCTGGAAGCATGAGGATTTCGTCAAGTTTCAGGCATCTAATACAGATCGTCTTGAGGTCGTCATTGTCAATGCTGGCTCTGGACAAGTCAATTCTTGGAACTAACTTTAAGTCAAGAGTGATGTTGGAGATTTTCAGCACCTCTGTGCCATTCGGGAAATCCCACTGCAGGGATAAGCTATTTTCCGCCACACCTGCATCTGTTGTTGCCAGTGTAGCTCTACCATTGATTTCTTTTCCCGCCTGGCTGAATGTGCATTTGGTTATTGCGAGAGCCTTTACTCGTAGCTGCTCAACGAGACTTTCTCGCTCCTGCTCGTGCCACTTAATTGATCCATGTACCGAATGCTTCTTAGTGGAGGGATCTTGAAGGACTTCTACCAACAGGCTGAAAATCGTCAGCTCGGGTTCCTGCCTAACGACAAAAGTAAATTCCCCCTTGGCATCCTTTGCTGCAGAGTTTAGCTGATATTCAAGCCAGTCTGAAGCCCAATCAAGTCCACTTGCATTCAGCGCTTCCAGGTTGGAGTCTTCGTGTTTCTTTGCTCCTGTTATCTCAGCCTGATCTACGGTTACCTCCCCGAGGTCAAAACTTTTACCGTCCAAGGCCAGTTGTATGTTGTATTTGCCATCGCCTGTGTGAATACACTGCACGTCGCTGGGAAGTTTGTCAGTGGCGATTTCTTGGGATGGTAACTCAAGTGATGGTGAGGAATCATCTTTGAGGCAGCGTACGAAATTAGGCGTCCAAATCTTTGGGTCTTCAATGCGAAGTCCAAATGTAGGGAAGTCAAGACTAGTAGAAGCCTCTTGGGAATTATTAGAGTAAACGGCGTGTTTGATTCGCTTAACGCGATGAAAAATCACCAATTCCTGCTTGAGCCATGTGATGTTGCGAGAATCGCGGATAAGTAAGAGGATGAAGGAGACAGCAGGCAGAAATGAGGCCCAAAAGACAATAATCGTTACGTACTGGATTGGCCCGCGCACAGTTGTATGCAAATACCGAGTCCAATATCCATTTGGAGCACTCTCCATCGTCAAGAAAGCACCAATCTCAGCTAGTGCACTTTGGCCATACTTCGGGCTAGTAAGGAATTTCTGAATCTTCAGATCTGGTGTCGCTGAGTCTGCGTCAGATGCCTTTGTGTCGGATGCTTCTGGGGTAGTCGTCTCCGAATCCTCTTCTATCCTAAGCCCTGGTTTGCCTGAAAGCACGAACTTGCAGGATTCTTCCAGGATCTCTGTAGCGTTTTTCTGAACTGAGTCTCCAGGTAACGCCAGACTTGGAAGGTTGTCAAAAATATCCCAGATCGCTTTTCCGTGTGAATTCATCAGCCAAAGATTGGCGAGTGTTAGCTGAATCCTGGCACCATCATCTTTCTTTGCAACATCTTCTTCAGGACTAGGAAAAGATAATGACGCTACCGGTAAAAGCGCCCCCGCGATTTTCCCTCTTAACGTCTCTTCTAAATTCTCATCAACAATGAAATCTGGACTTTGATCTAGCGCGCGAACTACACTTTGCAGAAGTCGCGAATATTCTAATTGCTTTTGGAGTTCATCGACTTCCTTGCCGCTGATTCCTTTGTGCTTCTTTTCGCGAATTGCAGTTTCTAGTTTTTCAATATCACCATGACTCTTCATGAGTTCTATTTTGCAAGCCGCCAAATCTGCATTAACGAACGAGAAGAATGCTGAAAGGGAGAAGAAAGTTGAGACGGTCGCAAATACACCCACAGAAAGGACGCTCAGAAGTGTATCAGAACTCGAGACATTATGGACATATGGCCATCGAATAGAATAAGCGGCAATTGCAGCCATGACTGCTAAAGAGATGAAAAGCTCCCAGATCCTCAACACGCTTGTCGTGATCTCGTCGAAAGTGACTTCAATATTTGAAAGTGTCAAAAGGCACAACACAAAAGCGGAGAAAACAATCGCCCAAGTAGTAATCTCTGACCTTGTACAGCCTTTTTCTCTCTTTGTTCTCGGCAGCATCCAAACAACTGTGAGCGCACCGACAATGGCAAAGAAGGCAGTGATACTGGGAAAAATGGTGGTTGTTCCGACTCGTGATACACAGATGATGCTGGCGAGCCAGGTAAATCCGAGGATCAAAACAGACACGATCAGGCTCTTTTGAAGTCTCAGGTTCTGAGAATGGACAAAAATGACGCCTATTACAATCGGAGACACACACACAATCAGCGCTAGCCAAAAGGGAATCATCACAAGAACGGTCGTTGCTACCGAGGAAAAAAAAATGAGGGGTATGGGTAGGAGTAGTGCTTTAAATAACACGCGGGCAGCAGAGGATGCTTCTGTACTATCATGATTGGTCATTTGTGCTTAATCCGGCGTTGAGTAGTCAAAAGTGTTTTGAGATCATCCCTAAGTGTACATGCAACAATCCGTGACATCGTCTTCATCGACTGATGGTCTTTGTCGATCCAACTGTGGAACTGTTTGTTTCCAGGTCGCTTTGGAGCAAAAGGATGGTCACTATCGGCTGCCAAAATAAGATATTTAGACAGTAATTCGTCAGTCCATTTTTCGACTTTTTGGCGATCTTCCGATGGAATTCTATCTTGCATCACCTGCAGATACATTATGAGCGATCGGGCTGTGTATAGGGTCTGATAATGAAACGGGAAATCGACGTCAGTCTGTCCTTTAAACTTCCATCCTTCTATACCAATCATTCGTTGGTGGTCAGACAACGTTCTTCGAGCGGCATGGCGTACTTTTTCTCGATTCTCCTCTTCATTGCCATCCTTGTTAGGAAAAAGTAGCGTCCCATTAATACTCTTGAACGGTAAGCAAGACAGGAGGTGTCCTGCCGAAAAATGGACATTCCCTATACCATTAGGCGTGTAGTTGCTATTGGAAGCGTATAAGAAGTACTCTCCTTTTTCACATTCTAGAGTGAAACTGTATGCTTTAGATAAAATGTCAAGATACTTTTTTTCAGCTGCACCGTCATCACTCAATCCAAAAATAATATTCAAACGTCGATAATCAAGAGCGCCTTCTTGCTCAAGAGATGTGCGAATTCCATATAGTGCGGATTGAGTCAAACTCATATCTCGATTGCCGGAGAAAGGTGGGCTCAACTCATATGTCCACCCACCCTTATCGTGTTGGACAGCAATCAATGTCCTGATCATCGCGAGTTCCACCATTTCAAGCGTAATAACTTCATCCAGGTCACTAGAATCATTTCTAAATCGCTTTTGGATGTCCTCAGTCGGTATATATTCCTTTTCAGAACCAGTGGCAGCCAATCGTTTACGAATGCGTGACAACGTTTTCAGGAAAAACACGTGGTCGTATACCCGCGTACCTTTAATATAAGCAGTATGCAGTTTCTTCCCCGCAACATTACGTTGTAGCACGATGAGTTTCTCCTGCAGTAGTTTTTTAAGAAGTGAGCCCAATTGCTTGTAATCGCTTGCTTCAGCGGGTATTTCATTCTCTGACGCGAACCCTTTAAGTACCTTTGTCAGTTCAATGTCAGACGCTGAAAGAACTTGTGCAGCGACTGTCAAGGAGTTCTTTCCAACCTCGCCTTCTTTGGCAGAGTCTAAGCCTACGCGTCCCTTTCGTTCACGAAGCGCGGCATCCAGGGCGTCAATTTTTTCTGCGCTGACTACCGGTGGTGTTTCCTTACGTTTGATATTTGGTTTCTGAGAATCTCTTGGTTCGTCAGTTGGTTCTTTAAGCTTAGTCTCTTCCCAATCTTTTTGTTGCCCTTCTGCAGCGGCTTCGAGTTGTTTTGCTACCTTCTCGACAGCCTCAGAGATAGAATCTTTAAGTTCGTCTGCGATCCTCTTCGTCTCTTCATTCAACTGGGACAGCTCTGGCGACGGTTTCTGTTGTTGAGCAACCTTCGTTGCGGCTAACAATCGCTTGACTTTTTCGGCGGTTAATTGGGCCCGCTCAATTTTCTCAGCATTCTTCAACGCTTCATTGACACGTTTTTGTCTGTCTTCTGGTCGGTCATCTTCAGGGTCAGGTGAAGCATCATCGTCTCCCATTTGTTCGAGGTTTTTCTGAGCGGCTGAAGACTCTTTTGCAAGTCTCTCCAATTCCATCTGAAGCATTGTGGGGTTAATACTAACCCTTGAAAGGAAATCCGTGTAGGTATCAATTTTTGCCGAACTGTCTGGTAACTCTCTTTGATTCTCGACTGTCTGCTGGTATTTCTTTTGCTCAACCACAGCCTTCTCCGACGCGTCTTTGGCGGCCAGCGTCGCATCAGCTGCATCAGTTTCAGCTTGTGCATCAGTTGGTTGCTCTGCTGATTTCTGTGCGGCTTCAGCTGCCTCTTTCACCGATCCTGCTGCTTGTGCCTGTGTGTTGGCCGCTTCCTTAGCAGCCTGTGCTAATTCTTGCGCTTGCGCTGCCCGGACTGCTGCTTCTACTGATGAAGGGTTCTCGGCGGCGTTATCAGCTGCTTTCTTAGCCGCTCGTGTGGCTTCTTCCGCTGATGCTTTCGCGGTTACTGCAGCCTGAGCCTGTGTTTCTGCAGCTTTGGCCATGGCTGTTGCAACTTCACCGGCTTTGCTCGGGTCAGTTTGAGCTTGTGCTTGTGCCGACTGGGCTTGGGCCATGGCTTGGGCTGCAGCTTGTGATTGAGTCGTCGCCGACGCAGCCGCCTGCTGCTGATTTGCCGGGCCGCTTTTTTCTTTTTCTTCATTGCCTCTGGAGCTGTTCCTTGATTTGCGTTTCTTTTTCCCTCTCTTTCCACCAGCTTTCGGCCGGCTTTTCAGATTGCTTGGATCAGGCACGCCCCAGCTGGGCTTTTGAGTTAGTGCGTTAAAGAGCTCCTTCGGATCGAGGTCAAACTTTAGCTTCAAGCTATTCAATGCCACCTTCAGAATTGCTGCGTATGGCGCGGCCAGAAACACAGGTGCAGGGACTGTGTCATCGAAAGATGCCGTGCCCATGAAACACTCAGCTTCTCCATAGATTCGGGCGGTCTTCGCATTGCACTCCACATTAGCATCGATTCCAACTGCCATTGCATCGAGGTATGCACCGATTGAAAAGCTCGTTCGGTCCAACTCAAATCCTGGTGGCATCGTTCGCAATTTAGTCATAAATGATGTGTCTACCTCGCTCCCCAACCCAAATAACTCGACTCTTGCAGCCCCTTTTACAGCGTCTTTGTCTGCCCTCACTTCGAGTTTTGACAGATCCTGCCCGAAAACAATGACCTGTTGTTTACCGTAAGCATGCCAATGCGGCTTGCCAGGCAATGGCAATTCTAATCCTGCCTCACCCTTGATGAGAACAATGGATTGTTCACCGATACGCATCCATGCATCGATCTTCGCCCTCGTGAGATCCACTGTGGCTTCAGACTCACCGACTGGCAGAAATAAAATTGTCAACTGGCCATTCGCTCGAATGAACGTCAGCCGCTTCAAGTTTGTGTAGACAGTACCGTCCACTTTGAAGAGGCTTTCTGAAAATCCCTCTGCCCCTGCGAATGCGACTGTGGCCCCGAAGCTAACATCGAGTGTCTTGGTATCAAAGCTTCCTCGGGGCTTTTTCAGGACCAGAGGTGTCGAAGGAATCGGCACCTGAATAGGTGCTCCGAAACCGATCAAAGTGCCCATCTTAAGATTGCCCGACTTGAGATCCACCGTAACCTCAACCGGGCCGACGACCATGCCCCACCATTCACCGGTTACGCGGCAACGAACCTTCTGCTCAAATTCACTTCCGCTTACTTCCAGAACCTCTACTTGAGGAGCGGGAGGAGATGGTATGAACTCAAGAAACGCAGTTGCGATTAGCTGCTCTAATGAGCCCAAATCTGGCTCAAGTGTAACCTTGATATAATTATTATTCTTGTATTTGTCAGAGATCCTGATTTCTGCTGCAAGTGGAACGGGAAACCCATCACTGGATATCGGAAACGCTTTTGCGATCAGGACCAGTTCATCACTGACGAAGTCCACTTCACTGATTGCAATGTAATGCGTGCTGTTTATCTCAATTCGTGTGTTCTCTCGCAACTTTGGCTCAAGCACTTTCTTGAGGCGTTGCCTAAAACCACCGTTTGTCTTGAAGCTGAGTTTCCAAGAACTTGTATCCAGGATGGCAGTACCAGCCGACAAGTATTTTGAATCTACATTCGTCCAATCCCCGAGACGGAATTGTGGTTCTGGCGGTTCATCTATCGCCAGTTCAGACAGGTCGTATTGTCCAAAACGATTCTGGAGCGTCTGCTGTGGAACGTGTAATCCAATACCAATGACAACATCGCCCCGGTTGAACTCAAATAGATCCAGTGTCTGCTGTATATCATCTCCAAAAATGGAGAAGAATGCTGGCAGTGCGTCATGATTGCGAGCCAAATGCGCAACCATTTTTCTCTGGTCATCACTTGTCATTGTGGCGGCCCGCAAGTCTCTTTCGCTTCCATTAAACGCGATGTTTTGGATTGCAACAGTTCCACTGCTGACACCATTCTTCTCTATAAGGTCACCGCGAGCTACGAGGTGCCCCATCTCATGTTCTACTTTCCATTCAATGCCGAGAAGTGTGAATTTCAGGTCGGTATCATTGAGAGCGTTTCCAAATGCAAATCTGGCAAACTCCTCCGCGTCAGCTACTTTAACGTCAGCAGACACTCTCGAATGCTTTATTTGAAGCGGAACCTTGATGGTCAATGCCAGGAGCTCAAAATTCTCTGACGGATTAGAATCCGGAACAATTTCCATAATCCCTTCTCGCATCACTGACAGTGACGCCGAGATCATGATCTCATCTTGATCAACATCAACTTTGGGCTCCGACAGTTTGAGATACCGCGAGAGTTGGTTCTTTTTCGGCAAATCGAAATCAGAGAATTTCGATCTCAGAAAGGCTTTGATTGCCTTTCTATTTTGCCACTCTTTTCCGTTAGTCTGCAGCTTGCCGTTAGAGACTGTGATGCCGGCCAGCGAGGTGGTGCGGTTCGCAACTGAAACCGACTGGCCATGCTTCTGTTGAGGTTCCGGAAAGATGACATTCACACGCCAGTCATCAGTGACATCTGCAGAAACGGTGTCTGGGACGACCTCCGCTTTAATGCCCAGAGGTAAGTCGAACTTACGCGAAACAAGCGTCTCGACTGCTTTTTTATAGAGATTATTGAGTCCTGCTCCTCGGCGAAGATTACCACTAATACGTGGCTGCTTCTGCTCAGCATCAAAGTCTAATTTCAAGTCAAGCAGAGCAACTTCCAGATCACCTTGAATCTGGTCTTCCAGATTCAGTGCTTGCCAGGCGCCATCCAACACCTGAAGTTTGAAGGTATTGTCTTTTCCGACTCCAGCGAAAGTGGACGGCGGATCAATTGCGAAATACTTACTGTTAATTCCATCCCAACCCGGAACCTTGTATTTGTGCTGTACCAGCCATTGTAGAAACGCACTGGCCGCCTCGGCTTTCTGCCACTGTTTCCCCTTAGCCTGTAGCTTGCCGTTAGAGATTGTGATGCCGGTCAGCGAAGTGGTTCGGTTCGCAACTGAAACCGACTGGCCATCCTTCTCTTGAGGTTCCGGAAAGATGACATTCACACGCCAGTCGTCAGTTACATCTGGAGTTGTCGTATCTGGAACGACTTCCGCTCGAATGCCCAGAGGCAAGTCAAATTCACGGGAAACAAGCGCCTCTACCGCTTTCTGGAAGAGATCGCTGAGTCCCTCTCCTCGGCGAAGATTACCACTAATACGTGGCTGCTTCTGCTCAGCATCAAAGTCTAATTTCAAGTCAAGCAGAGCAACTTCCAGATCACCTTGAATCTGGTCTTCCAGATTCAGTGCTTGCCAGGCGCCATCCAACACCTGAAGTTTGAAGGTATTGTCTTTTCCGACTCCAGCGAAAGTGGACGGCGGATCAATTGCGAAATACTTACTGTTAATTCCATCCCAACCCGGAACCTTGTATTTGTGCTGTACCAGCCATTGTAGAAACGCACTGGCCGCCTCGGCTTTCTGCCACTGTTTCCCCTTAGCCTGTAGCTTGCCGTTAGAGATTGTGATGCCGGTCAGCGAAGTGGTTCGGTTCGCAACTGAAACCGACTGGCCATCCTTCTCTTGAGGTTCCGGAAAGATGACATTCACACGCCAGTCGTCAGTTACATCTGGAGTTGTCGTATCTGGAACGACTTCCGCTCGAATGCCCAGAGGCAAGTCAAATTCACGGGAAACAAGGGTCTCTATCCCTTTCTGGAAGAGATCTTGCAGATCACTTCCCGGCTCTACTTCGACGCCCAGCTTGATGTCGTCAGCTTCGAGCGATAGATCAATAACAATTTTTGCGACTTCGCATTCACCAGTGTTGGGGATACTCAGCCCATCCCATGCTTTTTTGTGAATCAAGAGACGAAATTCATATTTCCCAACCCCAGTAAACTTATCTGGTGAGACGAGTTGAACGTAGTCGCTACTGATCCCGTTCCAACCAGGTACCCCATACTCGTGCTGTACCACCCATTGTAGAAATGCACTGGCTGCCTCGGCGTTCTGCCACTGTTTCCCCTCAGCCTGTAGCTTGCCGTTAGAGATTGTGATGCCGGTCAGCGAAGTGGTACGGTCGGCAACTGAAACTGACTGGCCATCCCTCTCTTGAGGTTCCGGAAAGATGACGTTCACACGCCAGTCGTCAGTTTTCATTTCAGGAACGACTTCCGCTCGCATGCCCAGAGGCAAGTCAAACTCACGGGAAACAAGCGCCTCTACCGCTTTCTTATAGAGATTATTAAGACCTGCTCCTCGGCGAAGATTGCCGCTGATACGCGGCTGTTTCTGCTCGGCGTCAAAGTCTATTTTCAGTTCAAGTAGAGCGACTTCTTGCTCACCTTGAATCTGGTCTTCCAGATTCAGTGCTTTCCAGGCGCCATCCAACACCTGAAGCTTGAAGGTGTTGTCCTTCCCCAATCCAGCAAACCTGGGGGGAGATTTAATGGCGAGATAGCCATTGGAAATTCTATCCCACCCCGGAACCTTGTATTTGTGCTGTACCACCCATTGTAGAAATGCACTGGCTGCCTCGGCGTTCTGCCACTGTTTCCCCTCAGCCTGTAGCTTGCCGTTAGAGATTGTGATGCCGGTCAGCGAAGTGGTACGGTCGGCAACTGAAACTGACTGGCCATCCCTCTCTTGAGGTTCCGGAAAGATGACGTTCACACACCAGTCGTCAGTTTTCATTTCAGGAACGACTTCCGCTCGCATGCCCAGAGGCAAGTCAAACTCACGGGAAACAAGCGCCTCTACCGCTTTCTTATAGAGATTATTAAGACCTGCTCCTCGGCGAAGATTGCCACTGATACGCGGCTGCTTCTTTTCGACGTCGAAGTCAATTTTCAAGTCAAGTAGAGCGACTTCTTGCTTACCTTGAATCTGGTCTTCCAGATTCAGTGCTTTCCAGGCGCCATCCAACACCTGAAGTTTGAAGGTATTGTCTTTCCCGCCCCCAGCGAATTGCTCGGGGGGAACCAGTTGAATGTAGTCACTGTCGACTCCGTCCAAGCCAGGTACTTTGTACTCATGCTCTAGCAACCATTGTAGAAACGTACTGGACGCCCTGGGGTTTTGCCATGTTTTACCAGTGGCAATCAGCTTGCCGTTGGAGATCCTGATGTCGGTGAGAGACATCATTCTGTCAGCAACCGGAACGGGCTGGCCATTTATTTGCTGTGGTTCGGGAAAGATGACATTCAGGCTCCAACTGTTGGAAAGATTGGGAATCACTTCAGCTCGAATACCAAGTGGCAGATCGTACTCTCGGGAAACCAGTGTCGCTACCGCATTTTCAAAGAAATCGCTGAGACCTTCTCCTCGGCGAAGATTGCCGCTGATGCGCGGCTGCTTCTTTTCGGCATCAAAGTCTATTTTCAGATCGAGTAGAGCAACTTCCAGATCACCTTGAATCTGGTCATCCAGATTGAGAGCTTTCCAGGCGCCATCCAACACCTGAAGTTTGAAGGTGTTATCCTTCCCCAATCCAGCAAACCCGGGGGGCGATTTAATGGCGAGACAGCCATTGGAAATTCTATCCCACCCCGGAACCTTGTATTTGTGCTGTACCACCCATTGTAGAAACGCACTGGCCGCCTCGGAGTTCTGCCACTGTTTCCCCTCAGCCTGCAGCTTGTCGTCAGAGATCGTGATACGCCCAAGAGAAATCGTGCGCTCAGCAGCTGGGACCGTTTGGCCATCCTTCTGCTGAGGTTCTGGGAAGATGACGTCCACACGCCAGTCATCCCTTTCCTCAGTACTCGTATCTGGCACCGCTTTTGCTCGAATACCAAAGGGAAGATTTGCGGGCGAAGAGTCCATGATAGCGAATCGTTCCACAACCTCTTCGAAGTACTGTTCCACATCCTCCGCAATGGTTTCAGGATTTGAATGAAGCAAGCTTACGTCGAACTGCTTTTTTGACACTGAGACCCCATTGACAAAAACAGTACAAAAAATTGGTGCGGAGCGCGATGTTACTTTCCCATCTTCATATTTAACCTTGATCCGACCAGACGAATTGTCTCTTAAAGCGGTACGGCACTTGTCACGGAGCCTCGTGAGCACCTTGATTGCTATTTCTTTATTCCTCGGAACTACGTGAAACTGTGCAAAATCATCTACCACTACGTCAAAAGTTTCCTGCCCGATTTTTATCGAGGTTGCGAACTCACCTGATGACTCCCATTCAAACGTAGTTTCAGAGGCGGCATATTTCAAATCGCCAAGAGTCTTAAACTGAGGATTCACGGCTTCAGCGAAAAGATCCGGATTCTGTACTTCCCACTTACTTTTTGAGAATGAGACAAGGCCCGGATGGCTTGTGAGAATGAGAGATTCGGCTGAATTTTTGGGGTTTGGGGGTAGTGGGAAAGAAAGCTCCCAAACTGGAAGGTCCTTAAAGTCACTGAAAGTCTTTAGCCGTAAACTTGGCACAACACCCCATTTCGCCTTAACTGCCTTGGCGAGCGCGTTTCCGATACTTGCCCGCTGAGATGACAGAAAATCTTGCCGAAGTCGTTGCTCTGCTTTCTCAAGTCCTTCAAACGGCATCAACTGCATGGAAAGTGGCTTCTCTAATCCTAGAGACGAGGTGTCCGACAGTTCGAGTATCACGCGGTTAAAACGCCAAAAGTCAAGCTCATGCTGACTGAGCCCCGTACTCTCAGCGAGCAATTTATTCGCACTAGCACTACTCACTACGGATGTCTTAGCTGCCGGAATGCCGTTTTCACTTCGAATTGTGAAATTCAGCGTGGCGAGAGAAGTGTCATTTGTGCCATCAATTCCAAGTGTTGATAAGACCTGCGGATTTGCCGTTAGCACATACTGCAGTGAGACTTGCCCCTTCTCCACCTGATGGCTCTCTTTGATCGAAAGACCACCAGATATGTCCTTGACATTGACACCAGGAAACGCCAGCCATCCAGTAAGGTAATCCTGAAGTGCCTGTCGAAGATCAGAGTTTTGGGCTGATGTCGGAATCTCTGCAGACAGTGTCCCATCAACTTTTACTGCAAAGTTTGAAAGCACAGAGTGCCTCTTTACCGCCCCATCACGATTCGCGACAAGTAGACTTAATCCCCATTGGCCATCTACAGAAGGCTCTAAAACGGATGCAGGTCCTTGAGTCACAACAGTTTTAACGTTTAGCTCAGCGTCCGATTCTTGCAGCGGGAGTCCCAAAACTCGGCTCATCCAATTAGCCGAGACTGGCAACGCACCAGAGGGACGCACATTCATACGTGAATTCTGAGAAAACTCTTCTGCCTCCCCAATTTCCGTCAGTACGTCGCGAAATCGACTCATGTCCTGATTTGCAAAGGATTCTTCCAGTTTTTGAATCTTTGTTCGATCATGTTTGCCTCCCATTTGTAACCGCGACAGCAAACTTTCAGCATGAGATAAGACATCCAGATAATAGAGATCGATTGGTAAAGGGGACAAATCCGAAATTAGAGAGCCGTCACTGGGTTTTAATAAGGGGAAAACGTTCCTCAGTTTGCGCACTTGGTCATCTACCGATCGTACTAATGAGTCGAATTCGTCCTTTACACCTTTGTCATCATCAAATGTTACGCCGTTACCAAATGGGAAGTACCTTCCTTCTGCTCTGGTAGTTTTTATGTGGAATACAGGCAACGTAGACGTCATTAGCCGATCATGATTTCCTGGCTGGAGCTTGAGCGATAGCATCATTTGATCTCTAATCAGCTTGCCATAAACGGGAGTCTCTCCAGGATACCACTCACGTTGACTCAACCACTGCGCAAACGCTGAACTGGCTCCATGGTTTAGTGGCTTTCCGACTTCGTTCACGAGAGCCGTGCCGTCCTGTGAAACAGTCATGGACACGCCGCGTCCTTTGTGTGTCCATGTTGCCTTATATGAGCGAGAGACCATGAGTGCCGAATTGAGCAACCAGAGACTTGAGATAGCACGATCTGCGCCAGAGGCACCGGTAACAGTATGTTTTGTGATAAGGTTAACCGCTCTACTGAAATTGTTTGCTGTCTTAAAAAGTAAATTAATTTCTTCTAAGATTTTCGAACTTTTTGCCAAATGATCCACCAAGTCTTGAGCACTTGCTGATTTGTTCGAGTCTAAAAAACTGAGAATCTCCGGCAAATGGGATTTAAGAAGTTCTGCTCGCTTTACATCGACAGAATTCGGTTGCACAACAGCATATCGCAATGAACCGGGTGTTGGTGAAAGCTCTGCCACCTTTAGTGTAAGGACACCACCTTCAGCATCTCTTAGAGAAAACACTTTCCCGGGAAACACAAATGCAAAAGGTTCATTTACTGGTCCCCAAACACATTCTGCAAAGCGCACCTCAGATTCATTTGGGTGCATACGCCAAACGATAATGAATGCTCGGGGGACTCCCAGGAGGGTGTTGGCTCTGGCGCGATCAAATTCCAGGTAGAACAACTCATTTGAGACTACGACATTGTCACGAATTAACTCTAAGGATTCATCTGACGACTGACGAAACAGGTCACACAGTTTTTGTGTCAATTCTCTTGTCGCTTCATCCATCTCGTCATTCAATGACACCAACATAGATTTTGCGAGTTCATCAGGCAGTGATTTGTCCGAAAGAGTCTCGGCGACCAACGCATCTTTAATCAGCCGTTCATTTCGAGTACCTTGCGCCTGCAGTGATTCAGTCAAATACCGATTGATGTCTTTCCAATGAGTGGTCTCTGGAAAATTGATCTGACCTCCTGTGTCAAGCACCAATCCAACCGAACTGCCGCGACGCAAATCATCGATGATAGAGCAGATCGCTAACGCCTCGGCAATGCTTTGAAAGTTCGAAGTTGAGACACCATAATCACCAGACGGATAAACATCGCCGGCAGTAAATTCACGACGTAATCTGGCAAATGACGATGGGGTGACTTGCGATGCATTTCTCAGTCGACTCATTTCATCTTCAAGCCATTCCAATGTTTTGGTTGTTCGATTTAGATACCAGTGAATCTGCCCATCGCGAACAATCCCAACAGGCTTATCCGTTAATGAGGCAACAGGAATTAAGATGTGACCAGTGTCATAAACCAATATTGACTGAGAGTTGACTGGATAATCCAAATTTGAATCGAGAATGGCGGTCAAATGCGGACCTGAGGATAAATTGAGCGATGCGGCGATAGCACCTCGCAACTTGTTGACTAAGTCTTCGTAAACTTCTTTGCCATTCTTCGACAAAAGTGAGAATTGCGTTTCTGAGGCAAATTTTTCAATGTCAGCGTTTGTGGCTGCAAGCTTCTCTTGATTTGCTGGTCCCCCTGAATTCGCTGGGCCGAATGATTCATTTTCACTCGGTACGAAATTCTGCTTGACATCGAGTACGTATTGCTCTTTCCCATTTGTGAGTGTCAATCTCTTGCCGCTGAACTTGACCAGCATCATTAAGTTAGAATTCGTATCCCCAGCAACAGGCAGCGTGGCCCCATCATTCTGATACCTGTACGAGAAACAATGCCAAGGTAATGTTCTTTTCCCATCCAGGTCAATGACATTTGATGACAATTCCTGAGGCAATAAAGTTACGTCCACATCGAATGGAATAGAACCACATAACCCACTTAAGCTAATGCTAGAATCGGTCACGGACACTGTAGGCCAGACTTTTGATTGGGTGATTGCTCTTGGAAAGACTCCAGAAAGTGGAATCGCTTCGTGTCTTATCGTGATCCCTGTGCCCAAGATCTCTACTTCAGAAAACCATAGTGTGCCAAGCCCAGCACTTTCCGATGTTAGGGGCGGGCTGGAAAGTATTACTGAGAGTGAGTCTTTGTCGAGCCATGAATCGGCCGCACTAGACCGGATGCTTAATTCCCGTAAAGTGTCATGAGTATCCTGTGATTGCAAAGAGCCCGAAGCTTCTTCGATCTTTATTCGTCCTAACAGCTGTGTACCCCCCCAGTCCACTAAGATGAGTCGATTGTTGAGTTTCCATTCATAAAAATATTCGACCTTTTGACCAATCGATTTTGACTGCCTGATCGCTTCCACTGCCATCTTTGCGACATTACGGCGGGACACATCAATATTGTCAAAAGTGAGAAGAAGGCTCGTGATGATTTCGAAATCAGAGGGAATTTCTAACTCGTCACCTCTACTAGCTCCTTCACCAGGATTTATCCCAGCATCGTTATCAGTCATGAGTTCCCTGGATAACTTCACAAACAAGAGAGCGTCTAGAAAGGAAGCCACATTAGAATCCTTCTCGAGAATTCTCAGGACATCAATTGCTGGAATGATATAATCACGTACATAATCGTCTGAGAACTTGTAACACAAAACAGTTTCGCGAACTCCTGTCGTGCGCATCGATCCGATGATGTCTATGAACTCTTCTTCCCTGAGATACTCGGAATACTCTGGGCGTCCTTTAGCCCAGTCAGCTAATCGATCAATAGGCTCGGACGTAGCCTCCTTTTTTAGTTCATATGTATCAAGAAGTTTGAGGAGCGAGACAGATCGATAGGATGCAGCCGACATCAACCTGCTTCGAAGAATAGCTCGCGCATCGACAGATGATTGAGGTGATGAATATTCTTCGAAATCTTCGAAGGAATTAAGAAAATGGTATGTATCGATGGCAAACGAAAGAAACGCCGGGTCAAACTCCCATGAAGATGCTGTACCAGACGGTACCTGAGGCCCTTTAGTTAGAAGGCGATTACCGGAATTAATGTATTCTGCAAGAGATCGCTCTCCATTTGGTGAGAGGCTCGCCAGCTGAAACCACATGCTCATATTGTTCGTGTTGTTCCTGGTAGCCGGTCTGTCAGGTATTATGACTAGTTGCTGTACTAAAATACAAACAATCACTGACACGACAATAACTAAAACAAACACGGTCAGCTTTGGTAGTCTCTTGATTGCATGATTCATATTTGGGGCCAAGAAAAAGTGACACTACGAACACTAAGAACTTACAGACACTAGATCATAACGACACTCAATATTATTAGCAAATACTTTCCAGAGTTGACCTTGCTACTTAATCGAATTCAGAACCTGATATACTAATTAGGATTCTGATCTCCACCACATTTCTCGATCCAAGCAGGATCTGAGAATTTTTGTTATTGTATATATTTCCTAGGAGGAGCAGACTATGTGAGTCGGCACGATATTCGGAAGAATGGATCACATTTTTTTCAGGCAATTTAAACCTATCACTGCGGTGGCGGAGATCGTCAGCAAGATCAGGATCATCGAACAGAGGAACAGAGCTTTTACCGCTGGATGAAGAAGTATGTCGGCCTGGGCATGGGGAGGCGCGCGTCCTTCTCATTTTCATGGATGACCCAACCCGCTTCGGTAGACTCAATCACCGCGTTGAATGAGTCAATCATGGGAAAGTATCCGATCTGCTTTTTTTCGACATCGACAAAAAAGAAGGGGTACGAAACATATCTCTTACCGTCATACATGTAGCCATTAGTAACAACATACCGGTCGCCGTCCAGCCACTGCAGCGTGTCGAGGTAACCCGAGCACTGCAGCAGATCAGGGCACCAGAGAATTCGAGGCGCATCAGGCGGTCCCTCAAACAGGGCAAAGAACCCACCGTACGATCCCATCCGGTACTCAATGACGGAGTAAACAACAGCCGCCAACTCTTTCGTCACCGCCGGCCGAACGACATCGTGGGAATACAGCAGCTCCGACCGATCAGGACCAGGCAGCGCATCGAAATCAATCTTCCATTCATTTTTGGATTCGTCGTCAGGGTCGGTAGTCACGGTTGTTCTTGTATTCAGGTCAGGTGGAAAAGCGCTGTTTACTATAAATCTCTGTATCTGCGCTTGAATCTACGATTTCGGATGCCCACAATTGAACAAATCATCCCCATACTATACAGCCGAAACCAGAGGTGCACAATGAATCTGAATGCGGACGGGCAACCATTCAATCGATGCTTCAACGCAGCCCGATTGAATGACAGGAAAATAGATGAACTGATCGGCCTGTGTAAAGGTGTACTGGCGGATGGCGAGGTCACTCAGTTTGAAGTCGAATTTCTTCAACAGTGGCTCAGAAATAATCAGGATATCTCAGAGCACTGGCCGGCGAATGTTCTTTACCAAAGAATCGAAGAGATGCTGGCTGACAACGTGCTCGATTTTGAGGAACAGAAAGAGCTTTTGCAGACGCTGATGGATCTCACCGGCGAGCCAACAATTCACAGCAGTGTGAATTCAATGTCAACCTCCCTCCCACTGACCACACCCGATCCTGAAATTGATTTCGAAGGACGCATTTTCTGTCTGACCGGGAAGTTTGTGACAGGAACTCGCAAGCAGTGCGAGTCGCTGGTCCTGGAAAGAAATGGCAGCCTGAAAAAGTCCCCCACCAAAGACACCGATTTCCTGGTCATCGGCGTCATTGGCAGTACCGACTGGATTCATTCCACACATGGAAGAAAAATTGAACGGGCCGTCGAACTTAAAGAAAGCGGCACTGATATTGCCATCGTGTCTGAAGAACGTTGGGTGCGGTTTCTTGCGTGAGATTATTTATGGGATATTGGGACTGAAACCTATTTTTTCTATGAAAGCAGAGCAAATGAATCGGAAAGAAAGAGATGAAGTTATAGCCAAAATTCTGTCTGAAAATAGTCAAATTCAATTTCTCGAAGATGTGATGATTGAATATGAGAAATTAACAGGTGAAGCATTGAGGAGTTTTTGGCCTGTATATTTTGTAGGGAAGCGAATGGGGCAGTCACTAGATAGAAAGCCTCTTGAAGATGTGGATGATCCAGTAAGTTTAAGAGAACTCGTTGTAGGAATGATTATGAATCTCGGAAATCATACTGAGGTGAAGAAAATCGTGGAAAAAGTATCGCAAGAAAATGCTGAAGGTAAGGAGTATCCATTAACTATACCAAGAGGAAAGAGTTTTTCTTCTAAAGATTTGGCTCATATGGACGCTCAAGAACTCTTAAATCGAGTTGGCAGTTTCGAAGATGCAAACCGAATCATCAATCAAGTTGCGAATATGAATTGAAAATAATTAAGTTCTTATTAAAAAATGCCATCCCATTGGAGATTGTGTATGAACGCTAGAGAAAAAGTGGTTAAGGTTCGATGTTCCAAATGTGGTCGTGGTTACAGAAACCATTTAGTACTATTTGAAACGAAGAAAGAGTACGGTGATCCGGATATTGGATGGACCCATGATGAGTTCCATCAATTAATACAATGTAGGGGTTGTGATACTTTTAGATATCGCCGATTTAATATCGAACTAGAGTACAATCCGCCAGAACACCGCAGTGATCCATATGATATACAAATCTACCCAAACGATGAATCTGAGTCTGAATTACGTAAACCCATTCAGTTTAAGAACAATCTTGAAGAAGAAGGAAGTTTAGTTCCAGAAAACGTATGGAAGATGTACAGAGAAACTATTCATTGTTTCAATGCTAACGCAAGGACAATGGCTGGAGGAGGCCTTCGGGCGACTGTAGAGGCAATCTGTCTTAGCCAAAAGATTAACAATGGGAATTTGCAGAAAAAAATCGATGAGTTGGCTAAACGCAATTTACTAACAACTGCACAAGCAGAACTACTTCATGAAGAAAGATATATAGGAAATTCTGCTTTGCATGAGATGACCACTCCTTCGAGTCAGGATATAGAAGATGGTTTAGAAATCGTTGAAGGGCTGATCAATACAATTTATATCTTACCCTCAAAGGCTGAAGCACTCAGAAAACGGAGAACTACAAGGGGAAAATCGAAAATAAATGCAAAGCAGTCATCCTCACAGAAATCAAACAGTCACAAACAATTATAGTAGGGACAAAGGAAAAGAAGATGTCTTAGGGGCAGCGTTATGGGACTAAGATCACAAGAGGCTTTTTTTCAGGTAGTTACCCAAAATGTTTTTGCATAAATGTATTGATACTAGATACCATTTCTTTGACATCATCCTTGTCAAATTCACTCCACTCACCATGAGCAGCTTTATTTCGCAAATCAGCATTAGCAGTGATTCTTTTATGAGTTAACAAGTTGTAAACACTATGTTCTCTCAGTCTATCGTTCATCCAGCTAAGTTTTGGCTTGTCTGGTAACTCAATTTCAGATTGCTGTTCACACAATTTTCTTAAAGCATCTTCTAACACACATCCTGCTACCACTGCTGCTGCTGGGTGATATCCCTTAGTAAATAACTCTTCGGCTTGTTCCATGAAATCACTGAATATCTCTGCTTCCAACAACTCTTTCATGCCTGCCAGATATCCACCTCTCATGTCATCCAGTGCAGCAAAGAGAATGTTATTTCCAATCTCTACGGAAAAGGTGCTATTATCAACTTCTTTTACGAACTCTTTATAATGAATGCTATTCTCTCCAAATCCTCGGAGTAAGATATTAAGGGAACTCATTTTCCATTGAGCCACATTTCCTTCATTTATTGATTCATAATTCCCATGATGATCTGCTCTTCTTTCTTCTGCTGACAGTTCCTCGCCCATGTCAATCATTTCGCCCAGTCGTTTGATGATTCGTTCTTCTGCGTCCATTTGACCGATATCCATTATGTTTGTTTATTCATGAAAACGAGTCCGTGAGGCAAGAATATTTGTAGCAAACTTGATCCCCTGGCACCAGCCCCTTGAGAAGTCATACCAACCATAAAACACTTACTTGAAAATGGAAAATAAGCTGTCAGCAACAAATCCGCTTACCGACAAAAGCTCCCTCCTCCCCACCCTCATTTACACAAACATATGCACCAACTATAATATGTTCGTGTTACAACAGCAGTTTGAGGAGTGTTTGCATGTCAGTTTTAGAGGCGCGTTTGGTGCGCGGTGTTGTTGCCGTTTTGATTTGGGGGGGCTTTGGGGTCTGTCCGCGCGTCGGTTTGGCTGAGTCCAAAATGGATCAAACGCTGGCGACACAGAAGGCGGATGCGGAGCAGTTTTTCAGCAAACAGATCAAGCCCTTCATCAAAAAATATTGCATCGACTGTCATCAGAACAGGCGGCCCACCGAGGCAGGGCTCAGTTTTGATCCGGCGCTGCGGACTCCCGGTCATGCCGCCTTCAGTGAGAAGTGGAAGAAGTCGGCGGCTCGGGTGAAAACACATGATATGCCACCCGAGGGTTTGGATCAGCCGACTGATGAAGAACGTCAGCGGTTTTCAGAATGGATGGAGAAGGTCAAATATCTTAGCCCCAAAGATCCAGGGGCATTCGTCATTCGGCGGCTCACCAAAACGGAATATGGCAACACGCTGCATGATTTATTGGGTGTCGATCCTGATGTTGTCGCCAGTTTGCCGGATGAAGTCAGCGGCGAAGGCTATCTCAATTCACTCTCGCCGCTGCAGCTCGAGCAGTATCTGGCGATTTCTGAAAACGTGTTGAATCAGATCCTGGCACCGGAGGGGAAACCGCCTACGAAAATTCAAAAGCAACTCTTTGGCGAACCACTGACTTCCGAGACCGATGATAACGCAACCGCTGGCAAGGTGGCACGGTCACTGGCGCGGAAGGCCTACCGCCGTCCCCCGTCTGCTGCGGAAGTGGAGGTCCTGCTCAAGGTTTTTGACCTGGGACAACAGAACAATCTCAGCTATTACGCCTCATGTCGGCTGATGCTCAAAGCGATCCTGGTATCGCCGCAGTTCCTATTTATCACGCCGGCCAAGGAGGTCGAGACGGAAAAGGGAATTCTGCCCCTCGATGATTTTCAGCTCGCCTCGCGTCTCTCTTATCTGTTGTGGGCTACCATGCCCGATGCGGAGCTGATGGCGCTGGCGGATCAGGGAAAACTGCATGAGCTGCCGATCCTGAAAGATCAGGTCAGGCGGATGCTGAAAGATCCGCGCTCGCGGGCTCTGTTTGACGGCTTTGGTGCGCAGTGGCTCAAGTTGGGAGATTTGCAGACGCGCACCTTTGACCCTGAAAAATTCCCGCAGATGACTACCGCCATGCGAACGGCGATGTACGATGAAGCCCGCCTCTTTTTCGAAAGTATCGTCCGCGAGAACCACAGCGTTGCGAATTTTATCGACGGCGATTTTACCTTTCTCAATGAAAAGCTGGCGTCGATCTACGGCCTGGAAAAAACGGTCACCGGCCCCGAGATGCGCAAGGTCAAACTGACCAACGGCAATCGCGGCGGAATTCTGGGAATGCCCGGCGTACTCGCGGCGACTTCGTTCCCCAACCGCACCAGTCCCGTTAATCGGGGTGTCTGGGTGCTGGAACAGGTCCTTGGGGATCATGTGCCCGCCGCGCCACCCAATGTGCCGTCGCTGGAGAAACAGGATCAAAAACAGATCGCTAATCTGACGCTCCGCGAACGGACCGAACTGCATCGCTCCGAAGCCGTCTGTGCCAATTGCCATCGTCTGCTCGACCCGATCGGATTCGGCCTGGAGAACTTCGACGCCATCGGACGCTGGCGCGATCAGGACGAGAACGGTCAGGCCATCGATGCTTCGGGCGAACTCCCCGGCGGCAAGAACTTTTCCAACCCCAAAGAACTAAAAGCCATTATCGCCGGGCACAACGCTAAGTTTGCTCGCAATCTGGTCGAGCGACTGTTAGCCTATGCATTATGTCGACGCCTGGAAGGATATGACGAAATTGTGATGGATGAACTGATGCAGAAGATCGCGAAGGACGACTACCGTATGCAGACGCTGATTATTGAGGTCGTCACCAGTTATCCATTCACGCATCGGCGCATTGAGTGAGAGGCGAACCGAATTCCCGATGATTTGTACGGCGGAATGACAGTCCTTCGTTCAACAAACCCGTTTTCCTCGACAACCCACCAGAGGGCCTTCCCATGAGCAATTTTAAAACCATTGATCGTCGCACCTGTCTGAAAGGGATGGGGGCAGCCCTGGCGCTGCCTCTGTTGGATGTGATGGGCTGGGCCGAAGCGAGCGAGAAAAAAACATTCAAGCCGCCAGTTCGACTCGGGTTCATGTACATGCCGCATGGTGTGATTATGGATCAGTTCTGGCCCAACGATGCCAAGAGCTTTCTGACCTCGCCGCCCCCTGCCCTGGAATCGCTGCGCCCGGTGATCGACCAATGCCTCTTGATGAAGGGGATCGCCGGCGTGTCTAACGGTCCGTTTCGCGGTGCACCGCACGCGCTCGAACTTTCAACGTGGCTCACCGCGGCCCTGCCCGATCCGGATAAGCGGGACGAGATCAGCATCTCCATCTCCGCCGACCAGATTGCCGCGAATTCCATGGGTGCCTTCACTGCCCTGCCCTCACTGGAACTGGCCACGATGCCGCAGACGTGGAAGGAAAATCAGGCGGGGCTGAATGAAGCCTACTATTCGCACTGCAGCTTCCGCTCGCCGACCCAGGCGGTTCCTGCCGAGACCAATCCTCGTAACGTGTTGAATCGGCTGTTCAACAAAAAGGAACAAGGGGGCGGACCTGCCTCAGCGGGAGTCAACAGCCTGGATCGCAGCATGCTGGATCTGGTGATCGGTGGCGCCCGCGATCTACGTCGTACGCTGTCACAAACCGACCAGAAGAAGCTGGACCAATATCTGGACAGCGTGCGTTCGGTGGAACGACGAATCGCCGCGATTGAGATGCGACAGAAAGAAGCGGCCCTCGAGAAAGCAGGCATCCGCCCGAGTCGCAGTCACAAGACTGACTCTCCTCCGATCGAGATTAAAATCCCTGAGGGAGACAAACGGAGCAAGTACATGCAGGTGATGTGTGACCTCAATGTGCTGGCTTTCCAGACCGATACGACTCGCGTCTGCACCTACATCGGTTCGACGCCGAACGGCGTTTCGTATCCGGAACTTGGTTTCCGAGACCAGCACCATTCGCAGACGCACCACAACGGCGAGAAGAAGAAGGTCGACAAAGTCGCCGCGATCACGAAATTCAATATCGACCAGTTCGCGTATATGGTCAACAAAATGCACAGTTTGAAAGAAGGGGACGGCACCCTGCTCGACAACTGCATCATGATGTGGGGCTCGGGACTGGAAGATGGTGACCGACACACCCGCGCCAACCTGCCCTTCATCCTCGCCGGAAGCGGCGGCGGTGCCATCAACACAGGACGCTTCCTGCCTGATGTCAAAGGCAACCAGGGTGATCTGTTGACGACATTACTGACGTGTACCGGAATTCCACTCGACCGCCCCGTTGGAATCGCCACGAAACAGATCACAGCTATCTCCGCCAACTCCTGAAATAGTTATGGCAATAGAGTGGAACCTTCACATGGTGTGGACTGGCATCATGCAACTACCTCTATAATTGCCCCATGTCTGATGTGTCTGATTTCGTGTCTGATCTTTACGATTTTCGAACAAAATTCAAAAAAATGCAGTTCGAGTAAACCTCTCATATAAATTGTTTTACGACGATAATTTATTTTGAAAACTGCCTTCCCGCCGCCTCCACTCAAACAGCCCCTTGCGGCAATTCGCAAGTGGCTGTTTTTGTTTGGTTTGCGAGTTCCATGGCGGGACATGATTTTGTGCCACCCTCTTCAATGGTCGGATAAAGATGAGGCTTCGGATCGGATAAGGGTTGCATTCTGGCCAGCTTGGGAACGCACAGCTTTCGAGTGACCTTCCGTTGGATGTTCAGGAGGTAGCCGCCGCTTAACTGGTCCGGGTAGTCGAGTGACAGTAACTCTGACTCCCTCAAGGCCGTGTGGAGCAGCAGAAGGAACATAGCCTGATCTCGATACGGTCGCTGAGAAGCACGAGTCTTCAGGTGAACCAACTGCTCAACAGCAGACCGCAGGAGATTCACTTGGATGTCTTCAAGGTCGCGCCATTCTGGATCATCGTCGTCAATCGGCCTGACCGATTCACATGGGTTCCCGACCAGAAAGGGGCGTTGCCGGTGAATCCACTGTGCGGAGTGCTTCAACGTTGCCAGAACTCGATTGAAGGTGGACGCTGCCAGTCCTCGCTTCTTTCTCAGGTGTCACACAAATGCCTCTGTAAGCGATTTGGTCCACTGGTCAGGGTGATCGGTCCCCGCAGCGTCCAAGAGGTATTCGACGAACTTCTGGAGATCGCCCTTATTAGCGTGGAATGTGTCCGTTTCTGGCGTACCAACTTCGAGGCCCATGTAAATCTCGAACCAAGCAACCAAGCTGTCGCGGCTCTTTGACGGCAGGAGAGCATCGGCACTGCTTTCGACAGGGTTCAAGATCACCAGCGACGATCCGTTCTTCATCGATTTTGCCATCTCTTCTAGCTCCAGAAATCTTATTCCATGTAAAATGTGGCGACTCATAGCAGGGCAAATGCCCTGAATAGGCTTGCTTTCCCCTCCTTTACATGAGATAAGATATGTTATTTCATTGAAACATTGAAACATTCAACCAAGATCGACGTGAAACTTGGACTGACTGAAGATTCATATGAGTGACACCAACAGTAGGGTTCAATCTCTCGATATCCTTCGCGCGATCGCCGTGATCCTTGTGCTGGGTCGACACATGCCGGGATGTCCCGAAGACACCCCGCTTCTACTCAGAAATGGAATGGGGTTGTGGGCACGTTCCGGTTGGATCGGAGTAGACTTGTTCTTTGTTCTGAGTGGCTTTCTTGTGTCAGGATTGTTGTTTCGTGAATTCAATAGACATGGAAACGTGCGAATCGGAAGGTTTTTGGCACGTCGCGGACTGAAAATCTACCCTGCGTTTTACGTCATGTTGAGTACCACACTGGCTATAGTACTGTGGCGAAATGGTGGTATCTCCCTCAGCAGATATGTAAGTGAGTGCCTTTTCCTTCAAAGTTACTTTCCTGGGGTTTGGAACCATACTTGGACCCTTGCCATCGAAGAGCATTTCTACTTATTGCTGGCCTTGGTCGTGGCCTTTTTGGTGACGAGAGGTAAGCGTTCAGGTTCCCCGTTTGCGTCACTTCCATGGTTGTTCTATTGCGTTGCGGCCGCGGTGCTCCTGCTAAGGTGCATGACATCTTTTAGCTCGACGTATTCACACACGACACATCTATTTCCGACACACCTTCGGATTGATTCACTGTTCTTCGGTGTCTTTCTGTCCTATCTGTACTGCTTTCACTTGGATCGTATCGAACCATTCACACGGCAATTCAGGTTTCACATTATCGCAATCTCTTTGCTACTACTATCACCTGTCCTGTTCTTACCTCTTGGAAGTACACCTTGGCTTCCAGCATTCGGTCTCACATTACTCTATTTGGGTTTCGGTGGGATTGTCATTTCAACCGTTGACTGGAGGCCAAACTGCCCGCGCCCTTTCAGAATTGTTGGTGGTCTCCTTGCCGCAATAGGCTTCTACTCTTACTCGATCTATCTATGGCACATGCCCGTAAACGTATGGGGGAGCGGCGCAATCCGAATCGCAACAGGCGTCCAAATTGGATACTGGTCTAATCTCTTCGTCTACATGATCGGAAGTCTTATTGTTGGCGTGTTAATGGCAAAGTTGATTGAAATGCCGGTTCTAAGGATTCGAGATCGTTATTTTCCTTCCAGATCGCAAAAGCAAGTTGCATCGACGAAAATGCAAGTCGAGCAGAAAGAACTTTCAGGAGTAACGGCCAGCCCTGCGATTGAAGCGGAGACACAATAGTGCCTTAGTCGTGGGTCGGATAGTGGCGGCGACTTTTGGCTCACTTGCAATCGGTCGTGTTGGCCTAAAAACTTCTGTGGCATGTAGATGAGGCTGGCTCAACAGTCTCACGAGACGATGAAAGTCAACAGTCCCGCTGCCTCCATAAAGGCACCGTCATTGACTGGCAGTGCCTTTTTCTATCAAGCATTGCCAGAAGGTGAATCCTCATTGTCACTTGTGTGATCGTCGTTTTCGCATTTTGAATGATATTCACTGCCCTCGGGCATCTTCACGAGATCGAAGACCAAGAGTACGAGTAAGTTCTACGACTGGTTGCTAATATTCAAAACACTCATTGAAGGATGGTTGAAGCTTGTCTTAAAGACTTGAAATGATAAAGATGAATTCTCTCAACTTTCTTGATTTTCATTCCAGCCAAAGATGATTTGACTCGGTAAACACGACATTGTTAAAGTTTGAAACCTTGCTTCACTTTAGAAATGACTGAATCCAGCAGGAAATAACATACTTTGACATTTGAAAGATTGGAATTCCTCCCTGATTTAGAGTACTGAAAACGCTCCTCAGAAACTGCCGTGCTGTTTGTCATTTCGTAGTCTAAGAGTCTTATCGCCTGGATACGATCTCATCACATTCTTCTTGACATGTCTATATCTGAGGCCTATCTTAAAGAGAATAAACATATTCACACATTCAGGAAACCGCTCATGCCTCGCCGAGGATTTACGCTAATCGAACTGCTCGTCTCAATGGCAATTATCGGCATTTTGGTGGCGTTACTTCTTCCGGCAGTACAACAATCTCGTGAAGCTGCCCGACGCACCCATTGCCAAAACAACCTCAAACAAATCGCACTCGCCACGGTTCAGTTTCACGATAACATTGGGTGCTTCCCTCCGGGACGAATCATGCCCAGACCAGGTGATCCGCAGGAATTATCTTGTGGTCGCGATACCCCCAGTTGGCTCATACGAATTCTCCCCTATCTTGAGCAGGGAAACTTTGCAGACGATTGGGATACGCGAGAAAATTTTGAAGATCATGCCGAAGAAGTTCGCACCATGGCGATTCCCACGTATCTCTGTCCCTCCCGCAGGTCTGCTCCCACCGCAAAGGTTCCCACTGTCACGGTCGAATTCACAGCTTCTTGCGGCTGTTCAGGGCCGCAAACATTTTTCAGTGGTGCAACCGGAGACTACGGCGGCAACCATGGTGACCTTTCTCCGGGTGCCATTGGGTTCACTTCGGATTTCTATTGGGGTGGAAATGGAAACGGCATTATCATCAGCAGCCGTCCCCTCTGTGTAGCAGGTCAACCACGGGACTGGATTGATAAAATTCGCTATCGGGACATCACGGATGGGACAAGTAATACGATTCTCGCAGGCGAAATGCACGTCAACGCTCAAAAAATTAACCAACCGCCTGATGATGGCGCAATTTATAGCGGATGGCATTTCAGTTTCAGCACACGCATTGGAGGTGTCCACGTTCCACTAGCTCCAAATATGGATTATGTCGATACCAGACTTTACAGCTTCGGAAGCTGGCACCCAGGTATCTGTCAATTTGCGTTCGCAGATGGCAGCGTCCACGCCCTGTCCACATCCATAGATGTAGAAGTTCTCGGCCACCTTTGCGTTCGAAATGATGGTGAAGTCACAAGCGGCTTTTGAGCGGGACTCATGCGAAGTCGCTAATACCTAAAAAAATACAACGGCTACCGACCTTTCAGGCCAGCCTCCGTTGAGATCACAAATTCAGACTCAAAGACTCAAGCGTTCTAACTAATGCGGCAACGCGAGGCATTCTCTGGAACTTCTGTTAGCGGAATAACGAGATCGCTCGATAATTGAAAACCTACACCTGTGCTAGTATTTGATATTGCAGATTGAGCATATCAAACCGCCGTTTCCTGGATTCCTGCGGGTGCAGATTCGGTTCCCAACTCATATAGCAGAGCAAGAGTCTGACACGGATTTCGACATCCTTCCCGCGAAATCCCATGCGACGAAAGATGCTGCCAATGAACTCGATTCTCGACTGGTAGGCTGCGGTGACGACCTTTTTCACCATCGCGTCTTGTTCAGACCAGACCCGCATTGCCAACTCAGATCCATCCCTTATGTCGCTCGATACTCAGTCATCGAAAATAGTACATCCAAGTCACCATCGAACTGTCCGATCTCGGATAGCGTTTTTCATTCATTTTCGATTCAAAACTATACGAAATACGCCGAGATTGTTAATCGGATAATTCACCCTGAAGTGTAAGCATTTTCGGGAATGCCATACAATCTTGAAAGAGTCATCAAAAAAACAGGTCATCTTACGAATCGAACTCATAAGATGACCTAAAGTACTTCTATCATTTCTTAAGTTGTTAATTGAAACAATTCTTGTGGAGGTTCTGCTTCGATTAGCTTAAGATCGAATTTCTCCTGCAGAATTTTAAAAACATTGGGAGTGATAAATGCTGGTGGCTCGGGACCAATCCGAATCCCCTTCACTCCGAGATGCAGAAGGGTCAGTAGAACTGCAACCGCCTTTTGCTCAAACCAGGAAATCACAAGAGTTAACGGAAGATCATTCACACTGCAGTCAAATGAATCGGCCAATGCGGACGCCACTTTAATGGCTCCATAGGCATCGTTACATTGTCCCATATCAAGTAGTCGTGGCAAACCTGCCACAGTTCCGTAGTCGTAATCACGGATACGGAACTTCCCACAGCCTAAAGTCAAAATAACCGATTCTTGTGGTGCCTGTTGCGCGACTTGGGTGAAGTAGTTTCGTCCGGTTTCCGCACCATCGCAACCACCAATGAGATAGAAGTGTTTGATATCACCCGATTTGACCGCATCGACGATCTGATCGGCGACCCCCAGAATGACTCCATGATAAAATCCAATCGTCGACTCGCCGGTCTGTTGTTCAACCAGTGGCTGACACTCACGGGCTTTCTCGATGACGGGAGTGAAGTCATTGTCCTTCAATCGAGTCCCTCCCGGAACTGCCGTAATTCGAGTTGTAAATAAACGATCGGCGTAAGATTCCCAGGGAATCAATACACAGTTCGTCGTAGCCACTACCGGACCGGAAAACTGGGTGAACTCCAATTGTTGATTCTGCCACGCGGTCCCGAAATGTCCCGCCAAATGAGGATGCTTTTTGAGCTCGGGGTAACTATGCGCGGGAAGCATCTCTCCATGAGTATAGACGTTAATGCCCATGCCGGCGGTTTGTTCCAGGAGATCAGAAAGATCCAGAAGATCATGACCAGTGACAAGAATTCCGGGGCCTGCTTTAGTGCCTTCACTCACAGTGGTCGGCTCTGGTGTTCCAAATTTCTCCGCATGCCCTTCGTCCAGCATCTGCATTACGCGTAAATTCATGCGACCACATTCCATCACCAGTTCCAGCAACGATTCCAGATCAAAGTTCACATTCGTCATGGTAGCGAAGAGCGCTTCTTCAATAAACGCGCTGACTTCATCATCCGTTTTTCCCAGACGACGAGCATGGTTCGCATAAGCAGCCATCCCCTTGACCCCGTATAACAGTGTTTCCTGTAATGATTGCATATCGGGGTCTTTGCCACAGACACCAACATCTGTACAACCGGTTCCTTGGGATGTTTGTTCGCATTGATTACAAAACATAGAGACTCCGATCTTCTAAATACGGGAAAAGTGAATGACTGTTGCTACATTGATCAACAATTTAAATCCTGTGTTTTCAACGTGTTTTCTCTTGCGTAAGATAATAATCAGACCCATAATTGGATGTCAAGATCCAAATATCCTTTTATGAAAGGTAAGACAGAAATAGACATGAAACATATTGATGAGCAACTGCTGGAAACCGATCTGGCCTATCGTTTTGAATACCTCAAAGAGTTCATCGGTTTTGATGAAGCCGATGTGACAGCAATCCGTAATACGATCCCTCACTTTGCACCACGCATCAACGGTCTGGTTGATGCGACTTACGAGCGATTACTCAATTACGATGCAACCGCGCGCCACTTCGTACCACGTCAACATGGCTATGAGGGAGCAGTTCCCGAATCACTAGAGGAACTCACAGCTGAGGAGAACCAGATCAAGTTTCGAAAAGACCATCTCCAAAGATATTTTATGAAGTTACTGGGACATTCATATGACGCGAAAATGGTCCTCTATCTGGATATGGTAGGTAAGATTCATACTCCCAAAGCAGGGAATGAACAGCTCGATATTTCCCTCGTTCAGATGAACGCGTTGCTGGGTTTAATATCAGATCAATTAATCGAAATTTTTCTGGAGTTAGACATTCCAGATGACCAGAAATTCGCTGCCATCCGAGCATTTCAGAAACTGCTTTGGATACAGAATGATTTTATTTCCCGTCATTATGTCGCAATCTCACACGACTGACGTGTCTGAGATTTTTTGAGCTTCTTATCTCTACTAATGCCAAAATCCAACAGAAGCATTAATTCGTTGCTTTTGTGTGGAACAGAGAATGAATCGGTTGGCTTAATTCGATGTTCTCAACAGATTCACTGCTGCTTTTTAGATCGTACGTGAAGTTGTATGATGGGAGTACAGGGACCGGGTGCACCAACCCGAATGTCGCTCCGCCAAGTTTGCGCCACAGTGATTGCAAAAGTGCCGACAGGTATTTTTGATGTGTTAACCAACGGCACATTCACAATGCCATCCTTGCTGAGCGGAATATTGACAGGAGTTCCAAGATTGCATTTGATACCTTCTGCCAGATTTACGACCAACGGCACTTCTTTCGCATTCGATATGCCGTGAACGCGAACAGGTATCTTTGCTGTCTCGCCTTGCTTAATGGTCAGCTCTTTGATCATTGATTCCAGCCAAAGATCACGAGGTTTGGCAACGGTGGTATAGGCCTGGGGCGCAACGCGGAAAAAACCCGTATCGCTCGTGCGGAACCACGTTAATGGATACGCAACCCTTTCGATCACCTCTCCCTTATGTTTCACGCGGCCCACGACACGAAATGGAACCGTTGTTCCAATCGGCACGTCCTTTGGCGCAGTGATTGTCAGAAACACGCGATCTTGATATGGGTTGTTAGGACGTTCTTTAGTGGTACCGAGTGCGTTGGCCTGGCTTCCCTTCCAACCATCGGGCAGTCCTTCAATTGAGAGATCAATGTCGAAGTTCCGAGAACTCATCCAATCAACGCGAACTGTCAATCCTGCTGTACTGCCTGGCCCCCAAATGGGAACCGCGTCGGGAAAATGACGTAAAGCAAAACGGGGTTTCGTTCCGTAACGCTTCATTGACAAACGATAGACGGCTCGAGAGCCACTTGTTCCGTTACTGTTAGTCACGCGGACATAATAGTCCCCTGATGTCTTTGGTTGAAATACGAGCCCACTGTCGGTGGTATTAAAATCGTGGTAAGCAGCAAAACCAGGTCCGATTGAACCATCATCATCATTTTCACTTAATAGCTTCCCATCAGCACTAAAAACCTCCAAGTAGGTATCAACGGGTGATCTGATAAACCGATGGGCGAATACCTGCAAAAAGATAGATTCTTTTTCCTGCAACCGAATACGATACCAATCAGCGTCGTCTTTTGACTCAAACTGACCGTAGACCATCGCCTCCATTTCTAAATCGTTGGCCTTTGCTAGTTCATTGTTTGGCTCACTCTCAATAGATTCTGTATCATCCCCCAGGAGTACAGGAACATCCTGCCCACTGGTCGCTCCAGGTAGAGCGAGATACTGTAGAGGAAAAAAAGTACCTTCATTTGCCGAAATCAACTGTCGCGTGCCGGCGGGGACATTGGGCCCACGGAGTTCTACCTCCACTGTTTTACCCCGCTGGATACCAGGTGGAAATACGCTGGTAACGTAGGGAACTTCGCCGATGGTCAATCGGTAGACGGCTTCCGGGTACCCATTGTACGCAACGAGCTTCAGTCGCGCAGTGTAAACACCAGAGGTAGGGACCTCAAAATGGATCATCGGGTCGTAGCCCAGTTCATCAAGCGATTCCGCGATGATCACACCTTGTTCGTCAAGCAACTCCAGTGTGAAATCAGTAATTCCCCAATTGCTCCCACTCCCGTGGACGTCTATCGAATGAGCGGCCACTGCAATGACAAGTTTTTGACCTTGTTTGGCAGAGAAGCGAAAGCAGTCCATGTCAGCCTTGGGATTGATTTGCCCGTTGACGACAACTGGCAATTTTAATGATTCGGCTTTATCTAATTCGTTATTTGGTTCTTTTTCAATGTGCTCAGACAGTCTACTCACGACAAAGTGCCCAAAGTTTGTGATCCCCGATTGCTCGTTGATCACACGTACCCACCTGCGCCCGGGTGGAGCATCATTTGCTATAGTAAATTTCGCCTGGACTGTATCATTTTTGGAAATGGCTTTTAAATCACTGACTGTGATCCCTGGTGGCCCCTCGATGAGAATCTTTTGCGGTGCTGCTAATCCACCTTTTCCTTTTCGACCATGGAGTTCCACGGTGACCGTCGTTCCCTGCTGACCACCGGCGGGAAAAATCGAATCCAATCGACATTCATAATAGTCGGGCGGCTTCAGTTCAGAAATCGCATGGGACATATAGCTCAACGACATCACTACAATCAGAGTTAACCGTAAACAAAGAGCAACGCGTCTGCGTGAGGAGATTATACCGATACGTTCATGTTGAACTGTGGATTTGCTTTGGCCCATCAAGCTATGACCCCCTTAATCGGTTTGCCGCCATTATTCAGAAAGACAGGACGACCATCTTCAGTGTGATATTCTTTGCTGCCGTCGATTCCAAGAATACGGAAAATCGTCGCGGCGTAGTCAAGTGTGTCATTGGTTTGTCCCACAACATGTTCACAGCGAGAGTTTGTACGGCCTATAACCGAACCCATGGCAGTACCTGCCCCACTCAAACCGACGACGTTGCAGGGAGCATAATGATCGCGGCCTGCGGCCCCGTTGACTTTCGGAGTCCGTCCAAATTCACCCGCGCAGATCACCAATGTGGAATCAAGTAAACCGCGTGTTTCCAGATCTTCCAGTAAAGCCGACCACGCCTGGTCGAGGGTCGGCAACAGAGGCGACTTAAGCTCAATAAAGTTCTTGTCATGCGTATCCCAGCCATCCAAGTTAACGGTAACAAAGCGGACGCCCGATTCGATAAGCCGTCGAGCTAGTAGCGCCCCTTGCCCACCGCGCGTTCTGCCATAACGATCGCGCAATTTTGCAGGTTCCTCATCTAATTTAAATGCTTTTTTGGCTGCAGACGAAGTGATGAGGTCAAATGCCTGGCGATAGAATTCTCCCTTTTCAGCAACTGCTCCTGAAAGTTCTTTCTGTCGCTGCCAGGTATCAAGCCGTTTTAACATTTGCTGACGACGCTGCATGCGTTTTTGCAAGGATTCAGCCACACTAACATCCCGAATCTGAAAGTTTTTAGCATTGGGATCAGCACGAATCCATAGTGGATCAAATGCAGAACCAAGATAGCCTGCCCCTGAATAAAGTAACTTACCTCCTAAAACAATGTTGGGAGGAATTGCCTGTTTCCAGCCTTTTTCATGTCCCACCACGGAGCCAAACGACGGAAAAACGACTACACCCGATGGTTCACCAGTGGGGTCCGGTCTTTGGGGATACCCCGTGAGCATATAATGGGTAGCCGCGGCATGATCACCGCTCATCGTGTGAGCAATTGATTTCACTAAGCAAACCTTGTCCATCACACGTGCCATGCGTGGGAGATGCTCACAAACGGGCATCTCTGGAATATTACTACTAATCTGTTGGAACTCACCCCGAAACTCAACCGGCGCTTCGGGTTTCATATCGAACGTGTCAATATTGCTCATCCCGCCATTCGTCCATAGCAGGATACAATTGATGTCCTTCTTGGCACTCCCTGTGGCGCGGGCTTCGAGTAATCGAGGAAGTGACAGGCCCAATAGTGGTAAGCTACCAACCTGCAAAAACGCGCGGCGTGAAAGCCCTTGGCAATTTCGCATCATTCGATCGATTGAAAACATAGCTGGTCCTTCCCTCAATGATTGAAAACGAATTCCGACAAATTGATTATTGTCCACACCAAATCCTGCCAGCCCTCTTTACGAGACGGCGCTTCGGCCAATAGTTCGCGAACTGCCTTGAACTCATCAGCGGTGGGCTTTCGAGAGAGCGACGCTAAATACAGTTCATCAAGAATCTCTGCATCACTCTTATTCTCTTTGAGTAACTGTCCGAGCCGACCATCGTTACTGAGAGCCTTTGAGTTCATCGCATAACCGTTGACCAGATGCAGTGCCTGGGCCAAATCAGGCTTTGAGCCGCGGGCACATTCACAGGCACTGTTTCTTAAAGGGCGACCGAAGGCCATCAGGAAGTAAGAGGAAATCTGAGGATCCGGAAGCGCGATGGCCCGTGTGCCCGGTGGCTGACCGTTGAATCTTTCGGTTGTCCCGGCAAACTGGTTAACCGCATCAAGCAATACCTCCGCCTGCATTCTCCGTGGTACACGATGAGTGAATAATCGGCCCGATTTGTCCCGTTCTGGCTTCAAATCCGAAGCTAATTGATACACGCGCGAGTTACAGATGGTGCGCAGCAAATGTTTCACATCGAACTGGTGGGCGATGAAATCTTCAGTCAGCGCGTTCATCAGTGCCGGATTCGAAGGTGGGTTCGTGGCCCGCATGTCATCGACCGGCTCAACAATTCCCCGTCCCGTCAGCCAGGCCCAATAACGATTCACAAAACTACGTGCAAAGTACGGATTTTTTGGTGAGACGATCCAGTCAGCCAGTGGTTGACGAATATCAGGCAAGTCCTGATCAGAAACCACTGGTCCTCCCAGCACGCGAGCCTCAGACGGTTTTTCTAATTTTCGTTTTGTATTCGCCTTGATCGTTGGGCGCAGACTTTTCGGGCCTCCAAACCTTACACCGATTTTCCCTGCGTCCTTGAATTGCATATGCGTGAAAAACGCCGCCAATCCGTAGTAATCTTCCTGGCCCCAGACTTCTAACGGATGATGATGGCATCGCGCACATTGCATACGAATTCCTAGAAAGACCTGTGCTGTGGTTTCTGCAAGTTCTTCCGGCTTCTGATCGATGAAGT
Organism: Gimesia aquarii; assembly: GCF_007748175.1. Classification (NCBI taxonomy): domain Bacteria; kingdom Pseudomonadati; phylum Planctomycetota; class Planctomycetia; order Planctomycetales; family Planctomycetaceae; genus Gimesia; species Gimesia aquarii. The sequence continues at coordinate 3,838,641 of NZ_CP037422.1, forward strand.
AAAACCCGACCGGACCGTTGGAAAATAGATCGCCCTGGGCAACAATGAGCTCTCGTGCCATCTCGTCGAGAGGACGATTCTCACGTATTGAACGACGAATCCAACCACGAAATGTTTCCAGCCCTTTATCGCCCACATAACGACGATGTACACGAAGCAGATCACTCCACTTCAACGACCAATAATCGACGTACTCCGGTCGTTCGAGTAAAGCGTCGATTATTTTTTTCCGTTTATTCTTATCTGTAGACTCAATGAACGTTCGAACTTCGTCAGGCTGTGGTAGTGAACCGATCAGATCGAGATAAACCCGGCGTAAAAATTCGCTATCGGTCGCAGTAGGTGCGGGGGAAACTCCCATTCTTTGCCATTCGGCCAATACCAACTGATCAACATAATTCGAGGGAGTGAAACCAGTAATCGCTTTTGCCGGATTGTACGGAACTGTTACGTCCACTGAGGCCACTTGACCTAGAAAACGGACCGTAACCGGAGATTTTCCGCTTCGAACAGCTGCAATCTGGCCCGATGAAGACACCTCAACAATTTGTGAATCTTGACTGTCAAATAAAGCCCAACGGGTGATATCGCGATGGACACCGTCCTCCCAATCTGCCACTACTTTGAGGGAACGACTTTGCCCAGGCGCCAGAACCAGGGAGGCAGGTTCCACCGTCAATTTGATAACTCGTGGATCATCGGATTTCGCTGGTGACATCCCTTGCTTGATGTATTCACCCAGGACTTGAAAACTCTCGGAATCTTTTTTGATGAGTGCTCCACCACCATGCGGGACACTGCCTGTAGCTTTACGAAGAAGAAGACTTCGATCAGCGGCTGTGGGTGTGACTCGCCGTCCGCGCCCCGCTTGAAACAAGGCTTCAAAATCGGCCACTGTATCGTAGCCAAGCAGAGACAACGACATTCCGCCGCGCCCCTGAAACGAACCATGACAGGCACCGGCATTGCAACCAGCCTTTGTTAAAACCGGTACAACGTCGCGGCTAAAACTTAAAGTTTGCTGGCCTTCCTTCTTTACTGTTTCTATTTTTTCTGCACCAACTGCAATCGAGCCCCATGATGCAAAAGAAAGTAATAGCAACCAGCTGAAAATGGAGTGCCATTGAATTGAGCCCAAGTTCCGATAATTAGATCGATAATTCAAAGCTGTAGAAAAGCAAAAAAGTGAATTAATCCTATCCACGCAACTGGCCCTCTCGAATGGAAATTGAAGGAGTTCGTTAAACTACGAAACACGATTCAACGGCTATGGAGATCTCGTTATATCATTTAAAGATGATTACTAAACAGTTGGATTGATTATTGATTGTCTTCCTTAAAGAGTGTTTGAACTGCAACCCTATGTATAAAAAAATACTTATTAGTTATTTTTCACATATGGTAGACATTAATATTAGCACTTTCTTGTAGAAAACGCGCATAAATTTGTATTATTTACGCATAACAGATCCTCAATTCTCATTTCTTCTTGTTTGAGGGCTCGATATTACCCAACACAATATGGTTATTTCGAATGTGGTTCGATAGTAGTTCACCGGCAGCTTACCAGTCTTCTTTCAGCATGGTATTGAAATTATCACGATGCTGTCGAACGGTCCTGTTACTGTTTCTTGATCGAGAATTTCCCATTCAAACAAAGTCCGAATAAATTGCCCCTGCCGCCTGCAGATACTTGATAGCATTCCCAGACGCGCGGCGAAGGACTTTTGAATTCACAAACCCGCATCAACCCCCACTCCGGCACAATGCATTGTTTTTTTGTTTTCTCTGATGATGATTCAAACAGCGTTTCATGGTACATACACAATGCTGGAATAACTGTGATGGCTTCATCTTCAAGGGAAAAGTATTCGTCATCAAGCGCTGTAAGGGATTTCTACCAATTTTTTGAAATACCAGCGAAGTATTCATCGGTGAGCCGCCGTTTGAGTTTTGAACGCCCTTTGAGCACTACTGCTGATTTTTCATCTTCGAGTCGCTGGGTGATATCGGATAGAATCTTTTCGGGCGGGGTTTGTATCGTGTGTGTGTGTGTGTGTGAGAGTTCGTTCTCTCTGCGTGATGATTTTTATTTGATTGTCAGTAACGGAGTTCTGTGATGTGGTGTTTGGTTTTCATTCTGTTACGTTTGTTTTTTGGTTGGTGGAGGGTTTGTTGGTTGAGTTTCGGCAACCACTGCAAATGGGGTGGAGTAGGCAACTTTATTATTTGCGCATTATTGTCTCAGGGTTGGTCAATTCGTGACCAACTGAGGTCTGATTTTGTCGCTAGTAAGGTTAATTTGGGTACAAAAAGTAGTGAAGATTGGGAATCGGTTTTTGTATCGCCTTTAGGAATCTTGCTGAAACCAGTGGGTTTTATAGGACTCAGGTCCGCAGGCGCAGAAACATTCAGTATTGAGAAAACAGTTTTCGCGCCAAAATGGGGTCGCTCGGCGGCGGCGGTATGATTGATCAAGTGTTTCTTCTTGCTATGGCTTACTGACAGGTCGGTAGATGTGGCGTACTCGACTGGGGTCGGGGGCAGCCTTTCCAATTTTGGAGGCACTCAGCCTGTCCGGCTCGTAAAAAAGTGCTTAGACTGAGATGTTGGGGGCATCCCCATGCGTCAAATGATTCTGCCCTCCAGATGACGGTTGGATTTCCAAAACTTTAACTATGAATAATGGAACCTGAACCATGCACCAATTGCACCGAAGTTTTTTTATTGGTTTGCTCTTTACCATCTGCACCACATGTGTCACCAATGCCGCGGATGGTCAGTTTGCTGTTGAGTCGAATCTACGCGCTGGTGTTGCCAAAGTTGACATTACACCTGCCGAAGTAAACCAACTGGAAGTCGTCGGGCATCGTCGTAAAGTGACCGGTGTGCGCGACCCTCTACGAGCGGGTGTGTTAGTACTGGATGACGGCGAGACAAAAGCTGCGATCGTGACACTTGACCTGATATCTGCCTATGATGAACTGGTAAAGTTGACTCGACTGCAGATCGAGAAAGAAACTGGGATACCGGCGGCCAACATCATGGTTGCAGCATCACATAATCACTCCGGGCCGGGTTTTGATGCCAAATCGAAGTGGGGACAAGAACTGATTGAAAAGCTCGGCGCAGCAGCAAAACAGGCGGCGTCCAAAATGCGTCCCGTAACAGTCGGTTACGGTGAGGATAAGATTGGATTCGGCATTAATCGACGAAAGGTAATCAATGGTCGGGCCGTCGTGCGGCTCAATGAAGATGGGCCCAATGACCCTCGCGTGAAAGTCCTGCGTTTCGATGACGGGAAATCTCTGACCCCACTTGCAGTAGTGATGCATGCGGTATGCCATCCCTGTTTTTTTACGTGGGGTGATAAAGGGTCGATGCCTTACCCTAACGGCTATCCAAAAATGAGTGCTGACTTTCCTGGGGAAGCACAGTCGTTTGTGGAAATGTGTTACGGTCAGCAGACCAGTTCGCTGTTTTTACAAGGCTGTGCCGGCGACATTCGCCCCAATCTTCCGGGTTACCCGTATCGCTGTGCAGATGAAGCCGATATACAATGGGCGGGGCGGGATCTGGGCAGTGCAGTCGTTCGAACGCTGGCCCGCAGTGTAACCCGAGAACAACTTGCCAATCGTGCAACGCACTACCGAATCCGAGTCGCAAACTCTGTCATCTCGTTGCCCGGTAAAGAGGGCCGCATCGACTCAGAGTTACAGGCGATGAAAATCGGCCCGTACCTGTTGTTGACCATGCCTGGCGAACCGATGGTCGAATACGGATTGAAAATGGAAAAAGACATCGCAGACCGCGCTATTCCCATCATCGTGGGATACGCCAATGGACACGTCGGCTACATTGCTACCGCCGATTCCTATGACGTCGGCGGCTATGAACCAAATACATCCAAACTTGTGCCAGAGGCGGAAGCGATTATTCTCACCGAACTGAGTGTCCTCGCGGATCGCGTGATTGGTGATGTCTTTGAATCGTTTTCCAAGCACCCGAAAGACATCAAGAAACGCGAACAGGCTGATAAAGCCCGTACCCAAAAACCATAAGTAAGTGCGGCCTTCCTCTGAACGCTAGCTAATTCTAATGCCATTGAAATTAAGTAGAATGATATGAACCAAAACGAGCAACTCCAACAACGCAAGCTGGCTACCTTCGCTCAGGGTCAAGGCAACGCTCATAGCATCTTTATCCAGCGTGCTGAAAACGCTGAGCTCTGGGATGTTGAGGGCCGTCGCTATATTGATTTTGGTGCTGGCATTGCCGTGGTCAATACTGGTCACTGTCACCCCAAAGTAAAAACTGCAGTAGCCGAACAGTTGGAACACTTCAGCCATACCTGCGTGATGGTCACTCCCTATGAATCTGCTGTAGCACTGGCGGAAAAACTGAATGAGGCCGCTCCAATTTCCACCGAGTGCCGAACGATTTTTGTCACCAGTGGTGCGGAAGCTGTAGAGAATAGCATCAAGATTGCCCGTGCGCATACAGGTAGACGTGGAGTGATCGCTTTTCAAAGCGGTTTCCATGGTCGTACCAACATGACCATGGGTCTGACTGGCAAGATCACTCCTTACAAAAAATCATTCGGTCCCTTCCCGGCTGAAATCTATCATGTCCCCTTCCCGATGGAATATCATGGAGTCTCCGTTGAAGATGCCAACCGTGCTATCGAAACTCTATTCAAGGTGGATATCGCCCCCGAAGACGTTGCTGCTCTGATTATTGAACCGGTCCTGGGTGAGGGAGGTTTCTACCCGGCCCCCGACCACTTCCTCAGCACATTACGTAAAACCTGCGATCAACATGGCATTGTCTTCATCGCAGATGAAATCCAGACCGGTTTTGGCCGCACAGGTAAAATGTTTTGTATGCAGCATTCCGGTGTCGAACCGGACTTGATCACTCAGGCCAAAGGGATTGCCGGTGGTATTCCCATCGCCGCGGTAACTGGAAAAGCATCCATCATGAATTCCCCACATCAGGGCGGACTGGGTGGCACATATGGCGGCTCGCCTTTGGGTTGTGCAGCCGGTCTGGCGGTCCTGGAAGTGATTGCCGAAGAGCAACTGATTGAACGAGCCAACGAAATCGGTCAGCGTTTTATGTCTCACTTGAGCAAGATTCAGCAACAGTTTCCTGACCACGTGGGACACATCCGCAACCGCGGTGCCATGATTGCCATGGAGTTGGTCAAATCAGGTGATCCGAATCAACCAGACGCCCCATTGACCAAGTCCCTGGTTACTGCTGCTGCAGACCAGGGACTAATCCTGCTCTCCTGTGGTATGCATGGGAATGTCATCCGCTTTTTGCCACCGTTAACCATTCCGATGGAATTGATCGACGAAGGGATGGCAATTGTCGCCGATTGCATTGCCTCGTTATCAGCCCAGGATTGATCATCTATTTTTACCGGTCTCACAAATCGTGTTTTTCACAAAAACTCTAACTCCAAAAGCTGACCATTACTTGTCAAAAGTAACCGTTTTTTTGAGCTCCCTGCCTGCCTTTTCACCAGCATAAGCAAGGTTTTCGGATTATTTCATGTCTTGTATTTCTGGTTCTCTCTGAATGACCAAACTAGAATCAATTTATCAGTCATTGACTTAAGTTTGACTACTGACTAAGCCCAAAGGCACGACCATGCGAAAAACAATCTATGCGATGGCTACGATGGATACCAAAGGTGAAGAACTCTGTTTTGTGGCCGACTGTATTCGCCGGGCAGGTTTCGACGTAGTACTGGTTGATTTGAGTACCCGAAATAACTCGAGCCACGCAGATATCGCGGCGCGCACAATCGCTCAGGAACACCCAAATGGATCTGAGAAAGTGCTAGGGCAAACCGACCGTGGCCAAGCAGTAACTGCGATGTCGGAAGCGTTGCGAAATTGGTTACCTAACGAAGCCAGAGAAAAAAAAGTTCTGGGAGTCATCGCACTCGGCGGGAGCGGTGGGACGGCAATCGTGGCTCCTGCTTTGCAGGCACTGCCTATCGGACTACCCAAGCTGATTGTTTCGACCGTCGCCAGTGGAAACACACAGCCTTATGTAGGATATAGTGATATTACGATGATGTATTCGGTGGTTGACGTGGCGGGACTGAACTCAGTATCGAGGTGCGTGTTGAGTAACGCTGCCCACGCAATCGCGGGTATGGCTGGCCACTCCTCTGACTTCCCTGAAAAGAAACCTGCTATTGGCATGACGATGTTTGGCGTTACGACGCCATGTGTGGACATGGTTCGCGATTTACTGGAAACTAAAGGGTTTGATCCTCTCGTCTTTCATGCGACTGGCACCGGGGGTCAAGCCATGGAAAAACTCGTTTCAGATGGATTGATTGGAGGAGTCCTGGATGTCACTACGACTGAAGTGGCGGACGAAGTCGTGGGAGGAATCATGCCCGGTGGTCCACATCGTTTCGATGCAATCATCAAAAGCAGAATCCCATATGTGATGAGCCTGGGTGCACTCGACATGGTCAATTTCGGTGCTCGTGATACCGTTCCGGAACGATTTGCCGGTCGCCACTTTCTTATCCATAATCCGCAGGTAACACTGATGCGCACAACCACTGACGAAAACCGTGAATTTGCAAAATGGATTGCCGAGAAAGTCAACCAATCGACGGCTCCATTAGAAATCCTGATTCCCGAGCAGGGCCTCTCGATGCTCGACGCCAAAGGGGAAGCATTTTATGATCCCACAGCCGACCAGAGTCTGTTTGAGACATTAGAACAGGAAGTTGAGCAGACAGACATTCGACGCATCACCCGTCACCCCTGCCACATTAATGACTCAGCGTTTGCAGACGCGCTCGTGGCGGCATTTGAACGTGTAAGTGGAAGCCAATGTTAATAGAGACAATAAATTTGAGGAACTGATTTATGACAGAATCCAGAGAGACGATCCTGAAACGACTGCGAGAAAAAGTTTCTCAAGGCAAACCCATCATCGGGGGCGGCGCAGGGACTGGCTTGAGCGCCAAATGTGAAGAGGCCGGCGGTATTGACCTGATCGTGATTTACAATTCGGGGCGCTACCGTATGGCCGGACGGGGCTCTCTCTCGGGACTGATGCCCTACGGTAATGCGAATGAGATTGTTAAAGAGTTGGGACGTGAGGTACTTCCCATTGTCAATCAAACTCCTGTGCTGGCAGGAGTCTGCGGAACGGATCCATTTATGCTTCGCGAACTGTTTCTCAAGGAACTTCAGGCAATGGGCTTTGCAGGTATTCAGAATTTTCCGACCGTTGGCCTGATCGACGGACAATTTCGAGCCAATCTGGAAGAGACCGGAATGAGTTTTGATCTGGAAATCGATTGCATCCGCGCAGCCCACGATCTCAACATGCTCACTACCCCCTATGCCTTCGATGCCGAACAGGCACGGCAACTTGCTGCTGCTGGAGCTGACATTGTGGTGACTCACATGGGGTTGACCAGTGGCGGAACGATCGGTGCGGAAACGGGTAAGACGCTGGACGATTCGGTTACGGCTATCCGCAATATGGTTGACGCAGCCAAGAGCCAAAGGGAAGACGTGCTGCTGCTCTGTCATGGCGGACCCATTGCGATGCCTGAGGACGCTCAATACATTTTCGATCGCGTCGCTGGTATCGATGGTTTCTACGGGGCCAGTTCGATGGAACGTCTGCCTACGGAAGTAGCGATGACAGACCAGGTACGCCAGTTTGGAGATCTACGATTGTCAAAGGCTTAGCCGCCGTCACCGCTTTTCTCAATAACTTTATCACGGAAATTGAACATGTATCGTTTAACTGTACTCTATGGGCATCCGGAAAATCCTGCCGAATTTGATCGCTATTACCACGAGGTCCATATTCCGCTCGCGAAAAAGATGAAAGGACTCAAAGGGTGGACGATTGGAAAATGTATCTCCGCCGAAGCAGACAGCGCTCCCCCCTATTATCTCATTGTTAGTCTATATGCCGAATCCGCAGCCGCGATGCAGGCCATTCTCGATAGCCCGGAAGGAAAGGAAACTGTCGCGGATGTTCCCAATTTCGCGACAGGTGGTGTTACGTTTTTATACGACGAAGAAGAAGTACTCATCCCTTTCAGCTTAGAAGCATCAGACGTTTGAGTTCCGATATAACAGGAAACTTCTGAGATTCCTGCTAACTCACGTTCGAACCTTTTGGGACATGTTGATTTCTCTCTGCTCCTCCCTGTATAGTGAATTCCTATCAGCAGCAATACTTAACTGGAGAGTCTCATTCTATGATGACATTGAGTAAACAATTCCGTTCTGAATTAATTCTGTACATGGTCCTCATTTTATTCTTTCTGGTATCCAAGGCGGTAGCAGGCGAACGCCCCAATATCGTTTATATTCTCGCCGATGATCTCGGTTATGGGGACGTGAGTTGCTACAACCCTGCATCAAAAATTCAAACCCCACATATTGATCGACTGGCTGCCGAGGGTATGAAATTTACCGATGCACATACCCCTTCCGCTGTCTGCACTCCTACTCGTTACGGAATATTAACGGGACGTTACTGCTGGCGAACCCGTTTGAAGTATCGTGTGTTAGATGGATTTGATCCGCCTTTGATTGAAGAAGACCAGACTACCGTACCCTCTTTACTCAAGCAGGCCGGTTACGATACGGCTTGTGTGGGTAAATGGCACTTGGGCATGCAGTGGACTGACCAAAACGGTCAGCCCGTACCCGCTGTTCCCATCGATCGTCGGCAACGTCCCCGTGTAGGTGATGATGTGGATTTCACTCAGCCTGTAATCGGTGGACCTTTGGCAAACGGGTTTGATTTTTATTTTGGCATCTCGGCTTCGCTGAATATGTCTCCCTTTTGCTATCTTGAAAATGATCGACCCGTGATCATACCCACGATTCCATCGGAACGAATTCAAACTGAATTTCTCTCTGTCGATCAAGGCATGCGTTCCCCTGATTTTACCATTTCCGGTGTCATGCCCACATTAACCGGTCAGGCAGTGCGTTATATCGAACAACATTCTAAAGCATCTCCCAAGCGACCATTCTTTCTCTATTTTCCTTTGACAGCGCCCCATCTACCTCTGGTTCCCAACGACGAATTCCGAGGTAAAAGTGAGGCCGGCGAGTATGGTGATTTTGTTCTCGAAGTGGATGCCACCGTTGGTGCGATTATGGAGGCGTTAAAACGAGCCGGTGTGGCTGAGAACACACTAATTATTTTTACTTCTGATAATGGCGGTCTGTATCACTGGTGGACTCCGCAAGAAGCTGATGATCTCAAGAATTATCGACTCTCGCATCGCGCAAAGTATGTGAAAGAACGCGGCCATCAAGGCAATGCGCACCTGCGAGGTACCAAAGCAGATATCTGGGAAGGTGGCCACCGGGTACCATTCATCGTTCGCTGGCCCAAGCATACTCCCGCAGGTTCGACGAACGATGAACTTGTTGAGTTAACCGATCTTCTGGCAACTTGCGCGGCGATTACAGACACGAAGCTGCCAGCCGAAGCCGGCGCAGACAGTATCAATATCCTGCCAGCGCTACTCGGGAAAAAAAGCAACAAACCATTGCGAGAGTATGCAGTGCACCATTCGTTATGGGGACACTTTGCGATTCGACAGGGCCCCTGGAAGATGATCCCGAAGCGTGGCTCAGGTGGCTTCACCCGCCCCCGTGAAATTACACCAGCAAACGAAGAACCTGCGGGACAACTCTATCACCTGACAGACGACCCATCAGAAACCAAAAACGTCTGGAATGAGCATCCCGAAATCGTCCAGCGCCTTTCACTGTTACTGGAGAAAATTCAGAAGCAAGATCAGTGAACTCTCCTCTGTTTGCAGCAGATTCAAGACAATATTGGTATGTCGAAACCATTGCGGTTGATTAAATAGGCGCTAGACATGCTTGCGTTAACATGTTAGCATTCGTTTATATGTTGGACGTGGTTTCAATGTAGCCAGTCAGACAAGAAACGAATCATTTTTCGCTGCAGAAACAAACGGGCCTCAATCAGGGCTCCCAATTGATATCGGGGGAACAGGTTATGCAACGGCGGCAATTTCTGGTGGCATCGGGACTCGGCTTTGCTGGTATGCGCTTCGGAACGCCGACTTCCGCAGCTCCCCGGAAGAAAATTTCTCCTTCGCGCAAGCCTGCAAAATCAACCATTCTATTCTTTTTGTGTGGTGGTGCGTCTCATCTCGATCTGTGGGATCTGAAACCAAACGCGCCCTCGGACTATCGCGGTCCCTTTCAACCGATTGAAACGTCTGCCCCGGGAGTCCGGCTCTCTGAGCATCTGCCAATGCTGGCTAAACAAGCGCATCATCTGGCACTCGTCAATTCGGTTGGTGCTACGGTTAACACCAATGATCATCACGCCGGGTATTATCACAATCTGACCGGGCATATTCCGGATCAGTCATTCGTCACCAAAGGAAACAATCGCACTCCGCAACCGGATGACTGGCCTTATATGGGTTCGGTTGTTGCCTCACGTCGTCCAAGCCATCCGAATCTGCCCAATGCAATCTCTCTACCACACATGCCAAGCCGCGCACCTTATACGCGACCAGGACAGTTTGCAGCGCGATTGGGGGTTGAACACGATCCAATGTACATTCACGGAAGTAACGAGGAGCCTCTCAAACTTCGTGGACCGGCCATGTCTCTTGAAGGGGAAATCACCGTTGATCGACTGACCGAACGGATGTCACTTCTGAAACAACTTGATTCTGCCCGACGACAGTTTGATGAGTTTGCCAATATCGCGGCAATGAATCAAAATCAGAAGCGTGCTTTGTCGTTACTCCTTTCTTCGCAATCAACGTCCGCATTCGATCTGGAACAAGAAACGCCAGCCATGTTGGAGCGTTACGGTAAAACCATCAACGGTATGAGCCTGCTGGCTGCGCGCCGTCTAGTCGAAGCCGAGGTCCCCTTCATCACAGTCTTTTGGAAAGGTGACCTGAATCGACTTGGCAAGAAATGCAAAAGTGCCGGAAGTTGGGATACGCATGGTAACAATTTTAAATGCCTCAAAGAAGATCTGCTTCCCGAATTCGACCGAGCTTATTCCGCCTTAATTGAAGATCTGGCAGACCGTGGCCTGCTAGATGAAACTTTAGTTCTGGTAACCAGTGAAATGGGTCGCAAGCCAAAAATTGGTGATCCTCGCTCCGGTGGAACTTCAGGAGCCGGCCGCGATCACTGGACACACTGCCTGACTGACGTACTCGCCGGCGGCGGAATCCAGGGAGGCCAGACATTTGGTGCCAGCGACCGCTATGGCGAATTTCCTCTCAAGAGTCCAGTCACACCGGGGGACATTACTCATACAGTCTATCACGCTATGGGCATTCATGATTTGATGGCCTATGACAAGTTAGACCGCCCGTATCATCTACTCGAGAATTCAAAACCTCTAACTGCATTGTTCTAACATTCAGCAAATTGTAACTCATTGATCGAATTTTTGCATTGAGATTTCTGTAGTTAGTACCCAACTAAGCCATGAATTTGGCTTCAGTAATTCGATTTCCTGGACTGTGCCACTTCATCTGATTGCGATCGAAAATTAAATCAATTTACGTTCTCTCAGGCCTGAATTATCTGATTGATCTGATGCAATAAGAAATTTCAGAAATAATTGTCCCCTACTCTGTCAGTCGTTCGCCATCTTTGTGTACGATCAACTCGCATCAGCGAATTTCATGTTTTAGCAAAGGACCTTAAGATGGCCAAATTTATGTTCTTACAGCGTGGTAATTGTGATAATCCACCAAAGATGACTCCCGAACAAATGGAAGCACAAATGAAATCCTGTATGGAATGGATGCAGAGTGGAAAGGATGAAGGGTGGTTGCTGGACCCGGGTGCTCCACTTAGTGGTAGTAGTGCAGTCGTCAAGTCTGATATGACAGTCCTTGATGGTCCCTTTGCTGAATCGAAGGAACTTGTTGGCGGATACACTATCGTTGAAGCGCCCGATTTGGCAGCTGCATGTGAACTGGCTAAACGGACGATTAAAATGGCAGGTGCTGGAAAGATCGAAGTTCGTGAAATTGCGAATGTCGGCCAGTAAGTTAGTAAACTGTAAATGACTTTTTCTCCCTGGTGCGAGTTGGCGTTCGCCATGAAATCGAACGCCAGCCGCATTCGGGGCAGTCATTGAGCCATCCCTTTTATTAGGACTTTCAGTGGGAGTCTTGAAATGCCGAAGTATATGTTCATTTATCGTGGTGGGCAGGAAAAGTTGAAATTCGCCTCACCCGAACAGATACAACAGGTGCTGCAAATGTGGATGGATTGGATCGATCAAGGCATCGAAGCCGGCTGGGTACTGGATGCTGGTGATGGTTTGAAGCCGGGTGGTGCAATCGTCAACATGGACTTGACGGTGACTAAAGATGAATTATCTACTGAATCGGGATCGCTCATCAGTGGCTATTCGATGATTGAGGTACCCGATCTAAGCATGGCAATCGAATTAGCCAAAGATTCCCCAATGCCGAATTCGGGTGGCACAGTTGAAATTCGGGAACTCACTCATAATGGAAAGCAGTACAAATGAAGCAGTCGACCAACCAACTGGTCGAACACTTTTTTCGGCACGAGTCTGCGAATCTGATTGCAGTGCTGACGCGCGCCTTTGGTATGCGCCGGATTGACCTGATTGAAGACATGGTTCAGGTCGCAATCTTAGAGGCCATGCACGCCTGGAAACAACGCGGCGTCCCGGAAAATCCCGCTGCCTGGGTTCATCATGTGGCAAAGAATCGCATTCTCGATTCCATACGTCGTGAAAAAACATATGAAAAAGCGATCACATTATCTGGTCTCTCAATTGCCAGTCAATCAATTAATGCTCAGGAATCAATGGTTGATCAATGGCTTGAGAAAGAAGAGCTACCCGACAGTTTATTGCGTATGATATTTGTCTGCTGTCATCCATCGCTGGAACGAAAGTCGCAGATTGCACTGACGTTAAAAACACTTTGTGGATTTGGAATTTCTGAAATCTCTCGGGGACTACTATTACCCAGCGAAACGGTTAAGAAACGTATTCAACGTGCAAAACATTCTCTGGCAACAGCAAATGTGCGACTTGAACTACCCAGCGATGATCAGCTAACACAGCGACTAGATGTCGTACATGATGTACTTTATTTGATGTTTAATGAAGGCTATAGCACTTCCCACGGAACAGAGCCAATTCGCGACGAAATCTGCGAGGAGGCAGTCCGACTCTGTCATCTGCTTTGTGAAAGTCCTTACTCATCTCCGTCAACAAAAGCACTGCTCGCTTTGCAATTGTTCCATGCCGCGCGACTCGATGCGAGAACTGATGAAAACGGAGCAGTGATACTTCTGGAAGATCAAGACCGTGAAAAATGGAATCGTTGCCTGATCGGTACTGCACAAAGCTGGCTAGCAAACTCAAAAACCGATCAGCCAACGACATTTCATTTCGAAGCAGCCATTGCAATGCAGCACTGTATTTCTCCAAGTGTCGAAGCCACAGACTGGAACTCCATCGTCAACTTTTATAGCCGGCTCATACACCTACGCGATTCCCCTGTTTATGAATTAAACCAGGCGATTGCTATGGGCCAGGCAGGCGATACAGGTGATGCATTCTCTCAACTGCAGAATTTACGGAATAGAGACGATATGAAGCACTACTTCTTATTGGATTGCGCTTTTGCTCGTATTCACGAACTGGAAGGGAATACAAAAGCAGCGATCGACTCATACCTGACAGCATTGACTAAAACCGTCGTTCCGCATGAGAAGAAACTGCTGGAAAAAAAACTTCGAAAGCTTGCTGACCTGCGATAATAGAATAGATTTCAATTCTTATTTATTGCGGGCAGGAAGCGAGTAAATCTTCACATCGTCAACAACGGCATTTTTGGCTACAGCCAGTCGCAAAGTTCGTTTGGTAGGATGTGCTATCCCTTCGGATGAAAAAGAGCCTACTTGCTTTCCATCAATGAAAACGGTCATCGTGTCTTCGCGAACTTTTACGATTAGGTCATACCATTTTTTGGTTTGAAGTTTATGAGGAAATCTTTTTCTCTTCGATTTTAATAATTCCTGAAGCGCGGGCGTCAGTTTTTTGGCTTTTCTCAACTCGCGCGTCTTTAAGTCCATATTCCCGGTTTTGAGATCGATCATTTCCACGTTTCGGGTACTGATTTTCGTGGCAAACAAATGACCGGCGTGAACTTTCTTGTACTTCAAATCCGCAAAATTTAAACCAAGGCTATCCTTTTTGTCCTCTAGCATAAACCTGAGTTCGACGGATCCATCTCGAAACTCAGCAGGATGGGTTACTGAAACTGCGTGATCCGCCACTTTGTGAATGTAAATATACATTGCGCCATTTTTGAGATCGACCTGCTTATTCCCTGCAGCACGCCAGCGGCTATTAGTTCCCCAACCGTTACCAATTTCATCTTTGGTTTCCTGAGATTCGTTTCGTTCGAAATCATCTTCGAATATCAACGTGCCTCGTTCCTCTGCCAGAAGCGCAGGAGAAATAAATAATACGATCGCCCAGACGATTAAAAAATGTTTTTTCACTCGATGTAACCTTTTCTATTCATGCTAGCGTTTGTGAGTTTCACGGCCAACTTGATCTCACATTACTTGGAATTAAGTGATGATATCTTTCCACAAATTACCATGCACGTCGGTAAGTCGCATGTCTCGGCCGCTATATCGGTAAGTAAGTCTTTCATGGTCGATACCAAGTTGATGCAAAACTGTTGCCCAGAGATCGTAGACGGTCGATTTCTTTTCAACTACATGATACCCGAACTCGTCCGTCTGACCATAAGTAACACCACCTTTCATCCCTCCCCCAGCCAGCCAAAGGCTGAATCCATAGGGATTGTGATCGCGACCATTACCTTGAGCAAAGGGAGTGCGTCCGAACTCACCTGTAAACACAACCAATGTATCTTTGAGTAAATCACGTTGTTTGAGATCTTTCAACAAAGCCGCGATTGGCTGATCAACTTGTTTTGCCATGGCACCGTGGCCTTTTTTAATTTCGCCATGTTGATCCCATGGATTGGCAGCGCCGCCGGCACCAATACCGGGACTACTGCAGGAAAGCTCAATAAAGCGAACCCCCCGTTCGACAAGACGACGTGCCATCAGGCATTGCCTGGCATATTGTGCCATGTGTGGGTCTTTATCATTCACACCGTAAGCATTTTGGATCTCTTGTGTCTCACCAGTCAGGTCAGTCAACTCAGGAACAGCCTGCTGCATTTCGAAAGCCGTTTCCGCATTATGGGTAGAATCGATGATGGCATTCTCTGCCGCGACACGATCAGCGAATCCTCGGTCCAGTGATTTAATGAGGTCAAGCGCCTTGCGTTGTTCTTGTTTTGCCATCTTCGGCGTGATATTCGGAACCGCATTCTTATCGGTCAGGTTAAAGATCGACCCACCTGTAATTGCAGGTAAAAACCCATTTCCGTACAGACTCACACCACCATGCGGAATCCCTGCTGAATTTGTCCGTAAAACAATGTACGGTGGTAAATTTTTATTCGAACTGCCTAGCCCGTAAGCAACCCATGCCCCGGCACTGGGATAACCAAGAAACGGAAAGCCACTATGCAAAAAGAAATTACTCTGAGCATGTTCAGAGAAATTAGTCGTCATAGACCGCACGATGGCCAAATCGTCGACCATCTCTGCCATTTGAGGAAACATGTTTGTCATTTTGATTCCGGACTTGCCGTACTGTCTCGTTTCCCAAAATGTATCGAGAATGTTCCCTACCGCGTCAAACTGGGTACGTTCGATTGTGCCGGGCATAGGTTTACCATGCATCGTTTTTAACATCGGTTTGGGGTCAAATGAATCAACGTGTGAGAATCCACCCGACATATAAAGCAAGATGATCGATTTTGCTTTGGCCGGGTGATGCAATGTCGGTATTGGAATTTCAGATGCGTCTGACGAATTGATGAGACTGGACAACATAGTCGCACTCACGCCAGAGGCAGTCAGCTTTAAGAACTCACGACGGTTATGTGTATTAATAGACATAGATAAATTCCTTAGAATTAAGGATTGCATGCGCGACGTGGTAATCGCTTCCTCCTGATTGGAGATATTCGATGAACAGTTTCAACTCCTCCGATGTCGCAGGCCGCGCATACGCTTGAATAAACATCGCATTGATTTTCTCGGCGAGAGTGCTAAGCTTTTTATCCTGTTGTATTCGTTTGGCCCATGCTTTAGCGGCTTTCTCAACGACCGGCCCATTTAACATTGCCAGTGACTGAGAAGGCACATTGGTATTACTGCGAACGCTGACAGTTGAGGTGGGAACTGGAGCATTAAATGCTTGTAAAAATGGATTCAGACGATTACGAACTACGGGCAGATAGATAGCACGCTGGTTACCTTCCGTAACAAAGTGAATCGAATCGAAGATCGATTCTGCATCAAGCCTTCGAGGTGTGTAGTATGAAAGAAAAAGATTTTCTGCATCCTTTTCTCGCATCTTTAAGGAAGTCTGACTGGCAGAGCGGAATGTGCGACTGGTTACCATTTTTCGTAGTGCTTTTTTGATCGACCAGCCATTGCGCTCGAAGTCCAGCGCCAAATGATCGAGTAATTCCGGATGGGTCGGTTTTTTACCCAGCCGGCCGAAATTGTCTGTTGAAGCCACAATACCTCTACCAAAAACATAAGCCCAAAGCCGATTAATCAAAACGCGCGTCTTCAAAGTATTTGCTTCACTCACCATGTCCTCAGCAAGTTGTAATCGTCCGGAATTCTTAGCGCTGTAAGACTGATCATTAAAAATCTCTAAAAACTTTCTTTTAACAGGGTCTGATTCCTGCTTCTGTTCTCCGCGAATCAGCAGTGGTTGATCAATGGGGTCAGCCTCGAAAACGCCTGGTGCCCTTCGTGGAACAGGGATCGCTTTTTCCAGTGCTCGATAGCGGTTTATTTTTTTCCGTAAAGAAGGAGGGAGTTGCCCAACCTGATTTGTCAGCAATTTGAGCCTTACGAATGTATCGAGCCATTCAGCTTCCTTATCAGTCATACTATCGGCTTGCCAATGAGTGATTGCCTGTTTGAGCATTGCCACAT
Organism: Gimesia aquarii; assembly: GCF_007748175.1. Lineage (NCBI taxonomy): Bacteria > Pseudomonadati > Planctomycetota > Planctomycetia > Planctomycetales > Planctomycetaceae > Gimesia > Gimesia aquarii. The sequence continues at coordinate 3,855,779 of NZ_CP037422.1, forward strand.
ACGCACGTATCAGGCTTTCTTGATTAACAATTTCATGCGAATTATCAATCAGATCTAATAGCGAAGCCCCTTCTTCCTGCATGGTATCATTACCGGCATACACTTCAGTAATTCCAAACCAGGAACGATCATTTGTTCTTGGAATTGGAAGAAAGTCTTTTGCGGTTAGTAACTCATAATGAACTAGTTCTCCACGCCAGTATTTCCATTTCCGTTGCGTATTTCTCCACTGAAGCGTCGGATTATTCATATCTTCGGCCGGATGCAGTCCTCCATGTGCCAAAGGATAATTGCGGATCGGTACTTTGAGCCGTGCGCTATTGCCGGCAACCCGAACCATAGTCTTCTCACCTCTCGCTTTGAAATTGCCTGAACTGAGGACAGCCGCATGCTTATCTGAAATGAGATGCGAATAGATACCTCGTGGGAAAATCCCGGTAATTGCCTTTTCACCTTCAAAATGCAACGCAAAAGAGCCTGCAGGACTCACTTGGAATGTTGTTCCGTTTCCCATCGAATACCATTGATCGAAAGTTGCCTGATTGCGTAGGTCGAGATAGAACTCAGCATTTGCAATCGCCTTCTGATTCTGTTCTTTAATTTCTTTCAATTTTGTTCGCTGTTGGTTAATCGTTGTCGAGTATGCTTCTGGCTTAACCGATTGAAGCCCTGACCAGAGCCCGAATGGGTGCGTCACACTTCGCATCGAATTGACGAGATTCCACTTTGCCTGCTCTGCTTCAAACTGTTGGCGAACTTTATTTTGCTCGTTCTTCTTCAATGTTCCAAAATTAGCCGGTAATTTTGGGGGATTTTTTCTTTCAGCTAATTCCTTGAATATTGGCAACGTTTGTAACCTGGTCGGTAATTTTTCACTTTCACCAATCCAAAAGTTGGCTAATTCTTGATGAATCTCTCGCTTGATTTTCATAATTTCAGTTTTGTTTGCCTCAAGCTTTTCCCTGGTATCAATCAGCACGGTTGCAGGTTTGTTGCTCACCATCACTCCAAAAAATCGGTAGAAATCTTTCTGGCTGATTGGGTCGAATTTATGATCATGGCAACGTGCACACGAGACCGTTATCCCCAGCATCGCTTTGGAAATGACATCAATCTGATTATCTGTGAATGTGATCTGTTCTGCGTATGCGTTGGTAACCCCAAACCCATGCGGAACCATACGTAGATGGGCGGGACCGATCGCTGACTCATTAATCCCAAGTTCCTGATTGACTCGAGGATCTTTTAGTAAATCTCCTGCTAAGTGTTCTTTCAGAAGTTGATCATAGGGGACATCAGCATTGAGCGCCCGGATCAGGTAATCACGGTACGCGCTCGCATAGGGAATGGGCGGGTCCCCTTCACTGCCATGTGTTTCTGCATAGCGATACCAGTCCATCCAATGCCGCGCCCAGCGTTCTCCAAATTGTGGTGAAGCGAGTAAGTCGTCAACCAGTTGTTCATACGTTTGAAGAGAATAATTTTTCACAAATTCTTGAACAACTTCCGGTTTCGGCGGTAACCCCGTCAGAATCAAGTGCAGGCGACGTACCAGAACTTCTGGCGAGGCTTCGGGAGAAGCTGGTAAATGCTCGTGCTGCAGGCGAGCAAAGATGAAGCGGTCAATCGAATTTTTCGACCATGTTTTAGTAGAAACATTGGGAATGGGAGAATCCTTTAATGGTTGAAAAGACCACCAGGTCAAACGTTGATTTCGTACCTGTTTCCATGGTAGCTTTTTATTCAGATCAGCCAGCGTTGGCTTAGTCAAACGTGGATCATGTGCTCCCTGATTGACCCAATGTTCGAAATCTCGAATCACAGCATCATCGAGCTTAGGCGACTTTGCTGGCATCTCGTAACCTTGCTCATGGCGCAACGCCCAGATCAAAATACTTTCTTTTGCTTTTCCAGGAACGATGACCTTACCGGACTCACCACCTGCTAATAACGCTGCCTTATAGTCAAGCGCAAGGCCTCCCTTCTTCTTCCCGAGACTATTATGACACTCATAGCAATGCTGTACCAAAACGGGTCGAATTTTCTTCTCGAAAAAATCGTTCTTCTCCGCCGAAAATGCAACTGTTGCTGTAAATGGAAAGAGAAATATGACACTACTCACAATTCGAAACTTCATGAAAGTTTTTCCCAAATGATATTCATCAACAATTTTTTGTTTATACTGTGTGACGCTTTAATCGATCGATGAGAACCGCCGCCGTAAGGACGGCTCCCAAGACAATCTTCTGATTAAACGGATCCACATCTGTCAAATTCATTCCATTTTTGATCACTGCAATAATGAAAGCGCCGATCAGAGTACCAAAGACCTTACCCTGCCCTCCCATTAAAGACGTGCCACCAACGACGACTGCAGCAATCACTTCCAACTCGTACATTAATCCGTACTTGGGATCACCTGCAGAGAGTTGAGACGTCAGCATGATCCCTCCCAAACCCGCGAGTGCCCCACAAATCGTATAAACTGTCAATAGAACTCGTTTGACAGGAACACCAGACAAACGCGCGGCTTCCTCGTTCCCACCAATTGCATAGGTATAGCGTCCAAAAATCGTCCTCGACATTAGAAAATGTGCAACCAAATAAAGTACTATCATTACAAGAACCGGGTTTGGCAAACCGAATGTTTCTCCACGTCCTAACCAAAAAGATGCTGATGGCAACTCGGGGATTGAACGTCCCTCTGCAAGTCGAAATGACAGGCCACTGGCCATCATCATCATTCCCAATGTCACGATAAAAGGCGGTATTTGAAAAGCCGTGACCATCAAACCATTGAAGGCACCAGCAGCAGCACAAACACCAATTCCTATGCAAGCACTAAGCACAACCATCATGACACTTGCTTCAGCCCCACCACAGTAATCCCGAATGAAGAGCGCAGAGCTTACCGAAGCGAGTGCAATCAGGGAGCCAACCGACAGATCAATTCCTGCGGTGATAATCACCATCGTCATGCCAATTGCAATAATCGCGTAAATCGAAGTCTGGTTTGCAACACTCATAAGGTTGCTGAGTTTCAAAAAATTAGGCCATGTGTATGACGTTGGTGTGATGCATTTCGACGAACCAACCGACTCAAAGCGGTCATATACTGTCCATTTGGCGGTCACATTGTTAGCCGCAATCGCATCGATAGATTGCCCTTTAGCAAGCAGTGATTCAATTGCTCTCCGTGCATCAGAGGCGGAACCGTTCACCTGCCCAAGAACATCTACCCCGCCTGACTTCAATCGCTCAACCACAGCTTCAGCGAAGGCCCGATCTTCTTTAGTATCTCGTGTGACGATAAGAACGCGAGCTTTATTGCCATATTGTTTTAAAATAGTTTTACCTACCTGATTACCGGCACTTGCTCCGGTTGGATGTTGTTCTTTTACGGTCAAAGAACTAAAGAGAATCACGAGCATCAACAGCATGAAAATCATGCCATAATCCCGGAAGAATGGGTGGTGAAACAAATTGGATTGATGTTCGTTTGTCATTTGTCAGATCACTGCCAGTTTCATGATTTCTTCCTGCGTCGCGTTTGCAACATCGCGAATCTCTCCAGTGATTCGCCCTTTGTACATTACGAGAATACGATCACTCATCCCCAATACTTCCGGCAGTTCTGAGCTGATCATGAGAATTGCTTTTCCTTGACTCGCCAGTTCATTAATAAGGGTATAAATTTCATACTTCGCCCCTACATCAATACCACGCGTCGGTTCATCAAAAATGACAACTTCTGCATTTTTTTCCATCCATTTTGCAAGTACGACTTTTTGTTGATTGCCTCCTGAGAGGCTGCGGGCAAGTTGTTCCTGATGGGGAATTTTAATACTCAGTCGTGAAACATAATCAGCAAAAGTAATTCGTTCCTTTTTCTGATTGACGCAACCCCATTTAGAAAACGCATTCAGGTTTGGTAATCCAAAATTCTCGCGCACACTCAAATCTAAAATTAATCCCTGACTCTTACGATCTTCGGTGAGGAGACAGATACCTGCTTGAATGGCATGTCGCGGACTATGAATTTCCAGCATTTCTCCATCTAAAAGGATCGTCCCTGAATCGGCTTGATCCGCTCCAAAGATGATTCGTGCTGTCTCAGTACGCCCCGCTCCAACCAGCCCTGTTAATCCAAGTACTTCTCCGGCATGAATCTCAAAACTGACATCTCGAACTGCTTCAGCACGATTGAGACCTTCTACAGCAAGACGAGACTTTCCAATCTGATGGTAATGTTTTGGAAACTCGTTGTTGATTTCGCGCCCCACCATCAACTCGATCATTCTCTTTCGTGTGAGTTGGTCTATTGATGCTTCGCCTACGACTTCACCGTCGCGCAGAATGACAACGCGGTCTGAAATCTCAAAAATCTCATCAAGACGATGGCTGATATAGATCACTCCGATTCCATTTTGCTTCAAGTCGCGGATGATATCGAATAGTCTAGAAACTTCCTGGGGCGTGAGTGCCGCCGATGGTTCATCCATAACAATCAGCCGAACGTCCTGGGATAATGCTTTTGCAATCTCAACGATCTGCTGCTGAGCAACAGATAATTCACTACATGGCACATCAATCGGAATTGACACACCAATTTGCTCAAACAGCTCTTTCGTGCGGCGCCGTTCTTCGCTTCTGCGAACCAAACCGAAACTTGCCTCGCGTCCGAGAAAGATATTTTCCCAGACTGACAGTTCTGGTATCAGATTAAACTCCTGATAAATGATTCCAATCCCCGCCTTGTTCGCTTCTATCGGACTCGAAAATTGCATCTCCACTCCCTCAATGCAAATCGAACCCATGTCCGGCAAATGAGCCCCGCCAAGCATCTTAATAAGCGTACTTTTGCCAGCCCCGTTTTCACCCAGCAATGCCAGAACTTCACCTCGTTCCAACCTCAAGTCGACTCCCCCCAGAGCGCGCACACCGGGAAAGGACTTTTCGATCCCATTCATGGCAAGCAATGGTGATTCTGCGACTGAGGCAGGTGACGACATAACAACCTACCCTTTATTAAAAAGAGGATCTTTTTCAGCATCTGCTTTATAGTAAAGCTTGGAAGGAATCAAGATTTCCGGTTTTACATCATCACCGTTAAAATATTTAATGATTTGTTCAATGGTAACTTTTCCAATCTGATCAGGAAATTGAATCGGATCACACAAGATCTTACCTTCCAGTATCGCCTGCTTACCAATCTCCTGCCCATCGAAAGCAATGATCGTAACCTGGTCCGCTTTGCCAGCAGCTTCCAATGAAGCGCGCGCCCCCAAAGCCGATGGATCGTTAATCGCAAAAATCGCAGAAAGGTCAGGATTCGATTCAATCACATCTTTTGTTACTTTAGAACCTTCATCACGATCCCCACCTCCATCAAGCGTCGCTACAACTTCTATCTTTGCATTTTTTGTTTTGTCGTTGTGAGCATTCACTATTTCATGAAACCCTTTGACGCGCAACTGACACGATTCTGCTTGTGGAAAATGTAGAATCGCCACTTTGCCTCCCGAATCGCCAAGAAGTTTGACCATCGCTTCACCAGCCAATTTACCGCCTTGATAATTGTCGGTTGCCACATGACAAACGACTTTTCCTTCATCACCGTCGTATTTGATGTCGTTGGTAAAGACCGGGACTCCTTTTTCATTTGCTTTTTTAATTGCAGGTCCGATTCCATTCGAATCGCAGGGATTCAGAATAATCGCCGAAACTCCCTTTACCAGAAACTCATCCACATGATCGGCTTGCTTTTTCACATCGCGTTCTGCAGAGAGCACAATCAATTCGTACCCGTGCTTTGCCGCCTCTTCCTGCATATTGTCTGCAATCACCTTGAAAAAGGGATTCGTCAAGGTAAGCGCTGAAAAACCAATTGTCCCTTTGCTTTCAACAGGGTCAGAATCTTTTGATTTACTATCAGATGACGATTCAGAAGGGGTATTACCACAACCTGAAGTCACTACTAACAGGCTCAGAATCAATGCCAGAGAAAGCCGGACCATTCGCTTAATCTCCAAAAAAATCAACAGATGGACGAAACAAGCTTGATTGAAAGTGAAAGATATCGTATTCATATAAGAATTGAATTTCAAGTGTGAATGAATTTTGCTCTCGCATTTCTTTGACATTCACCTGAATCAATTCCATTTGGGAATAATAATGACTGAAATCAAAATAGCGGAAACGAAAAAATCCACAGTACCAAACCTCCAAAGAGGAATGTCCATCCTGGAATTCCTTTCGAAACATCAAATGAGCGCGACCATAGCAGAATTGTCTGAGCGATTGGGTTATCCTTCAGCATCCGTATTCCGTATTACACAGGAACTTGCAGAAATGGGTTACCTTTCGCGCGATCCCGCAACAAAACGGTTTAGCCTGACCAATAAGTTTCTTATGCTAGGTCAACCACAGGGGCGCGAACAAGGATTGGTAGAAGCGTCCCTACCTGCGATGCGCGGAATTCGAAAAGCAACGGGAGAAACGACACAAATTTGCTGTCTGATCGAGGTCGAAATTGTAATCTTAAATCAGTTAGTCTCAACTCATCCGTTTAAATACTCTGCGGAACTCGGTGCCCGCTGCCCTGCTTACTGTTGTGCCCCTGGAAAGGCTATCCTCGCAAGTCTTCCCGAAGAAGATCGTGAAGAGTTGGTCTCTCGTATTCGTTTCAAAAAATTTACCCCTAATACGATTACCACCCGTCGAAGCTTGCGAGAAGAGCTTGCAAGAATCTCAGCATGTGGCTTTGCACTCGATCAAGCTGAATGGATGGAAGGAATTCGTTGCGTCGCGGCACCAGTTCGAGACCGTCACGGATATCCTGTAGGAGCAATCACAATTGCAGGTCCCGCATCGCGAATTTTGGAGTCAGAATTTGAACAATTGGGAGAACTCGTCTCAGGAGCTGCTTCCAGTGTCGAACTTGATTGCGCCTAAAAATACTTTTGAGGAGTCTGATGTGCAATGAACTTTCTTAGTCAACTCACAGGTAGCTTTGCACAACCATGTGCTGAAAATCCGACTGTTGCAATGATCGAAGCTGCCTACCGTCATCATGAACTCGAGTGGCGTTACATCAACTGCGAAGTTGCTCCAGATGACCTCGGAGATGCGGTCCGTGGAGCAAGAGCCATGGGTTGGGCGGGATTCAATTGCTCGATTCCACACAAAGTCGCTGTGGTTGAGTTTCTAGATGGACTGGGCAAATCTGCTGAAGTCATTGGGGCAGTCAATTGTGCTGTGCTTCGTGATGGTAAGCTGATTGGCGAAAATACTGATGGCAAAGGATTTGTCCAATCGTTGCGAGAATCGGTTGACCCTAAAGACAAAACGATCGTGATGTTTGGCGCTGGTGGTGCTGCACGTGCAATCGGCGTCGAATCCGCACTTTCCGGTGCGAAAAAGATCACCGTTGTTAATCGTTCTGAAGAACGAGGCAATGCAGTCGTTTCACTCTTAAATGAAAAAACTGCAACGAATGCGGAATTTGTCCGCTGGGATGGCGATTTCCAAATTCCAGCAGGAACTGATATTGTGATTAATGCCACATCAATTGGCTTGTTTCCCGATGTCGATGCCTGCCTTGCACTAGATATGAATACACTCACATCGGGTATGGTCGTTGCCGATGTCATTCCCAATCCGCCTGAAACACGACTCATCCGTGAGGCGCGACAAATTGGTTGCACCGTAATAGACGGACTTGGTATGTTAGTGAACCAAGGCGTGATTGGAATCAAATATTGGTCAGGGAGAGATGTCGACCCAACTGTAATGCGAACCAAACTTGAAGAAATTTTCGATGTCACCACGGAGAACTCAGCATGAACCGCATTTGCATCTGTCTCGTTTTTGTACTTAGCCTGATATCCCCCTTTTCAAGTTACGCACAAGCCGCTGAGAAACGTTATGTACTAACTAGCGCTGATGGTAAAGTACAGACGGAAAAATGGGATCTCTCGGGTAATGGCTGGTCTGTGAGGAAAGAAACATTACATGGTGGCAAGCAGGAAGGCATCGAGTTAATCACCATTGACAACGGTGTGATGCAGATCGTTATCATCCCCACTCGTGGAATGAGTATCTATGAAGTTCGCAACAAAGAGATGCGGCTCGGTTGGAATTCTCCCGTCGAAGGAATCGTTCACCCATCATTTGTGGATCTCGACAGTCGAGGTGGCCTTGGCTGGCTTGAAGGTTTTAACGAATGGATGGTGCGTTGTGGATTAGAATTTGCCGGACACCCAGGCACAGATGAATTTGTCAATAACACAGGCGATAAAGCCACTATGGACCTGACGTTGCATGGTAAAATCGGGAACATCCCAGCGAGCGAAGTAGAAGTAATCGTTGATTCAGAGGCACCACACCGTATCCGCGTACGTGGTATTGTTTATGAGAAATTTTTCTATGGACCGAAACTCAAACTCATCGCAGAGGTCTCAGTCGTACCCGGCGAAGATACATTTCGTATTGACGACACAGTTACCAACTTAGGCTCATCTGATCAGGAATTCCAGCTGATCTATCACACCAATTTTGGTGCACCACTGCTGGGTAAAGGCACAAAATTGCATACGGCGATAAAAAAAATTGCTCCCATGAACGAACATGCGGGGAAAAGTATCAACTCCTATGCAACCTACGAAGGTCCAACGAAAGACTTCATTGAACAAGTCTATTTGATTGAGCCTCTGTCAAATGAAGACGGTATGACGGGTGCTGTGCTGCAAAATGCGAAAGGAAATCGTGCCGCATCTATGTACTGGTCTACAAAACAGCTACCTTATCTGACAATCTGGAAAAACACTGCTGCAACAGAGGATGGATATGTCACTGGAATCGAGCCAGCAACGGGCTACCCATATAATCGCAAAGTCGAGCGAGCAGCTGGCCGTGTCCCAAAGTTGGCACCAGGAAAAATGCGACGGTTCACAATCGATTGCGGCCTACATAACGGTACGTCAGCAGTAAAAACAGCCACTGAAAAGATCAAAACCATTCAAGGAAAGCATAAAGTCAAAATTCAGCCTCACCCCCCCACTCTCAACAATAATTAACATTGGTTTTGGAGGTTGGATGATACTCGTATTCACACCATTTAATGAGTTCATCTATGGTAGGAGCAGCTTTCGAATCCTTCTGTTCGACTTCCTTTCTCCAATTATCGAAAGAGACATACATTGAAGAAGCGACGTGAAAACCCAATGCGCGATACGCTTCAAATTGATCATCATCGAAAAATTGATCTGCAGTCGATTCATGTGGAAACTGCTTATTTCGTGCTGCATAACTTTGGATGGCAGGAGGTTCATGCTGTTTAAAGCCATGATCATGGTGGTGCCGATTTTCTATCGATGTGTAATAATTATGAATTAGAGAAGACTTCAGATAAATAAGCCAGCCGGTTGAAGCTTCAGCATCTTGATCTTCTTCATCTAGCTCTAATCGATCGGGATCTTTGGGATAGTTAATCTTTCCAATAATAAAATGTGTCTTTGCCGGATGGTCTTTTTCGTCAGGTCGCAATTGCGTAATATCAATTTCAACTTCTACATTCTCATCAATGTAGATCTGATTCACAGCATTAATCAGAGAGCTGAAATTGTATTCTGGATCACACTCGGCATCGCTCGCAATGATTAGTCTACAACGTCGTTGAAAGAGAGGATAAAGACCAATGTTGTCACCGGTATGCCCTCCATCTGATAGATTCACTACCCGGCCCTGGCTATTTGTGCTTCCTAAAAGCTCTGACCGAAGAAACCAAGGCCACCAGATATGTTTTTCCAGCCAAGAAGAACTAAATGGAAGTAATTTATGTTTCCAATTCTCATCAAGCCATTTTGTTTTCGGTTTCTTTTCGACGGGGAACTGGATAACTTCTTCATCATCAATCATCTCCTGATCATAAACGCGCGGATTAACCAGCCAATATCCAAGCCGAATATTAAACATGGTTAAAGCGAACGCTCGTGAAAATGAAGTTTGAAAACCCATATTGCTACCAACGGCAGCACCGGAAATCGTCATCGCAGTCGCTAGTTTTGTCCTGCCATTACGATATGTGTCAGTCGGTACATATCCGGTCGAACTGGAACCACAATATTCACGAGAAAAAATGAAATGATCTGATTTACGAGTACGCCGTGCCAGATCTCTCGACCCTGCTAAATTCAAGGAGCACAAAATGATATGATAAGGAAGCGGATTTCCTTTGTTTTTGCCCTCACGATTTAGATCTGTAATTTTCATAGAACTGTCATCGCGGATTAGTTTCAGTTCACCAGATTCATGTCGCTCTGTTTGTAAATAGGTCTCAGTCAGTCTATCTCGGTAAAAATAATGAATACTGAGTCGATTCACATCGATCAAATATCCAGCAATGATAAGAGCAAAAAAACTTCCCCCTGCAAGCAATAACCCTTTTTCCCAACGATCAACATCACCATATTTAATAGTCCACTCAATCACGACCATAAACGTACAGAATAGAAAGAGTGGAACTGCTAGTTGTAGGATTAATTGCGGAATTTTTGAAGCGATCACAGCCAGCGGACCACTGTTTGATTTCGGAGTTTCTCCTCGTAAAGCAAAGAGTCGAGTCACAAGAAATGAAAGACCGCTCAAGATGAGAAAAAACATGCCTGGAGGGGATTTTGTTTTATAAATTCCCAAACCAGGCGTTCCTAAATGCTCTCCCAGAACTGCCCAAATACAAAAAGCGACGATGGCTAATAATAAAAAAACAATCGTTGCATTAAAAATAATTGCAATTGACGCTCCTACCAAAGAACGATTTTTGGGAGTCCATATGGAATTTCTCTTACACACGATGAGAGAATAATAAAGCATGGAACCGATAAAAGCCCCCAAGCTAAAGAATAGGGGTATCATAAAAGTGGAGAACGTAAAATAATCCTTAGATTTTGGCTGATTATTTATGACTTCAGATGCGGCAAATATTCCTCCACAGACAACAAAAATCACACAAAAGTAGTACGTTAAACAAGTTCTCTCAACGATTTCTTCCTCTGTTTCTCCCAAATTCCCGCCTGTTTTTTTCCAGTAGGAATGAATAAACGGTATCGACAACGCAATACCGATTCCTGTAAGTGTTCCGATACAGAACACGACCACATGGTTTCCGTCCAATTTCGATGCAGTACTCCAGGAAGACCACTTAATTTCGCTTAGTTCTCGAGTCGATAAAGAGGTTTCACCAACCAGTGAGAGATAGCTGATAGCCAGGCCAACAATGGTAAGTAACGGTAAAGCCAAGATAAGAAACGTTGAGAATATTCCAACAAAGAACATCCCAACTGCGCGTAAAACATCTTTACGAAAGAGACCTTCCCGCAAGATCAAAAAACTGCCATGTTTTCGTAGATGATGCATTTGATCGGCGCGAAGCAAAGGAAAATTATCTGATAAATTAAAGTTTCCAAATGCTTTTTGATCAATGCTTACTTCGTCCTCTTCTGGTGGTACATCTGGATTTGGAATCGACATTAAGGAAGAAATGCAAGAACCAATATACCCACCTCCCGAAACTGTCGTCATGTAGTCAATTAAACGAAGACTATTTTTCCTAGCAAGCTTTTGTAGTACTCCTAATGCAAAAGTGGCAGATCGAATTCCTCCCCCCGATATTGCTAATCCAACGGAGTCTGTTGCTTGCTCAGAGACGCCCTGGAGCTTTGCTGCTTTTCTCCGCTTTTTCAGATATGCCTGTTCCTTAATTCGTACTTTTTTGGGTAAAGTAAGACGCCCCTGTGAAGCTTCTGACATAATAGATACCTATGGCTTTATGCTCTGTTGGTATATCTCTTGTAATTCTAGTCTGATTGCATTATGACAAAAAACCACATGTGAACTCAACAATACTTATTTAAATGTCGACTATTTAGATAAATTCGTATCAGGATCTCACTAATTAAGAATCCTGTTTTACAATCACCCTAAGTGGTCTACTAGTCGATGCGTTCCAGCCTCTCCAAAAATTAGTAAGCAAATTATTTCTATCCGCGTGGACTGAATCTAATACCATCAGTTTTCTTGTAAACACTCCCCATTTACGTCGTGATCTAATCTTTCAAAGATTTAAGCAACAAGGCCGCCATCATCGAGCATCGTCCTAGATGCGTGAATCAGGTCCTAAATCTCTGGATTCCCGAAACATCTTTTAAGCTGAGTAAACAATTTTCTGTGGCAAGACAAGATTGAATTACCCTACCCGGTTCTTGCTAATTTTCTGACCATTAGTCATGATGTCACCCCTTGCACTGCGACAGAACATCCTGGTTGTTTCAATCTAACACCAAAATTTTTAGGGATAATAAAATACGTGTGGTCACAGAAGGTTGCACAGCGGGCGATTATCATCGCCGGTTGCCTGGCCATGGTTTACACTCAACTGACAATGTCACCGGCAACGATTCAATTCGCACGCTCTCTGGGAGCAACCGGTTGGCATATTGGTCTTCTCGGGGCATTGCCCACGTTGATGTTGTTCATGCAGTTTGTCGCAGCCATCCTTGCCAACCACCTGCACTATCGTCGCTGGACCTGGTTTTCTTTCAGCATTCTGCAAAGATTGATGTTGATTCCGATCGCAGCGGGTCCCTGGTTCTTTCTCAGCTTTAGCGATCAAACCTGGCTTTGGTGCTTGATCGCTCTTACAGCCATGAATCACGCTCTGATCCATTTTACGACACCATTATGGCTGTCGTGGATGGGAGATTACCTTCCTCACACCGGGCTCAACCGCTATTGGGGAATTCGCCAGCTGTGGATGTATTGGAGTGGAGCGCTCTCCTTGTTGGGGGGAGCATTTTTCCTGTCTGAAAGCGGCTTGGACATCCGACAGGGCTTCGCAATCCTCGTCTGCATTGGTGGTTTGTTTGGAATCATTGACATTCTTATATTCCTTAAAGTGGATGAGCCGCCCGTCACAAAAATGAAAGAACCCAAATTAAAAGAGGTGCTTTTAATCCCTTTCAAGAATAAAAGATATCGGTCATTCATTTTCTTTACGTGCTTTTGGCATTTTGCGGCAATGGTCGGATCTCCGTTCATTAGTTTTTATCTACTCGATTACATCGGTATGGACGTATTTCTCCTCTTATTGTTGTGGACTTGTTCCTGGGTCGGTGGAGCGATCTTTTCGAAACGTCTAGGCCACATGGCAGAACATTTTGGAAATCGACCAACTCTGATTTTGTGCACGGCATTTAAGTCTACCAACATGCTAGGCCTCTTATTATTGCCTCAGGATCCCATCGTTGCGTTTTGGATTATGGTTCCTATTTTTATTTTCGACTCTTTGCTCAATGCGGGAATCGCCATTGCAAACAACGGATTCATGCTCAAGAACTCACCAGCTGAAAACCGAACCATGTTTATCGCTGCCGGAACCGCTGTAGCAGGCATGGTCGGAGGCCTCACATCAATTCTGACGGGAGCCTTTCTAGCCATCACATCCGGGTGGAGTATAGCTTTAGGGGAAATTGAAATTAACCATTTTCATATTATTTTTGCAATAAGCTTAGTTTTGAGATTGGCCGCTGCAGTGTTTGCACGAACAATTCGTGAACCTGAATCACACTGGACAGTACAGATTGTGGTTCAATTAGTGGGAGTCACTCCCTTGCGCATCCTCCGCTTTCCTGTGGGGCTCTATCGATCATTTCGCTCTGACGAAGACACTTTACTCTCTCGAAAAAAATGTCGAACACGAAAAAAACGCTGGGATTCAGAAAAAGAGAAGTAAACAGTCGAAAGCAAACTTTGGTTCATACTAAAAATATTGGTCTGCAGCTGAAACTCGCTGAACGAGTCGTTGCTGCTACAAGTGATCTCTCTGGTTCCAAAATTTTTCATTACTTTTTCAAAAGTATTAAGAGATTACAAAAACGGTAAGGTATCACAAAAATCGTGTACTCTGATTTTAACACAAGAAGACCATTAGGAAATTAAACACAGGCACATAAGTTGTTAGTTCGCATTACGTTGTGGATCTGAAACTCTGACCTCACTTCGTGTGTGTTGAGCACATCGGTAACGAAAGTTGGCCTCTTCATAAGTATATTTTATTTCTGAAGTTGCGAACTACTCCTTCTCAGAATACTGTCACACTCTACCATTTCTGGACATGATCTGAAATCGGGAGTATTCTTATTTAACAGACTACGACTACGCATCTCTCTACTAAAATTCTATAACTCATTAGCAAGGAAAATAGGAACTTTAGAACAATACTAGTTTCGAAAGTTTCTTACATAACGTAAATCGTCTAAGCGACATTGATTCTACGCTATTCCTGTGTGCAAGCCACTTTGATATGAGTATCAAGCGTTATGGTTATAAGGCTTAATTTGGTTAAATTAAAGTGGAAATGATTCGTGAGCGATGCACTTCTAAAATCAAGTATTTCAAAGTTGGTGTTGTGGAGATAATACTGTGTCGAAAAATTCCTCTGAATCAAAAAAATCTAAACACGATGAGTTCGCCGCAACACAAATCGTCGAGAGAGCTGACTATTCGAAAGAAGACCGCGACATTGCTTTCGCCGTTGAAGTTATGAGTGCAGCGGTCATCAATGAACGACAGTTGGCCTCTGCACTGGCAAACTGGACGCTACATGGTAGTACTCTTCTTTCAGATCACTTACTAAAAAAAGGATTAATCACACAGAAAACACAAATTGAGCTTGAGCAACGTTCTGAATGCCGGCTGAAGGAACTCTGGGACGAAGCAATTGAAAACAACGAAAATACTATTAACGCCAGCACCTTTACAAAAGCAGCATTGGAACGCTTGGATGAATCAGGTCGTATCGCAAAGCTATTGGGAATTAGTGCCGCTGTCTCTTCTGTTCAAAATGATGAGCTGCGCGAACACTTATCACGCTATCAACTTATTCACAAAATTGGGCAAGGTGGACTGGGAACGGTTTGGCTAGCCCGCGATAAAGAATTGCAACGATATGTCGCACTCAAAGAAATCAGAACCAGAAAAACAACTAGCAAAGCTGCACTTGATCGATTTCGTCGCGAAGCTGAGATTACAGGCCGATTGGAACATCCTGCGATTGTTCCTATCTACCAACTTGGTGAAGATGCTACGAGCGGCCAAATCTTCTATGTAATGCGGTTTCTTGGTAAGCAGACTTTAGAAGATGCAATCATCGAATATCATGAACGCCGTGAAGCTGGTGATGATAACCCTATGTTGCTTCGGAATTTACTGGCAGCATTTGTTACGATCTGCCAGGCGATTGGACATGCCCACTCCCGTAAGGTAATCCACCGTGACCTGAAACCGGAAAACGTAGCCATTGACAATTTCGGCCAGGTGATTGTGATTGACTGGGGACTAGCCAAAGTACTAGATGATGCGATGCTCAACGACAGTTTTAGCGAAGATGAGTTCATGGAAGTCATCGACGGGCAACGCACTCTCGCCGGGCAAGTGCTAGGATCACCACTTTATATGGCCCCTGAACAGGCAGCAGGACGGTTAGATGAAGTCAATGAGTCGACCGATATTTTTGGGCTGGGTGCGATCTTATTTGCTATCATCACCGGACATGCTCCACATGAAAAGACCCGCGAATCATCAGGTAGTGCAACAACACGTGAATTGATCACAGAAATCGCAAGTGGGCCAACGCCGCATGCGAGCACTGCAAACGAAGACGCAGATCCCATACTCGAAGCCATTTGTGCCAAGGCGATGGCCAAACGAAGCTATGCACGTTATACATCCACAACAGCGTTGGCTGAGGACGTCCAACGCTGGATGGCAGGAGAAACTGTCTCAGCCTATAAGGAGCGTTTCTCGCAACGCATCGGACGCTGGATTCAACATCACCAGCGACTCTCTCAACTAATCGCAGTCGGTATGATAATGTTGATTGTAGCGGGTACGACATTGACGATTTCTGCACGACAGAACCATCTTGCTGCACAACAAGCTCAGTTCGAAGAGATGCGATCTGATGAACGCGAGGTGGAAGTTCAACTCGTTTCCGCTGCAAAAGAGCTCAGCGTGGATGTACGATTCATGTCAACATTACCACCGATTCAAGGGATCATCGAGGCACGTGTCGGCATGAAAGAATCGGAAGGGGAAGAGGTTTGGCATGGTCGTCTGGAAACGATTTTTGAAGGATTACTGCGCGCTAATACGAACTATTTGACAGTAGCTTATATTGCCATTGATACCGACAAACCACAAGAAATTGTACGTGTCGAACGCCACGCGTCAGACCAGAGTTATATTCGCCGTGTACCCAAAAGTCGTTTGGCAACGCTGGAATTGTCACCACTGTTCAAATCTGTGATGGAACTTGCCCCGGGAGATGTCAAACTGTCGCTTGATGAGCAGCTTTCAGTTAATCACCGGAAGAGCAAACATCGAAAAATTCTAGCAGCAATTCCCGTTTTCGATGAACAATCAGGAAATTTCTTTGGGTTAGTTGCAATCGAAGCCAATATTATCGGTCAAATCCAGAACATTTTAAATGGTTTAGATAATCGCCTGGGTGAAATCTACATCACAGATAATGAAGGTAAAATTTTGGTCACTTCCAATTCAGCAAATGGTGTTGAGGTCATTTCACACGAGATGGCCATTTCGGAACTCATCCCCCAAACTACCGGATTCTTTTCCAAAGACTCAAGAAAACGCTACTTGAGTAATGGCTCCACCTTCATAGCATATCGTGTCCAATTGGATCCGACTGATGCTTCCTGCTGCCTGGGCATTGTAGAAAAAATTCCCTCAGATGATTGATGGAAAACAGGTTCGAACTTGCAAGGAAATTGTTAGCATGCATTTGTCGACTTTTCCTGTCACCAACAAGATAAATTAGCCCGTCCAGGAATTGAACCCGGTCCACCAGCTTCGTAAGCTGAGATGCAATCCGTCACACCCACGGGCTCTGTTGGTCAAAATTCTCACTTGATATATTTCATCAGAGCGGAAGGCATGGGATTTGAACCCACATGACCCGAAGGCCGCACGATTTAGCAAACCGGCCCGGCAAACCGTATCCGGCTACCTTCCTAGTTAAACAAAATGGACCGGATGGGAATCGAACCCATCACACCGACTTTGCAAAAGTCAGTCCCCCCCTTGGTACATGCCAGCCCTTAAAAAAATAAATAGCAGAGCCCGGTATCGATCCGGGCAGTCCAGCCTTATGAGAGCCGGTTGGGCACCTGCCCCTCTGCGTCAATAAAAAAGTAGCCAAGGCGAGATTCGAACTCGCAATCCCGAAGGAACGACTTTCTGAAAGTCGCGCGTCTACCAATTTCGCCACTTTGCCTTCCATCAAAGTGCGTCGGGACGGAGTTGAACCGCCACAGCCCGAAGGCGAGTGGGTTACAGCCACTTGGGCTCGCCATTGCCCAGCCAACGCATATTTTGTCCAAAAGTAGCACGGGCGGGAGTCGAACCCGCAAACAATCACGAAGTTTTAAGCTTCGTCGCTTTGCCTGTTTGCGTACCGTGCCAGACTTAAGCGTCCTCAACGGGATTTGAACCCGTGACCTTCTGCGTGACAGGCAGACGAGCATTCCGGACTGCTCCATGAGGACGAATTGTTTTCCAATAGCTCGGGTGGGATTCGAACCCACAGCATCTCTGGTTCTAAACCAAAGTGGTCTGCCAGTTGCCTACCGAGCCCTGTTTTTCTTTTTCTGGATCTAGATAGTATTAGTTCCAAATCAAGCACGCTTCCAAGGATTTGAACCCTGACCAACTGGTTTGGAATCAGTCATGCTGCCGTTACATCAGAAGCGTATATAATCAATTTAAAAAAGCTGCAGTGGCAGGAATCGAACCTGCGTCAGGACGGTTAACAGCCGCCTGCCCGTACCAACACGAGCACCACCGCATCAACAATCAAACCGCCAATGGTGGAGTCAGGATGACTGGATTTGAACCAGTGATCTCGTGCTTCCAAAACACGCGGGATGGCCAGACTTCCCCACACCCTGAAATGAAGAGCACCCAGCGGGAATCGAATCCGCACTTCCGCCATGGCAAGGCAGTAGGCTACCATTACATCATAAGCGCTAAATAAGTTTCTGATTGTCAATGAACAAGAGCACCAGGTGAGATTCGAACCCACGTCGCCGCTTTACAAGAGCGGAATCTTAGCCACTAGACGACCGGTGCTTATATTAAGTTAAGCGATTGATTCAATCAGCAAATGAGGTTGAAGGGATTTGAACCCCCACCCGCCTGGTTAAAAGCCAGGGATGCTACCGTTACACCACAACCTCCTCTACGGGTTGGGCGTTTCTGTTTCAAACGCTGAGTCTGACACATCTTTCATGTTCCTTTATAAAGCTTGAAAATAGCCCGTGTGGGAGTCGAACCCTACCTGCTCGGCTTGAGAAACCGATGACCTCACCCGAAGTCGAACGGGCCATATTAATCGCGCAACTTGAGCGCAATACAAAGCAGTTGATTCATTTTTGCTCTGATACCAATGATAATATTAAGATTGGGATACGAAAAAACCCGCTGCCTTATGACACCGGGTGAAATAGATTCTGTGTAAATCGACCAGGCATCACAGGCGCAAAGGCATTGCGAGTAATTTCTCTGTCGGATAACTGGCAGAGAGATCATGATTCAGATAGCCATACAAATCGATTGACCACAAAGTTGTAAACATGAGTAAATTCCGTTGATTGAATTCCTGTGCTTTATTATTTGACTGAATACTTAGAGACGAAGATCACAATTCGGTTCGCTATTTTTTCAAGATTCTAATACTTCATGTCAAAGTTAGATGATCACATCAAGCTTCGTTCAGAGCTATCTCATCTGAATTCTTTTCTGTAGATTCCTAAACAGGAATCCTTGTACGATCAAGTACATGATCGACGGTCTCATAAATTTGGCAAACGTGCTTCTGACAAAGTTGCCTGAGTTACTCTAAATGGGTATGATAAATGCTTTTACGGCAGTAACGAAGCAGTAATACTTTTTGTTTAAATTACTCCACGAAAATCAGCCTTGACTGTAAACGATTGTTTCATTAAATTGATACAGGCGTTTCACGAAATATAGCAAATGCCATGGATAAGCCAACTGAAGAACCACTGAGCCCGAGTGAAGTCTCCACACGTGAGAGACTACTCCAAGCTGGCCTAGAAGAATTCGCCGCCAAGGGATATGACGGTGCAACGGTTCGTGATATATGCCATCGAGCACAAGCCAATTTAAATTCGATCAAATACCACTTTGGAGACAAGTGGGAATTGTACATTGCTGTCTTAGAGGTATGCAAAGAGCGAGTAGGCCCCCCTTCACTACCGAACATACCAGTAGATGCAAAAGCAGAAAAGCAGTTACACACATTCATCCACTCAATGGTCAAAGTCATTTTGGCAAAGCGCCGCCAATCAGGCGATCCACGCGCCATGCAGATATTATTCCGAGAGATGCAGCAGCCCACTGGAGCCATGAAGGCTGGAATCAAAATGTTCGTAATTCCAATCTGGAAGCTGCTCAACACAATCCTTGCAAAATTGCTACCGGAAGATACTCCAGAATTCGATCGTCACCTCTTAGCATTTTCAGTAATGGGGCAAATTACCAGCTATCGCTTCAACACCATGGTCATGGACATTGTGATCACAAAATCAGAATCCGACCGAATAACGGCAAAACGCCTCGCAGACCATATCACAAGAGTGACTGTCGCCGCCGCTCACTCTTTCCATGTCCAACCCAAAACCAACGAGCAGTAGCCCGAGGCTCACCGGCGGCCAATACCACCCTATCCCATCTCACATTTCCACCCTGGAAACAGCTTTTTTCTATTCAAAACATAGAATACGGGGATTAAAAGCGCCTACCATTTCCTGCTCCACTCCCACAACAATAAGGAGATTTTCATGTGTTTAAAACTTACTCTAGTAACGATTGTCACCACAATCTGCCTAGCAGAGCAACTGCAAGCACAACAAGCACCCAAAGGATCACTCAAAGTAACTGTCTCTGGAATTCCCATGAACTCAAAGACTGCGACTATTATCCTGTTCGATAATGAACAGAAAATGACACTTGCCTTGAAGTCTAAGATGATTCAGAAGAACCGGAAACAATGGAAACATTACCACAGCATCTACGAAGCTTCTGCCAAAACAGGGTCAGCCTCTGCAATTATTAAAGGACTCCCCCCCGGTGAATACTCTATCATGACTTTCTGCGACCAGAATGGCAACAATCGGATGGACACAAACTTCATCGGCTTTCCTACAGAGCCTATTGGAATGTCTGGATCAGCAATGTCGAGCAAGCCTACCTTTCCACCAAAGAAGAAGCCAAGTTGGAAAACCACTAAGTTCCGGATCGAACCAAGAGAAAACCAACTGAACCTCAAAGTTTTCAAGCTTGGTTCATAGAGCCAACCAACACAAGGACCAACCAAACCTAACTCACACACACACAACAGCCCCAAACATTTCAGTCAAATGGGATCCGGCCTGTTTTCAAGCTGGATCCCATTCTTATCCATTTCCCCAAAGCCATACTCACCTTCAAGATCAGTTCAACTGCATTCCACTTCTCAAAAACAACATTGACAATGAAACAACTGTTTCATAAAATTAATACAATCGTTTTAATTATACCCTATGATTGTGTTGCATAGATTGCGCCACAAAACTCATCCACCTATCTGCAAAATGGTTCTTGCACCATGTCTGCTATCGCAAACGAAAAAACAGGACGTCAAACTACAAGTCTTCCGAGTCTTCAAACTCGTCAGGGAAGAAACCATCCACCACATAGCCAACAATTAAGTGCTGGAAAACCAGTCTACAAGCAACTTTACCGCGGGATACTATCGATTCTCTTGTTAGGTGGAGGCATAGCTGGATATGGATTACTCTCACGATCGACAACTCATCCTCAAAAAAAATCACCTGAGCCATTCATTCCACGAATAGATGTAGCTACAGTCAAACCGTTTGAAAAATATATTTCGATTGTCTCTGATGGTGAAGTGGTTCCACTCCGTGAAGTCAAAGTTGGTGCGGAAGTACAGGGACGGATTACATTCAAGTCACCCAATTCTCGAATCGGATGTTATATCAAAAAAGGTGATGTCCTAGTACAAATTGACCCCCGTGATTTTGAATTCGAAGTGAAACGCTTGCAATCGGAACTTACTGAGGCACAAGCCAATCTAGACGAAACGAAAACAGATCGTGTCAACACAACTGATCAGATCGAGATTGCTAAACAAGAACTAGCAATTCGAAATCGTGAATTAAAACGATACGAAAAGATCGCCACTCGTGGGGCATTCTCACAGGCTGATCTCGATACAACGCGTCTTAATGAATTGAGCGCCCGCAATAATCTACAGAAACTAGAAGGCCAGATTCGAATCTCACATGCAAAGATTGAGGGACGCGAAAGCTTTCTAAAACGAATACAAACACAGCTTTCACAGGCCAGGTTAAATCTTGAACGCACTAAAATCATTGCTCCTATCAGCGGCTTGATTACCCAGGTTAATGTCGAACAAGGAAGCTTTATTCAAAAGGGTGCTGAGGTTATTACAATTCAAGATACTAATACATTCGAAGTAGATCTGAGTCTGCCAATCACAAAAATGCAATGGATTTGGGAATCCGCGGGATCTGAAATTCAGGCCAATTTTAAACAGTACGAACTGCCCGAATTGCCTGCAATCATTCGTTTCAACTCAAACGAAATCGACTACAAATGGCAGGGAATTCTGCATCGCTATGCTTCATCTGGCGTTGATGAAAGCACGCGGACTGTGCCGCTCCGAATACGTGTGCTGAGACCAATGCGCTCAACTCTTACGTCAGCTCAACCGGAACTTATGGATGGAATGTTTGTTAACGTAGAAATACAGGCCAAAATAAACCGTGAATTGCTTCAAGTCCCGGCCAGCGCCATTCAACCGGGAGACTCAATTTGGTCTGTTTCTGATGGACAAATACTTCAGAATGAAATTGATGTTTTGTCCCTGAATAGCGAAACTGCCGTTATCAATGCGGGAAAATCTTCTCTGCAAGTCGGTGATTTGGTTGTAATCTCCCCCGTGGTTGACGCACGAGAAGGTATGCGGGTGAAGGTGATCAAATAGTATTATGAGAGGACTCATCAGAAAAGCCATTGAAAATGCGCCCGCTATGAATCTCATCATGATTACCGTTTTATTGGTAGGTAGTTTCAGCCTAATCAGCATTCAGCGCGAAGCATTTCCCACATTCAATATGGATATAGTCCAAGTAAGAGTCCCTTATCCGGGAGCCACACCCGAAGAGGTAGAAGAAGGTGTATGCCAAAAAGTTGAAGAAGTAGTACGGGGAGTCAATGGCATCAAAAAGATCAGCTCTATTGCTGCCGAGGGAATGGCAACAATTTCTATCGAACTAAAATCAAGTGTCGATAGCCCAGACAGAGTTATTAATGAAATACGATCTGAAGTCGATCAAATCACCAGTTTTCCTGAATTTGCGGAAGAACCCGAAATTCGCCAAATGACGATGCGAGAAACCAGCATCAAAGTTGGTGTTATTGGTCCTAACACGCTCGGTGATGCAACGAACTGGCAATTACGAGAGATGGCAGAAGAGGTTCGTAGCGAACTCTTAATGTTGCCGGGAGTCTCGGAAGTCGAAATTATCGGTGCACCAGCTTACCAGATCGATGTCGAATTTCCAGAACAGGCGCTGCGCGCTTACAATCTGTCACTGAAAGATGCTGCCAACATCATCCGCCGTGAGAACCATCAGATGCCAGCAGGTTCAATTCGAAGTAACTCACAGGAATTACTGGTACGCGGAGAGAATCGTCGAACCGATGGGGAAGGCATCTCTGCCCTACCACTCATTACGAAGTATGACGGAACGGTACTTACAGTTGGTGATCTCGGTAATGTAGAAGATGGTTTTGAAGATACTGCCTTTGTCAGTCGTATTAATGGCCAACCTAGTCTGGGTCTAGCAGTTCAAAGAACGTCTGACGAAGATATCCTCGAAATGGTAGCCAGTGTTTATGAATACATTGCGACAAAAAAATTACCCGCCGGATATTCATTGTCCAGCTGGAGCGATCGATCTATAGAAGTACGTGGCCGACTGAATCTACTACTAAAAAATGGAGTTCAGGGTCTTTGCCTTGTATTTCTTGCTCTGGCATTATTTCTTAACATGCGGCTTGCTTTTTGGGTTGCGATGGGAATTCCATTTTCAGTCCTCGCAGCCGGAACATATTTGCTGTTTACTGATCAGACACTGAATATGATCTCAATGTTTGCATTCGTAATGGCACTCGGAATTGTTGTGGATGATGCTATTGTAGTAGGTGAGAATGTATTTGCTCATCGAGAAATGGGAAAGTCTCTAGAACATGCTGCCATTGATGGGACTCTCGAAGTGATGCCTCCCGTCATCACCTCGGTGGTAACAACAATCATTGCTTTCATGCCATTGTTGTACGTGACAGGTATGATGGGGAAATTTATAGCTGTGATGCCCGTAGGCGTAATTGCGATGCTAATTGCTTCACTTTTAGAAAGTGGAACTATTCTACCAAGTCATCTTTCTCACAAAGATAACCTGGTATTTCGAATTTTGGGAGTGATATTTTACGCTGTTCGCTGGATCTTGATTCCTTTCAACCGGCTACGTAGTCTCGCATCAAAGAGCCTGAAAATATTTGTTGAATCGATCTATGCTCCAACATTGCATCTGGCATTACACCACCGTTCTGTCGTTATTTCAGGTGCCATCGCGATGCTGATGATCGCTCTGGGATTCGTCCGATCGGGGTATGTGCCGTTTATTGTCTTGCCAAAACTGGACTCCAATATCATCGTAGCCAATGTTGTCTTCCCAGATGGTACACCGGAAAGAATCACAAATCACTGGACAAGCAACTTGGAACAAGCCTTCCAGAGGGTCAGTGTAAATCTCGATCAAGTGAATATGGCTACTGTAGTTCATCGTGTTGTTGGGCAGGAAATGAAAATGGGCGGGTTTCGACAAACAGGCTCTGGAAACCGCGGGAGTCACATCGGCGGAGTTGAGATTGAGCTTGTCGACGTTGTAGAGCGTTCTATTACCAGTGATCAGATTGTGAATCTGTGGCGAAAAGAGGTCGGACAGATTAATGGGGCGGAACGGGTTCAGTTTGGCTCAGCAGTCGGAGGGCCAGCAGGTGTTGCGATCGAACTCAAACTTCTCGCGAACAAAGATAGTGCATCGGATCTGGAGACCGTTGCAGAGGATATCAAATCCAAACTCGCTTCTTATCCAGGTGTCGTTGACATCAGAGATGACACCAATGTCGGCAAATTTGAGTTTCGAACGCGTGTCAAAGATGACGCTATAGCTTTGGGTGTGCAACCCGCCGATATTGCGGAAACCTTGCGAGCTACATACCACGGCGAAGAAGTGATGCGTTTGCAGCGAGGGCGACACGAGGTTCGTCTTATGGTTCGCTATCCCCGCGATGAACGATGTGACCTAAGCCACTTTGATGAAATCCGTCTGCGAACGGGAGATGGAAAGGAGCGTCCCCTGTCCGAAGTAGCAGAAGTTACTGTTGAACGAGGCTACTCGACTATCAACCGTCGGAATCAACTCCGCGCGATCACGGTCTCTGCCGATGTTAACGAAACTCTGGCGAACTCAAATCAAATCACAAAAGAACTAAAACAAAAATTTCTCCCAGAACTTCTTAGAAAATACCCAGAGGTACAAGTCCTTTGGGAAGGTCAGGCTGAACAGACAAATGAATCATTCAATTCGCTCGGTGCAGGATTTGGAGTCGCGCTCCTGGCAATGTTTGTTCTACTTTCGTTTCAGTTCAACTCCTACTTTCAGCCGTTATTGATTCTGGCCATCATTCCTTTTGGTACGATTGGTGCCATCGCCGGACATTTTATCATGGGGCTTCCACTTACAATGTTTAGTGTTTTTGGAATGGTTGCTCTTACAGGAATCGTCATCAATGACTCCATAGTACTGGTCGATTTTATCAACACACGGGTTCGGGATCAGGGAATCCCTATTGAACAGGCTATTATCGAAGCGGGAAAACGTCGCTTTCGACCAGTGATACTAACATCTCTCACAACCGTTCTCGGTTTACTTCCGATCTTAAGCGAATCTTCTATCCAGGCACAGCTCTTGATACCGATGGCTACCAGCCTCTCTTTTGGTCTGATTTTCGCTACATTTCTTGTGCTCTACTTAATACCCGTTTTTAATTCCTCATATGCAACATTGACTGGAGTCATCGACACACATTCAAGCCCCGTATACCAACAAAACTAACTGTATCCAACACAAATTCTCTTGAAAGCCATCAAAGCCTCATAATCCCATACTTGCTATACCTCCGATGTGAGCCTTCGAACAATTACTAGGTAGTACACTACGCTACTCGAAAAGGATTTTCTGATGATCAAGACATTCCAACTTCACCTCGGTTATGTCAGGAGCGTGCTCTTGTTCTATCTCGGAATAGTTGCAGGCTGCTCAGGACTTCCAAGATCCGCTCCTGAAGTTGCAGCCACTGAAGAAGCTCCTTCAGTAAAAATGAAAAATCAAATGGGAATGGGAGGTAACCCCGGATCTCCCTTTGGAATCGGAGTGAGTGGAGGCTATTCCACTGGGAGCGACCTTTCTGCAGGACAAATTCGGGTCAATGGGCGGGGGATCATACCCATTAACCCTCCGAAACGCATGATGATGCTCCAACCGTCGTTCTCAACGACATCATTTGATGTCGACGCTCTATTCGATACACCGTCAGAAGTTTACAACATTGGCTTAAATATGATGTGGATGGAGCGGATTAACGAGCGGACGATGCTTTCATTTGGAGCGAATCCGTCAATCACTGGTGATGCAGATTCTTTGGGTGATAATGTGAGAGTGTTTGCGATGGGTATGTTGAGCTGGCAGTGGATTCCGAATAAATTGAAACTAACGGCAGGTGCCGCTTATACAGGCCGCGACGATATTCCTGTTTTACCAATGGCTGGTCTACAATGGAATCCTAACGAGGATTGGAATATTTCGGTAATTCTACCAAAGCCCAAAATCGCCTACCGGATTCACAACATTGGTGAATCGTCCACCTGGATCTACTTCTCTGGAGGGCTGGGTGGCGGTACCTGGGATGTACTCCGCACAAATGGAACGACTGATGAATTTTCTTACACAGAGTTTCAGGCAGTGATGGGAATTGAGCATTCTACCGAGTTGGCAGGTCGTCTTTTCGCCGAATTAGGTACCGGGTTCAGCCGGAAACTCGAATACAGAGAAACCGCAGAAGAACAATCATTCGGCAATAGTCTTTTACTACGTGGGGGATGGAATTATTGACCAATTTCAGACTAATCATGAAAATGATGTGCCTAACAATACCATAAACTCAATATTGTTTATAGATGTTTGACAATTCCAGCAACTCTTGCAGATAGGCGGCCGATGATTTGATAACCGCATTCTTAAACAGCTCACCCTTCTCAGCTGTTGCCTGAGTTGGATGCCCCGTATGCCCTTCTCCCTCTGAGAGCGTATGCATCGACCACATATCCTGCAAAGGAGCTTTGAAGTGAGGAGTCGGATTATCAATCCGCTCATCTCTCACATGTTCTGCTTGCAAAGCAAGCATGAGCGATGTTTCTACATCGCCGCAGTGAACCTCGAAGCCACGTGCGAATGTGTCATAAATCTCTTGCGGCACTAATTCCCAGGGATTGATATAGAAGAGGTGACACTGTTTTTTCTCACAATTTAATTCCCGAATGATCGGCTTCAGAATAAAGTTACCACCATGCCAGGGGCACACGATTAAATGCTGAATTCCCTCTGCTTCCAGAGAATTCCAAATGTCCCGGATGATGGATCGCATCGTGAGTGGAGTAAAACTAATCGTCCCTTTGAATCCTGTATTCTCTTCAGAGGAAGAGATCGGCAGAGTAGGCAAAAGAAAGACATGCCCAGGCCAATTAATGTTTGCCAGGATTTCAGTTGAGAGTACGTCTGCCAAAATCGTATCAGTAGCTAGTGGCAAGTGCCGTGAATGCTGTTCGGTCGCTCCGATGGGTAGAAATGCCAGATTAGGTTTGAGTTCATCCAACTCGAACGCTGTATTTTGATCTGTTAATATTTGCATGATATTTAAATTTCAGAATCTGAATGTAACCTGTCTGCATTAACGCTCAATCAACTTGCGAACCTGTTTCGCAATTTGTTTGGTTCCCATCGATGGCTTAAATTCTTGAATGGGTTTTCCGTCAACTCCTGTCAGCGCAATGAATGCGGTTTCGGAACGGCCATCGATCAACGGAGTGAGTTGAAGTTCATTAATACGTTGATCTGTTTTTTGGCGCAATCTCGGGTCACTCAAGTCAAACTCGATAAACTTCAATGGAGTATCTTCAAGAGATTCTTCAAGCTCATGATAAACTTCGCCCGTAGCACGACAGTGTGGGCACGCGTTACTGTGGCTACGGAACGCGACGAGACGATACTCTACAGAAGAAGCCACACTTTCACTGTCCATTTCCTGATTCTTCACTCCGTTATTCATCTTGGTCGCTTGAGCTACTGTGCTTTGTTTGGGGCTTGAGGTTCGCTCGGGTGGACTCACTGAGTTAGCAACAGGTTGATCTTGCAACGGACTTTTTAAAAACAAACTGATGGCGAGCAAAGTCATCGCTGCCAG
This sequence comes from Gimesia aquarii, assembly GCF_007748175.1. NCBI lineage: Bacteria > Pseudomonadati > Planctomycetota > Planctomycetia > Planctomycetales > Planctomycetaceae > Gimesia > Gimesia aquarii. The sequence continues at coordinate 3,883,550 of NZ_CP037422.1, forward strand.
ACCGACCGACGCTGTGATCGCAATTTTTTTCCACCGTCTAGCCGATGCAGCAAACTGCCCAGCATCAAGAATATGATCCACACGATCTTCCTCTAGATTGAGGTCCGTATAGAAATTCCGAATTTCTGATTCGAATGACGACTTGCTCATTTTGTCCTCATCATTTGATTTGGATCGAATCGTTTGTTGAGCCGCTGCTTAGCACGGGATAGCAGGCTCAACACAGTACCACGTGGTTGATTTGTCAACGTACCAATTTCCTGAGCCGTGTAGCCTTCAACACACTGCAGAAATAATACTTCGCGTTCTTCAGAACGAAGACAACCCAGAATCTCTTCAAGATCAAGTTTTTGGTCCACAGCACGGGTATGAGAAGCATTTTTATCCGCGATAGAATCCTCTGTGACTCGCTCCTCCGAAATCGAACGCTGTTTACGCAAACCATCATAAAACAAATTTCGAACCGCCGTGAAGAGATAGCTCTTACTAACCAGAGTCCCCTGGCTACGAAGCACTTTCAAACATGCTTGCTGTATCAGGTCTTCCGCATCGTGCTGATCGTGACTGAGTGACATGGCGTAACGATACGCCGAATTAATCAACTGTCGATCATCAATGCGTTGATTCTCAGATCGGTTCAACCCTGATTCCCTTACTTAGCAAAGCCATACACTTACAATCAACACTTTATTTCGTGTAATTTTAACAATGAGATCAGCCGATTGACATGGAGCCGGCCTGTATCTCAGGTTACAAACGACAAAGCCTTTTGTCATTGAGAATTTTTTCAAGGATTGAATTTTTTTAGGATTTTTGCAATCAAGCAGCATGCTTCAGCGTTTTATTATATACAGTGACTAAAGATACCATATTCTTTGGGAGAACATCCATGTCGACTCGGTACACAATACTCATTGCATTAATCAGCTTTTTTAATCTGCCTGACGCTGCCTTATTTGCGCAGACAAACAATCGCAATATTTTGCCATCATTAGATGTAAAAGCAGCAAGCGTATCGGGAACCTGGACAAAAAAAGAGAACGATCTTATTGCTACAGGCAAGGGATCGCGGCTCATCTTACCCGGAAAGTTAGCAGGCAGTTACTCAATCACTGCCGAATTCACACGAACTGCAGGTGATAACTCTATCGGTGTCATCCTTCCCGTCGGTCCTGGACAATGCCTGTTCAACTTGTCGGCATTCAATGGTGAGGCCCATGGAATTGGCTTGATTGATGGAAAATTAGCGCGCGATAACCAGACAACCATCAAACCCGGGACACTTAAAAATAACCATCCTTATCGCTTGCTCATCGAAGTTGATGTCAAAAAAAATACCGCATCAATTTCATCACAACTGGATGGTCGTCCCTCTCTGAATTGGAACGGTAATCCCAGATCACTATCAATGTTTGAAGCCTGGAAAATCCCTAAAACAGATCAAGCCGGGCTGTACACAAATAGTGAGGTAACATTCCATAGCATTTTGGTCAATCGACTCGACCCCAAGATGCGAATGACGGCTCCCACCAAATCAACCTCGACAAAAACAACGAGTACAACTTCAACTGGAAATGTTTTGTATTACGACCGCGCGCATGGAGAGGGTCTGGCTAACGGCCTGGAAACGATGGCACGGAATCATAATTTCGCAGTTAAAATTTCCGATCAACCGATTTCTTCCAAGTCACTTAAAAACGTTCAATTGCTTTATATCCGTGGCCCCTCTCAAACATTTTCAACTGAAGAAAAAGCGGCAATCGTTGAATTCATACAAAGTGGTGGTGCTTTTCTGTTAGTCATGGATGAAGAACGACGAATGCCATTACAAAAAACGGGAGTCAATGAGATTCTCAAACCGTTCAACATGAAACTCACCGCTGATACGGAATACCTGCATAACTGTGGTGCGATTGCGAAAGCAGGTCTGATTAACCGGGCTGACCGCGAACTTCCTTTCAGCGGCGGACGCGCGATCGAAGGGGGCACTCCGTTTGGATTTCAACTCGACAAAGCGGGGAAACCCGCCCAACCATTTGCCGCTTTCCAACAGGTTGACGGAGGTGGAAAGATCATCGTTTTGGCAGAAGGCATGTCCTCTATGTTAATGGGAACAAAGGAGGGAGTACGACTCAGCGGAATTCCAAGAAATCCAGCCAAAACAACCTACTGGGGAAAAGACAGTCAAATTTTCATGACTGAAGTACTCGCGTGGCTAATGAAAACGAAAAACTAATTTTCCAAGAGAACGAACCTGTAAGGTGCAACATGAAAGCGATTCTCATTGTATTGACAATGACCACTACGTTACCAGCGGCAGATTATTATGTTGCAACTACAGGTAGTGACCAAAACCCGGGTAGCTTGAGGCAACCTTTTAGAACCATTTCACGTGGTTTAGCTGCTGCACGGAAACCCGGTGATAGTGTGATTGTACGAGCAGGCGTTTATTCACAGTCTCGGACAATCAACATTGTCAATTCAGGTTCAAAGGGTAAATACATCACACTGCGCTCTTTCAAAGATGAAAAAGTCATCATTGATGGCAGCAATACACCGACAGATGCAAATCTCATTGCCGTACTGACACATCATATTCGAATTCAAGGTTTGGAAATACGTAATTCTAACGGGATCGGAATCGGGGCTTGGGGACCTGGTAGTCGTATCCATGCTGTCGAAATCATCGGAAACAACATTCATCACTGCCGACGTAGTGGAGCATACGCCGGATTTAATAATCTGAGTGATCCAGTCCGAGATATTCTAATGAAAGACAATACGATCAAGAATTGTGTACTGATTAATGAAAAGCTGTCTAGTTCCAGCTGGAATTTTGGTCTCGGGGCAGGTCTTTCAAAAAATGTCACGCTCAAAAATAATACTGTCTCTGAATGCTATGGTGAGGGAATCGGACTATATTTATCAGACCATGGTGTAATCGAAGACAACGTTGTTCATGACAATTATTCAGTCAACATCTATCTGGACAATACAACCAACACTCAAGTCACCCGGAATCTGGTTTATACAACCAACGACAACAAGTTTTATCGCTTCAATCAGCCGGCATCAGGCATCCAAATTGCTAATGAAAATTATAGAGAATACACAAACTTGTCGTCACACAATACAGTTACAAACAATATCCTCATCGGCAACTATTTCGCCTTTTATTCAGGAAGCTATCAGCGTGGCGGAGGACTGCGTCACACCATCTTTGCTCATAATACTGCATACGGATCAACGGGCCCCCTGCTCCATATTGATGCTGACCAGGGCCATCAAGTTTCCCGTTTCGTGAATAATATTTTCAAGCAAACAGGTGAAGCGCAGATTACAGATATTCAAGGCCCGACTGATCAAATAGAGTTCCGAAATAATCTCTGGCATGGCGGAATTCCACATCGAGCAGTCAAAAGTGCCAATGATGTTTATGCCGATCCGCTCTTTATCAAAGGTGGTTCCAAAAATGCAAAAGACTACCAGCTCCAGAGCAACTCACCTGCACGTAACACCGGTATCAAAACCAAGGAAGTTGGCTCAGATTTTGGTGGAAACCAGCGCAAAAATCGCACCGATCTGGGCGCATGGAAGTTTGAACTGACGACAACGAACTCCCAAAGTCAGTGATTCCGAGAGTTTCTAATTGTGCAAGTTGTAGCGGTTCTCAGTCCTGCCCCCCTTGCTTGCAAGACGTTTCTGCCCTGATTCCAGTTCTTTACCTCCACGCATGTTGCCAGAACGCAACCTATTCTTTGGGAGTGGGTAAAATTACCCATATCTCCATCTCAATCAAAAACTTCAGTTGAGCATACTGAGGTTAGGAATAAGTGTAGGACAATGGAAAATCGCAACCAACAACGAGGATGGTCCAAGTGGTCCTGGTCTACTCCTCTTAAATCTATCAAGCAGACTATTCCGTTACGATATCTGTTAAGCGGTCTGACTCTGTTATTCGCAATTTTGATAGTTGACCTAATGACTCCACTGGGAGTAGCTTGCGGTGTTCTCTACGTTCTTCTTGTATCAAGTACACTTTGGTCACCGCGAAGAGAATTAACCTGGGTTGTCGCAATTGCATCGACGATTCTTACATTACTAGGATTCGTATTCTCACCAGTTGGATCGTCAATTGGAAAGGTCATCACAAACCGAATACTCTCCATACTGGCAATTTGGGTGACAGCAATCATCTGTTTAAAACAAAAGAGTTCTCAAAAAGAACAAACTCGAACTGCTTCGGAGTTCGCGATAATCCAAGAGCGGCAAAAACAAAATTCATCCCACCAGGCGATTCTAGAAAATGTCGTCGATGCCATAATAACAATTACTTCTCGTGGAATCATACATGCCTTCAATCCTGCCGCCGAACGTCTGTTTGGATATTCTACAAGCGAAGTACTCGGGAAAAATATCAACATGCTCATGCCCTCCCCCTACCGTGAAGAGCATGACGGCTATCTCGCACGGTATCTAACAACGGGTAAACAAAAAATTATTGGTAGCGGCCGAGAAGTAGTCGGACAACGCAAAGATGGAACGACATTTCCTATCCATCTTTCAGTCAGTCAAGTTTTTCTGGAAGAAAATGGCCAAGATAAAGAGGTTTTATTCACGGGTATCATTCGAGATCTGACGGAACAGAAACAAAAAGAAAAAGAGGCTGAGATACGCACACGGGAACTACAAATCGCCACGGAGAAAAGTAAAGCCAATGAACGTCGTATTGAATCAATTGTGAATACGGCCGTCGATCCAATCATTACGATCTCTGGTCAGGGATTGATTGAATCATTCAACCCCGCTGCCGAACGTTTGTTTGGATATTCTGCGGACGAAATCATGGGTATGAATATTAAAATCCTCATGCCCTCCCCTTATCGGGAAGAACACGATGGTTATTTAGCCAAATATCTGGAAACGGGAATTCAAAATGTGATTGGTAGTGGCCGCGAGGTGATCGGACAGCGCAAAGATGGAACGACCTTCCCTTTACACCTTTCAGTCAGTCAAGTCGTCGTGGAAGATGACGCTCAAAATCCACAAATCATTTTCACCGGCATCATTCGCGATCTGACGGAACAGAAACAAAAAGAAAAAGAGGCTGAGCTACGCACACGGGAACTACAAATCGCCACAGAGAAAAGTAAAGCGAATGAACGTCGTATTGAGTCAATTGTGAATACGGCCGTCGATCCAATTATTACGATTTCCGGTAAAGGATTGATCAAATCATTCAATCCCGCAGCCGAACGTCTGTTTGGTTATGCAGCAGACGAAATCCTCGGCATGAATATTAAACTCCTCATGCCCTCCCCTTATCGGGAAGAACACGATGGTTATCTGGCTCGCTACCTGGAAACCGGAATCAAAAATGTGATCGGCAGTGGACGCGAAGCAATCGGGCAACGTAAGGATGGGAGTACATTCCCTCTGCACCTTTCAGTCAGCCAAGTTCTTGCAGAAGATGATGCACAAAATCCAGAGATCCTTTTCACGGGTATCATTCGTGATCTAACAGAACAGAAGCGAAAAGAAGAAGAAGCCGATTTACGCACACGGGAATTACAAATAGCCACGGAGAAAAGCAAAGCAAACGAGCGTCGTATCGAAGCGATTGTAAATACGGCCGTCGATCCAATTATTTCGATTTCGGGTAAAGGACTGATCAGATCATTCAACCCGGCCGCCGAACGTCTGTTTGGATATGCAGCAGACGAAATTTTAGAGAAAAACATAAAACTGCTCATGCCTTCCCCTTATCGTGAAGAACACGATGGTTATCTGTCTCGCTACCTGGAAACTGGAAAGGCAAACGTGATCGGTAGCGGACGTGAGGCAGTCGGGCAACGTAAAGATGGTAGCACGTTCCCCCTCCATCTTTCTGTAAGCCAGGTCGTCGTGGAAGATGATGCAAAAAATAAAGAAATCCTGTTCACAGGCATCATTCGAGACCTGACAAATGAAGTTCATCAGCGACAACTCAATGCCGATTATGAAGGGCAGATTGATGCCATCAGCAAGTCACAAATGGTAATTGAATTCGAGATGGATGGTACAATCGTCAAAGCAAATAATAACTTTATAGAAATAATGGGATACTCTCAGGAAGAAGTAAGCGGCCAGGAACACAATCTCTTCATTGACCCACAAGAGCGTGAGAGCGCAAGGTACGCTACAATCTGGGATAAGCTTAATCAAGGTGAATTCGTAACATCAGAGCTGAAATGTATTGGAAAGAATGACCAGGCAATCTGGATTCAAGCGTCATACACACCGATCCTGGACTTAAATGGAAAACCATTTAAGGTGGTAAAATACTCGGTAGATGTCAGCCAACGCGTTTTGATTGATCAAGCATTGGAAGTAGCAAAAAATGATCTAATTAAAGCGAAGGAAGCAGCTGAAACTGCAAACCAAACTAAAAGCGAATTTCTCGCCAACATGAGCCATGAAATCCGCACCCCCATGACAGCCATTTTGGGATTCACCGACGTGCTGCTTGGAAGTGTCTCCAAACAGGAGGACATTGACTCGGTACAAACAATCAAGCGAAATGGGGAAAGTCTGATCTGCCTGATCAACGATATTCTGGATTTATCCAAGATCGAAGCGGGTAAACTCGATGTAGAACAGATTGATTGTTCTCCCCGTCAGGTCGTTGCTGATGTAATATCACTAATGAGAGTGCGGACAAAGGCCAAGGGTCTGGAATTGAACATTCAATTTGATGGACCGATTCCTGAAACAATCTGCTCTGATCCCACACGACTTCGTCAGGTCCTCATCAACATTGTAGGTAATGCAATTAAGTTTACGGAAACGGGTACAATTCAGATAATTGTCCGACTTTTAAACAGAGAAAGGCTTGAACCAAAACTACAATTTGACGTAATCGATTCTGGAATCGGAATCCCTGAAGAGAAAATTGCCAGACTTTTTACCCCATTCACTCAAGCCGATGGCTCAACAACCCGAAAGTTTGGTGGAACGGGACTGGGACTTACAATCAGCAAACGTCTGGTGGAACTTCTGGGTGGTACGATTTCAGTTACAAGTACAAATGGGAAAGGGAGCACGTTTTCAGTCACTGTGACTACCGGCCCGTTGAACAAAGTGCGAATGATTACAAACGCTGCAGAATCGATCACCGAGAATGCAGAAAGCAATACCTCTCAGGAACCCGAATTGTTGCTGAAAGATAGCCGTATCCTGTTTGCAGAAGATGGTCCGGACAATCAGCGCCTGATTGGCTTTGTTTTGAAGAAATCGGGTGCAGATGTCACGGTGGTTGAGAATGGTCAAATTGCGTTTGACAAAGCGACCGAAGCATTATCAGAAAATCAACCGTTTGATGTCATTCTTATGGACATGCAGATGCCTGTCCTGGATGGCTATGCCGCAACTCGAAAACTGCGGAATGCCGGATATTCCCCTCCCATTATCGCCCTGACAGCACATGCCATGTCAACAGACAGACAGAAATGCATCGATGCAGGCTGTGATGACTACGCCACCAAACCGATCGTGAGAAATAAGCTGATTAAAATGTTAGCAAGTTATGCGAATAAATCGTTCGAAAAAGCAGAAGCATAATTTTCTACCACATAAATTGTGCTAGAATGATGGCAACAGCTGGAAATTATTTGCAACGACATAAAGACTAATTAACGTCAGAGACAATCAGTGAGTACTCTTATCCCTTTTCTGCTCGAAAATTTTACGCTCAGCTTCTTGATTCTGGGATTGATTGCATCTGCCATCTCACTCTTACGGCAACAAAGTCCGATAACAGCATCGACTGTTGTCGAAGCGCTGTTTTCCTATTTTCTCTTGTTCTCAATTGGCTTCTCCTTCTTCTATAACTTCGTAATGCATTCTTTCTTTGGTGAGACAGCAGCTCGGTTCATTGGTTGGGAACAAAGCCCGTTTCAGTTTGAAGTCGGTACAGCCAGCCTGGGATATGCTGTCGTCGGCTTTCTAGCATTTCGAGGGAGCTTTGGCTTACGTCTTGCTGCCGTAGTGGGGCCAGCACTGTTTCTTCTAAGGGCTGCCGGAGGACACGCGTACCAGATGATGATGACTCAGAATTATGCATCAGGAAACGCAGGCGTCATTTTTTACACAGATATTTTCATACCTATGATAAGTTTTGTGTTATTATGGTTGCAACGTCGATTTACGCTCGAATCGAATCGACAGGACTCATCTTCCGCTTTGAGGGACCGAGCCGATCTTTAACTCCCATTCCAGCAAGCATCGTATTGTACACGTCAAGCCCCTCGGCCCCCACGTCCATGATCTGCCCCGTTTTAAAACGACCATTTGCTCCTGTGATCGCATGGAAGACCCCGGACAGCTCACGTTTGACATCGTTGTGACGACCATCACCTGATTCAGTGGAAATTGTGATTAGAGAATTTTCAAGGATCGTCTGTCCGTTAGCTTCGATCGAATCTTTATCATTGAGTCGCTGCAGGAAATAAGCCACCTCGCGCATTTTCATATGAGCGTGAGCGCGCAGTGCTTCATTTTTCTTCTTTTCGTTGAACTTATGCCACCATTCATGGCTGCACCCTTTATCGCCTGAAGCGTTCTGTTGACGGGCATCGTCAAACTTCCAAATTTTTTTGCCGTTATACTCATAATCGCCCGTCAAACGGATGCGCTCTCCGGCAGCCAGAAATGTTAATGCACCAAAGCGAACACGATCCATTTGAATTGCCAGAGCGTACAAATCGGCCATCAAACGCCATTCGGTAGTGAGTTCTTCGAGCGTAATATCGACTCCCATACCACCAGGATCAGCAGGTCCACCATGTAAAATTTTTGAACGCGGTGGTAGTTGGGGGGCATTGGGATTTTTTTTCTTTAATGCAAAGGCACGTTGCTCAAACTCCCGAATTCGATCAAGATGGTCTGCAACGCGTGCTTTCGAAGCAGAGCCTAATGGAGAATTCACACCCGTATAAAATTTGTAATCATCAACTACCGAATCCAATACACTTCGTTTAATTCGTTTGCGACGTACGTCAGTACCATCACCGCCTACAGAAATAGAACCGAAAACACGATCAAAAAGATCGCGTGGTCTTTCTTGCATAGTAGCAGCAACTGTGCAATCCTGATTGTAGCTATGAACGTAGCGCCCCACACGACTCCGTCTGAAAAACGTACCACCGATCAGTGTTGAAACCATTCCGGGTGGCAACCCCTTGGGATAATGCGCTTTTCGAATGACCTGATCAATTGAAGGTCCACCCGATTTGGCTTCGCCGTCCGGTGGCTCCGCCGTGAATGCACCAGAAGCACCATCGTAGTGAGCGTTGATTCCTTTCTCGTCACAACGAACCTGGTCTACATTTCGCATGATGAGCAGTTTATTACTTAATGGTTTAAGTGGTTCCAAAACTCCCTCAAAACCTTCAGTTTGTAGTGGCGCGGGTATGCCGAGACCAAAAAAAACGTTGAATGCTCTGACGGGCACTTCTTTCGTTTGATTTTGAGCAGCCTGTGTCGATGAAACCAGCATCTCTTCAAGCAGTGGTAACCCCACGGTAGCAGTTCCCACACTTTTGAGCATGGTACGTCGATTGATCTTTTGTATTGTCATTCGTGAACCTCCGATGAAATTGCCTCTGTTCGTGTCAGCTGAACCAAATCACTCATCACAATAGCGGTGATCAAGCTCGAATATGTTCCGCCATTTTTCTGAGCAGTTCTATGAATTTGATCGATAATACGCGCATCCGCTGCAACAAGTGGACGACCAAGTGCGAATTGAGTGACTTTCCAGGTAATCGATTGTTGAACTCTTGGATTTCCTGCAAGCAGATTCATCAATTCAGCACTGGATTGATAAGAAACCGGTTTGGCTGTACCAGGAAAGAGAATTTCACCATCATCGCGCAATTGATTTCCGTGCTCGTCCTTGTTGTGAAACGAACCAAGGCCATCGAATTTTTCGAGACCAAATGCCAGTGGTTCGAATTTCACATGACATCCAGCACATGAAGCATTCGCGATTCGTTGCTCCGCAATGTGACGTTGAGACAGTCCCGGCTTTGAGGGCACAGGAGTCGTATCGAGTCCTGGAGGTGGATCTTTCACCGTACCACGCAAAATATCTTGTAAAATAAATAAACCACGAGTCACCATAGAAGCTTCATCTCCCCCCACGGTCAAGACACTTCCTTGCGTGAGTAGTCCCCCACGCGCGGGAATTGCTGTCAAATCATAACGAACCAATCCAGTGCCTTTTGGTTTGAGTCCGTAATGCGCTGCCAGTTGTGGTGTCACATAAGTTACTTGTGCATTCAACAGATCTGCAAGCGGCCGTTTCTCTTGCCAGACGATTTCTTTGAAGAACGCCAACGTTTCTTCCCGCATGTCAGTAGCGAGTGCACCATTCCACTTCGGAAATTTTTTAAGGTCAGGCCTCAAGTTACTCAATCTGTCCAGATTCAACCATTCCGAGACGAATTGCAATGATCGTTCCACTGCACGTGGATTCTGAAGCATACGACTTACTTGTTTGTCGACGTTTTGAGGATCGTGAAGCTCACCAGAATCGGCAGCTCTGATTAATTCCTCGTCCGGAGGCCCACCCCAGATAATATAACTCATGCGCGACGCGAGTTCATATTCGCCAACAGGCCAGGCAGTTCCATCACCACGCTGGTTTTCGATACGATAAATAAAACGAGGAGATTGTAACATAGCTTCGACTATATAACTGACTGCTTCTTTATAGTCTCCGCCAGCACTGGCAACCGTCGTTGCAATTCCGCTATAGGTTGTGACTTCTCGATCATCCAAAGGACCACGGAAAAGCCATTTCCCCATACTCCCCACAAACTCGCGCATCGTCGCATCGGTAGACAGCTTTCGGCTTTTGGAAAATCGGGTTGCAAACTTCATCACGTCCATTCGCTTGACAATAATTTCGGCAAGACGCGCATAAATCTCTACGTGCTTAAGATCAACGTTAAGATTGTAAGCAGTGTTACTGAAGCCATCTGCCCTCAAATCCGGTGGAAGCATCTCATGTGCTTCCTTTGAAATATCGACTCCCACGGCACGACGAACCGTTTCAATATATTCGGAATTTGTAAGTCGTTGAACCCAAACATCGCCAGCACGACTGTCATGTGCGTAAACTGCAGGATCAATCACATCACTTGACCAGATTGCCCCATTGTTAATCCACTCTTTTAATGACGCTATTTCTTGAGTTGATAACGGCTTTCCCTCTGGTGGCATATCACCGGATTTGACTTGTTCCCACAGTAAACTTTCACTGGCCTTGCCTGGCACAATCACCTTACCACTTTCACCACCGGCCAGTGCTGCAGCTTTCTGTGATAAATCTAATCGCCCTTTCTTAGTTATGGAATCATGACAGTCTAAACAATTTTGCGCGAGTAAGGGGGCAATTCGCGTTTCAAACAATTGATGGGCACGTGTGGCAGCCAATTCTTCCTTTGTCTGCTTGTTTCCAGTTTTCACATTGGTTCCAGCTCGATAGTTTTGATTGATTTCATTGGTGGTCAGTGCGCGACTAAAAACGGCTACTAAATGAAATTCTCCCAACCAGGGGCGATCGCCTGATTTTTCATTAGACAGGATCAATGGAAAGTCCTTACTCCAGTTCTTAAGCTTACCGGGAACTTTTTTATTGGCTCGTTGTTTACCATTAATATAAATTCGCGCAGTACCAGTTACATCGCGTGTAAAAACCACATGCATTAAAGCAGATGTTACCGAGTTATTTGATGTAGCCGTTGAAGGAAGACCATTCGTACTTGTCGACGTTGTTCTCAACCTCACATCAAAATTTTTTGCTTCTTGACCAAGCGTCATATTTCGCTGGCTCGAATTTGAAGAAATTGAAACAATTCGTGCCGGCCCTTTCTGCTGATTATTAGCTGGTTTTACCCATGCTTCTACAGTGAGACTGTTCGAGCGTTTAACAGCATTGATAATTTTCTTTGCTGGAACAGACGACTTGATCTTAGTCGATGAGCGAACGACGAGAACCCCATTCCTCCATTGAACTGCGGATGGTTTCTCTATCTTCAAATCTAAGGCCTGCCCTAGCCCGGACTGGTCCTGGATGATATCACCCCGCGTGGCATCAAATGTGTACAACACTTGTAAGCCACGCGCGACGCGGGGGACAGCCGCTTCGAGAGATCCAAAGGACGAAAATAAAGTGAGCAGTAGGGATAAAAAAACAACTCGACTAAGAAGAGAAGATCGTTTCCTCTTTTTAGTATAACGATTCACTTTCACAGAGGTCGTCTCCCTATCGAAATTACAGCCAATATTATGGTGAGAAAGCCACATTTAGTCGTTCATTGCGAATTTGCAGAATCTGATCCTTAGCATCATTTTAAATATGAGGAAGAAATCCTCACACGACTTGTCTACGAACCAAAAACATGGGCAACACGTATTCGTATCGTAAATCTATGTTTCCAATTTATCAATCTTGGACTTCAGATACCAGAAGAATTATGAAAGCAAGAGAGCCCATTCTTAGTAACATTTATAAAGCGGTATAACCACCATCGAGAGCAATGACCTGCCCTGTCATCATATCGGAAGCCGGACTCGCCAGGTAGAGTACCAAATCTGCGACTTCCAGAGGCTTACCGAAACGATGTAAGGGAATTTTATCTTTCATGGGCTCACCTTTCTCTGGTGATCCCCATACTTTCTGCCCTAACTCAGTCAGTATCACCGTCGGTGCAACAGCATTGCATTGGATATTAAACGGCCCGAGTTCCGCCGCCATGACCTTCGTCAACAGATTCAATCCTCCCTTGGAAGCACTGTAGGCAGCATGACCGGAGAGTGCTGCAATGCCCGCGACAGAAGAGATATTGATGATTTTTCCCTGTTTTTGTGCTCGCATCGGTTCACTTAATATTTTGGAAAGAATGAATGGAGCACGTAGATTGACTGCTTGCATCTGATCCCAATCTTCAACCGTGGTTTCCCAGAAGGGGGCAACTTTGACTGTACCAGCATTATTTACCAGAATATCTATTGTCGAGAAATGCTCAAACGACTTCTGAGCCACTTCTTCTGCTCCATTTATAGAGACAAGGTCGGCTTCGATTGCCTCGCACTTACTACCAAAAGAACGAATTTTTTCACACACTTGTGTAAGGTCATAATGGTGCCTTGCCGTAATCAACACCTCTGCCCCTGCCTGAGCTAGATTCATCGCAATTTCTGCACCAATTCCTCTGGAAGCACCTGTGACCAAAGCCGTCTTACCCTTCACTGAAAACCGACTCATACTATCATTCATCTGATCTCTCCTCAGGTCGACAAACTATAAAACCCATTTATTAAATGGGGAGTATCAACATCTGATGCTACAAATACTTCTCTCGACTTTTCAATAAAGAGCTCACTTTCTTTTTTCAAATCGTGTTTCGAATGTGCTATACTGAAAAAAGTCTTAATTCTTATTTGTCTTCGAGACAAAGGCAGTACGTATAGCAGATCATGCAAAAGAAACTGCAAAACACCACTGCAAAAAAAATCGTCATCACCACAATCGGCTCGTTAGGTGATCTGCCCCCCTATATTGCCATTGCCTGTGGTTTGCAAGCTCGAGGGTATGAAGTGGTTTTTGCAACGAGCAAGTGTTACCAGAATAAAATCGAGCAACTGGATATGAAATTCCGGGCTATTCGCCCCAATTCTGATTGGGTAAATGATCCTGAATTGATGCGACGGCGCAGCAACTTGAGAATGGGTTTTATCCGGGTGGGTCGTGAATGGTTGATTCTAGAATTAAGAGAGTCTTACGAAGATATATTAGCTGCAACAGAAGGTGCAGATCTATTGGTATCAATGTTAGCCACTTACTCTGCCAGGCTGGTTGCTGAAAAGACTGGTATCGCGTGGGTATCTATCGTGCATATCCCCTTGGGATTCTTCTCGACTTATGATGTTCCCATCATTCCTCTCGCCCCGGTTCTTTCCAAAAAATTGCGTTGCCTTGGTCCTGAATTTTGGAAACCATTATTCTGGTTCGGAAAGAGAGTAAGTCGGTTCATGGTGAAACCCTGGTACCGATTGCGTGCGGAAATCGGCCTCCCCCCGACTAAGGAGGGGAACCCGCTAGCCGACAGTCACTCTCCCGATCTGGTTCTGGCCCCGTTCTCGAAGTTACTGGCCGACAAACAACCTGACTGGCCCTCACAAACCGTCATAACCAGCTTTCCATTCTTTGACAAAGATATCAAAGCCGGACTGCCAATAAAGCTATCTCGTTTTCTGGATGATGGCCCCCTCCCATCGTGTTTACGCTCGGCTCAGCCATCTCGAAGAATGCAGGTCTGTTCTATGAGCACAGCACCGCTGCAGCAAAACTTTTGAACCAGAGAGCTGTGCTCATTGTAGGCAAGAACGTTCAAAATCGATCAACTACCCTGCCGGATGGAGTCATGGCCATCGATTATGCCCCCTTCTCTGAACTCTTTCCTAGGGCGGCTGCCATCGTCCACCATGGTGGTATCGGTACGACAGGGCTAACGATGCACTCAGGACGTCCCATGCTGATCGTTCCTCATGCATGGGACCAACCAGACAACGCCGAACGCGCAGCCCGACTGGGAATTGCACGCATCATTCCCCAACATCGCTACACTCCAAATCGTGCAATGACAGAATTGCGGCATTTGCTCGAAAACCCAGAATATTCACGCCGGGCTAAAGAGATAAAGGAAGAGATAAGAAAAGAAGACGGGGTTAAAAATGCTTGTGATGCTTTGGAACAATTGCTTCAGAAATCCAGAATAATTGAAACTATCAAGAAATGAAATTTAGATAGCAGAATATTTATTTTCTGATCTAGACAGCATTTTTAATTTATCACTTTGATCAAGACTCTGCACAGGTTCCAGCAGATAATGCGACACGTACCACTCTTCACCATTTAGGTAACCAAATAGTTCTGCTACAGCCAGGAAGAAGAGACGCCAACGCATTTGCCAGCGACTTGCTTCTTGCTCACCATAGGTGGAAGCGAGAATTGGCATAAGTTGATCACTTTGCAGGTCAAGATTTTCTAACCATGCTTCAGAAGTGCGCTGATAATGTTGACCATCCCACCGCCACTGTTTCTCTACGCGCATATGGTCTGCAAAGTGGGATAATAAATCATCACTTGGCATAATGCCACCTGAGAAGAAATGACGCGCCATCCAATCATCGGCATTTTCATCATTGAAGGGGTAAGCAAACTTGCGGTGACAAAAAATATGCACGAAGAGCTTGCCTTCATCTGTCAACCAGTTTGCAATGTGATTTAAAAGCGTTTTATAATTCCGCATGTGCTCAAACATTTCGACAGACACGACACGATCAAACTTCTGTGAAGTCGTGAAGTCGTTCATGTCAGCAGTAATAACAGTTAAGCGGTCGGAAACCCCCTTATCGATAGCCTGCTGTTCGATAAATACACGCTGTGAGTGTGAATTCGATACTGCCGTTAACCGACAATGCGGATAGTTCTCAACGATCCAAAGCGACAATGAACCCCACCCACATCCGAGTTCAAGAATCTGCATACCATCCTCAAGCTGTGCATGTTCGCAAGTCATTCGAAGGGCCGCATCTTCTGCTTCGTCTAATGTAGTAACGCCATCTGGCCAATAACAGCAACTGTATTTGCGGCGGTGTCCTAACACATGATCGTAGAACTCTGCGGGAACTTCGTAATGTTGTTCATTTGCTTTTTCTGGTACCAGCGCAATGGGGCTCTGCTGAGCCGACTCAATAAATGACTGTTGGATTGACTCATTAACATCATCGCTTCCTGCATCAAGCGAACTCAGACGCTTCTTGCACAAATGGCGAATGGCTTGCCGTATCAAACGGTCTGGAACCCAACCTTTTTCAATTAATTCAATAGCCAACTTAACGAATCGGTCCATTTTCATACCGCTACCTTTTCCAATTTTGGTCGCCAGGGAAAGAACGCACTCGTCGTTCGCTGATATTCCCGATACGCATCCCCGCGGCTCTTTAGCGCCTGTGCTTCGGTTGGCGGAATTCCTGTTACGTTAAGAATGAAATGCAGCATCAATAGTGGCCCCAATATGGTAACCCATCCCCAAGGTGCGGTTACCGCCAGGCACACATAAGCCCACCAATGTAGCCATTCAAAAAAATAGTTTGGATGCCGTGAATACTTCCAAAGCCCTTCCTGACAAACTTGCCCCTGATTTTCAGACTTCGCTCTAAATCGAGCAAGTTGCCAATCGGCGATGAGTTCACCAATAATAGCGATAAGCCAGATGCAGATTCCGAGAAGATCAAAAATACCTAGTGATGATTTACCACGTGCAGCAATTAACATGGGTAATGCAAACAGAAGACTGCCGATCGCCTGGAATTGAAAGAACCAGAACAGCTTTAATTGTGCCACAGCGCCCCAGTCTTTTTTCAAAGACTGATAACGACCATCCTCGGGCATGGTAAAAACACGCCACAAAATATACGCACTCAAACGTATCGCCCAGACGAGTGAAAGCGTTGCGATGATTATTCTTCGCGTCAAATCACCATCTGTACTACCCCAGGCAAAAAACAGAGCCAGCAGACCAACCCCCATTCCCCAGGCAACATCAACAATTCCTGCATCATTTGTACGACGCTGAAAGCCCCATAATAAGGACATCACAATCGCCATCGAGAACCAAGCAATGAGTATCATCAACCACGGGTTCACGTTCACATCTCCTGTCTGGAGAAACCAGTTGTCTCAAAGGAATGCTTGACTAAGTCGAAGCGACTTTCTGGTTTGGCAAATAACATTTGAACGGTATTACATTGGCGTTCTTCAAACGCAGCCTCACAGTAGCTAAAATAGTAATTCCACATCCGAATAAATGACTCAGAATATCCCAGATCTCGAACTTGATCTAAACGATTATTAAACTGCTGCTGCCAGCATCGTAATGTTTGCGCGTAATGTGGAGCAATATCTTCCAATTGCAACAAACGCATATCAGTCACTTTAGAAGTGGATTCCAGTATTGCCGAAACTGACGGGAGGCAACCGCCTGGAAAAATGTACTTGCGAATAAAATCAACATTTCTCAAATACTCCTTGAAACGCTGATCTTTGATCACAATACTCTGCAGTAACATTAATCCATCATCTCGAAGCAAGTTACTGCACTTTTGGAAAAACGTATCGAAATAATGATGGCCAACGGCTTCAATCATTTCTATTGAAACTAATTTATCAAATTTCCCTTGTAAGTCGCGATAATCACACAGTAAAACCGAGACCTGATCTGTAAGTCCTGCATTTTTTACCCGTTCGACAGCCAAATTATATTGCTCACGTGAAATGGTCGTCGTTGTGACTCGGCAACCATAATTCTCTGCAGCATAGATCGCCAGGCCTCCCCAACCTGTGCCGATTTCAACCAGGTGGTCATCAGGTAGTAAATTCAAGTTACGACAAGCACGTGTCATTTTTGCAATCGAAGCATCCTGCATAGTATCTTCAGGATATTTGAACACGCCACTTGAATAGTTCATCGTCTCATCAAGAAATAACCGATAAAAATTATTTCCCAAATCGTAATGAGCGCGAATGTTACGAGTTGCCCCAAATCGAGTATTTTTTCTTAACCAGTGTCCTGTTCTCGCCGTCATCTGGCGAAACCAGGCAAGTCCTCCATCAAAACGATCTGTTACCTCCAAATTTCGAATAAAAATACGAATGAGCGACGTCAGATCATTGCAGGTCCAATCTCCATCAATCAACGACTGTGCAATTCCAAGGCCACCTCCCGTAACTGCACGTCGGTAGAAGCGCGGGTTATGAATTGTAACCTCAACTCGCAAGTTTGCGTTTTGCTCACCAAAGCAGAGTTGCTCTTGCCGATCATTGAGAATGACATGTCCCTGAATCAACCGATTCAATCGCTTGATCAAAAAACTACGAGAAATAGAATTAATCATTCCAAGTTGTGTGGAAGAATCTAGCTCTCGATTGTCAATCGTGTTGTTAAGTGCTGTCATGATTTTGCGGAATTCGTGCTTTGTTCTGTAGATTTCGAATGTTTTGGATGTGGATAAAACGGCACTCTTTTGATCCACAAACGTAAAGCTTGCCAGTAAATTGCTACAAATACATAAAAAGTCATCAATGGAAAACGAAGCAGTGATCGCATCAAACTTGCTGATGTAATTTCACGCCGCTGAAGCCGCATCGTTACGTCAAATTTCTTTTGTTCCAATTGGTGATTTTCAATATTGACCATCAAAGTATCTTGAGGCTCAGACAACCGCCAGTAATATTGCATGTCCATCGGCATAAATGGTGAGACATGAAACTCCTTTACAATTGGTTTTCTGTTGCTTCCCTTAGTGAATTGGGCCGCATCTAAAACATAACAATGCTGTTCTCCCCAAGGTGTATTATTGACTTCAGCCACAACATTTTGAAGATGTTCAGAATTGCGGTCAAAACAAAAGTAAAAAGATACGGGATTCATCACAAAGCCAAAATATCGCAAATGAGTTAGTAACCGAATCGGTCCTTCTGGTTTGGGATAGCCGCTTTCAACTACAATTTCTCGCACAGATTCAGAGAGTGATTTTTGCGGATCGCCTAAGTGATCCTTACGATAGAATCGAGCGAGAGCCGTTCTGTTCACTGACCATAGCAAACGACCTCGAAAAACGTTGTCGAGTTCATCAAGATCCAGATACATCAAAAATATTCGATTTAGAAAGCTGTGTTCAACTGGTGCGAATCGCCGGTGTCGGACCCAACCTTCGTAGATGCCGCTTTCCATGTTTCTCTTGTTCCGTTTAACGCATCACAAACAGTCAATGCACTATTCACACCATCTTCGTGAAAACCATTCCCCCAATAAGCACCACAAAATGATGTACGCCGCTGATTGATGACTTCTGAATGACGTCGTTGTGCAGCAGCACGTCCAACACTAAAAATAGGATGTTCATAGTTGATCCTACGAATGACTTTATTCGGATCCACACGATCCTCACCATTGAGAGTCACGCTAAAAGTGTTACTGGAATTCAGATTTTGCAATAAATTCATATTGTATGTCACGGTCGCTTTCTCATTGCTACCAGGTGGTGCAAAATAATTCCAACATGCCCACGCTCTCCGATTCCGCGGCAAGACTGATATATCAGTGTGTAATTGAGCTACGTTTTTTTCGTAGGGAAATGCCGAAAGTAATTCACGTTCAACAGGTGTTGCATTTTTACCTAGTATATTCAAGGCTTGATCACTATGACACGCAAAAATGACATGGTCAAATCGTTCAGGTGAACCGCCGCGTGGACAGATTTCAACAAAATCTTCTTTTCGAATCACTGAAGTAACTGGAGAATTTGTACGAATCGAGGATGCAAACCGTGTTATCATTGCTTCAACGTAATATTTCGAACCGCCGCGAATGACTCTCCACTGAGGTAAATCTCTGATTGCCAAAATACCGTGATTTTTATAAAACTCGACAATAAAACGGATGGGAAATTTTTCAAAAACTCCGAGTGGACAAGACCAGATAGCCGAACCCATGGGTAGAAAATATTGCTCCAGAAACTCTTTCGAGTAACGTTCACGTGTAAGGTATTCGCCTACAGTTTGAGATTCCTCTTTCGATGCTAAAATAGAAAGAGATTGTTTGTTGAAGCGTAGGATATCTTTTAAAAGTCGATAAAAACGCAAGCTTACCAAATTTCGTCTTTGGGCGAACAAGCCATTTAAATCAGCCCCCCGATATTCCAGTCCCGTTCGAGCACACTTCATACTGAAACTCATTGAAGTGTGTTGCGATGCGATATCTAGATCATTCAATATTCGTGTAAAGTTTGGGTATGTATTGTAATTAAAAACAATGAATCCTGTATCAATGGCATAACGCTCACCATCAAGTTCTACATCAATTGTATTTGTATGACCGCCAATATAACTATTCGCTTCAAATAATGTCAGTTCATGATGCTGATACAAGCCATAGGCGGCAGTTAGCCCCGAGATACCACCGCCAATGATCGCAATTTTCAAATCTCCACCTCATTTTTTTGATAAGTGGTTTGGCAAGCGCTATTTCCATTATTGCATCGCCCAGTCATACTTAATCTTTTTTTCGCAAAAATACGATAGATAAAATCCAGGGATTGAGAAATCACGGGCAATCTGGTTGGTAAGACAAGGTATCGAAAACCAATTACCGTGTAGAGTCGGCGAAACACTTCAACTCCCGTAATCCATCTTCCATCAGGTAACCGTGCATGCATCTCACTCATCAGTTGATCATAAGATTTTCCTAAAGACTGAATATCAAGGCTTGAATCAGAAATATCGGTAAAGAGAATTTTGTTTTGTTTGTCCAAGCGATGAATCATATTTATTTCACGTCGGCATAAAGGGCATGCACCATCATAAAATGCCTCAATTTCGAATTTATGGTTCATAGTATTTCACCTAATCATGTCGCATAGTAGACTCAAACTAAAAACCTGCTAATTCACGTAACATGTCATACTTAGCATCTTCAACCATCGAGCGTAATTTAGCTACAGCACGTTGCTCAAGCTGCCTGACTCGCTCTTTAGAAATCCCAAGCTCATCGGCAAGCTTTTGAAATGTCTTAATACTGCGAAAATTTCCAAGAGCGAAACGGCCTCGAACAATGAATTGTTCGCGCTGATCCAGTTTCTCGATTGTCTTCGTGAGCACATTAGACATTTCTTCCCAAGGTTGCTCACCCATCATTGATCGTTTTGAATCTCTGGTCTCCTCTAGTACACGATCATGAGGTGCCTGAGTGAATCGCATCGTTTCTTTTTTGCGATCGGCAATTTTGCGATAAGCATAGTTTGAAATGGCACGATATGCGTATGTACTAAAACGAAAACCACGATCATAATCAAACTTGTCAACAGCTTTCATCAATGTCCAGATGCCATCACTCAGTAAATCTTCAAAGGTAATATAGGGAGTAACACATTTTTTGATGATTGATACAACAAGTCGCATGTTAGAGCGAAAAATATAGTTACGAATATTCTCTGACTCATGCATTGCCAAATCAATGGCATTGATTTTTTCCAGATCCGGGAAATCGGGGTCAAGCTGTGACCGAAGAGAATTCGCTTTGAATTTGAGAAAGTTCATGCGTCGAAAAAGTGCTCGTTCCTCATCAACTGAAAGGACTTCAGCCTCACAGAGACGTGCTAAATGCGGCGACAGATTTTGAGACTGTTTGTCTTGCATCGAAACATTGGACGCAGCTGATTTTGGAAAGTTTAGACCTTTAAAGGTTTCCAATTCGAAATCTGGGCTGTTAAATGACCGATTGGAAACAAAATCAATCTCAGCGTCTAATAATTTTAAAACACGTTCTTTTAAATTATCTTTAGCGGAATTCATATTTTGACCACCAGAAACAACTGAACATAACGCCATATTACCATCCCCTAGGTTAAATTCGTTCAAAACGTTCAAATTAATTTATAACCGAGGATCGGTGGATTTCAACTGGAAAATCATTCAAAACCGAAAAATAGTTGATAAATTTATATTTTTTAAATTTATATATCAAATAAACAAACTGGCTAATTCAAAAAATCATACTACTATTTATAAAGATTTTAGTAATTGAGCAAAAAACAAATACGTTCATAACGTTCAAAAAAGCAACCTTTAAGAGATTATGATATGAGCGAATTCCTGACACCAAAACAAGTTGCGCGTGCGATTCAAGTGAGTGAATCCTCCGTTAAACGATGGTGCGATAAGGGCACGATTTCCACTCATTACACAGCTGGCGGACACCGTCGTATTTTGCTTTCCGTGCTAATCGACTTTTTAAGATCAAGCAAATACGAGCTGATTCGACCAGAGGTCCTCGGTTTACCGGCAACAACAGGTCAGACAGTTCGTGTAATTGACCGAGCTGCGTCCCAAATCACCGATGCTCTGTTGAATGGTGATGAAGAACAATGCCGCCAAATTGTGTTCGATCTGTATCTTGCAGAACACAGTATGAGTTCTATCTGCGACTTAGTATTCGTGAAAGCATTTGAGGCAATCGGTAACCGATGGAAATGCGGCGATGCTGAGATCTACCAAGAACGCCTTGCTTGTGAAATTACAGTACGTGTGTTTCACGAATTACGCATGCTACTCCCGCCCCCACCACCAGAAGCTCCACTCGCGATTGGGGGTACACTCGAAGGTGATTTATATTCCCTGGCTACAACAATGGTCGAACTGGTACTTCGCGACAACAAATGGAATGCAGTCTCGCTTGGCTCTAACCTGCCATTTAAGACACTCGCTGCGGCCATTAAACAACAGAGACCTCGGTTGATCTGGCTCAGTGTCAGCCACTTGAAAGATGAAGCGAATTTTATTCGTGGTTACACAGAGCTCTATGATGAATTTGGACTGGACGTTGCCTTCGTAGTCGGTGGCCGTGCTTTGAATGAAGAAATTCGACATCAAATTAAATATGCTGCATTTTGCGATAATGTGCAACATCTAGAAGGATTTGGACAGACATTACTCAACGCCACTGAAAAATCATGAAAGTAGAAACTTAACATCATGCGCTGTCAATGATTTTCAATCAGAGTCCGACTAACGATACCTCAATAATTAAGAATCCCCATCTGTTACGGGAATATATTTGTTGTAGAGCTCTGCATAATCTTCACGAACTGGGGTAAATACATCCAAAACAACAGCTGGCCCATCGATGGCGATGACTTTGTGTGGCGTATTTGGAGGGATAATAAACATCGCGCCAGCCTCGACAATCCGCACTTCGTCTCCCATTGTGAACTCTAATTTGCCCTTAAGCAACATCCCTCCCTGCTCGTGGGGATGATCGTGCAAAGGAACAACTGCTCCCTCATCCATTTCCAGATAAGACAACATCAGATTTTCCCCATAGGGAGTACGCATTTTGCAGCCAGGAAGAACTTCTAACGGTTTTACTGTATTGATGTCAATAAACGGCATATCTATCAAGTTCCTTAGTAAAGAGACTAATTATACATTCAAATGATTATATCACTCCCAAGTTAAATAAACGGTTAAAGAATTGATAGCTTCCTGAACCTGTAGGCTCAAAAGCCTGTCCAATACCTAAGAACTTCGATTTGGTAGAAATGAAACTGGTAAAAGCCAATTTCGTTGACCACAATGTGATAAATCGTTTATTACCACAGAACTTCCAGAGGACAGATTCGATAATGTATGTGCCATCTGCTTTCAGCATTACGGATTTGAATGAACTTCATAATTTTATAGAACAACACAGTTTTGCGACTCTGATTTCCCAAATGGATAATGAACCATTTGCCAGCCATTTACCTATTTTACTTGATCGCAAACAAGGTAGATTAATTGGTCATTTTGCAAGAGCGAATCCACATGCCGAGATGAAACAGCACCAGAGTGTGCTCACCATTTTCCATGGCCCCCACGCTTATATCTCACCAACCTGGTACGAAAACCCAGATACGGTTCCCACCTGGAATTATCTCGCCGTACATGTCTATGGACGCTATTCCCAAATTGAAGATCCAAAAGAATTGAAGGACATTCTTGAGCAATATGTTGACTTTTTTGAAGCCTCTCAACCTGCTCAATGGTCGATACAAAATGTAGACTCTACGCTTATCAATCAGTTACTGAAGGGGATCGTCGGATTTACGATTGAGATCGACCGCATTGAAGGCAAATTTAAACTCAACCAGAATCACTCAGTTGAACGACGAAAAAAAGTCATCAATCATTTAAAGCAAGAACGTGGCGACAACCCTCAAGCCATCGCCTCGTTGATGCGTGCACAATTAACCGATTAACGGGCATACTCAATCGTACGCGACTCTCGCATGACTGTCACACGAACTTCACCTGGATACGTTAACGTTTCCTCGATCGCCTTTGCGATGTCTTTACACATTTTTGCCGCTTCACGATCATTTACCTGATCTGAATCCACAATAACACGCACTTCTCTCCCCGCTTGAATGGCATAGGTATGGTCGACACCTGGAAATCCACAAACAAGTGTTTCCAACTCTTCTAAACGTCGAACATATTTCTCAAGTGTATCTCGACGCGCTCCCGGACGTGAAGCAGAACACGCATCAGCGGCAGCTACTAATACGGTATAGATATAATCAGGACGAATATCATCATGGTGTCCCGCCGCCGCATGTACAACTTCCTGCGACTCTCCATATCGTTTCAACAACTGGGCACCGACAGCAGGATGCCCCCCTTCCATCTCATGGTCTGCTGCTTTTCCAACATCATGAAACAGTCCACACCGACGAGCAATTGTACCATCCAGACCAAGTTGTTCTGCCATAATACCAGTTAACGCAGAAACCTCGATTGAATGCCTTAACACATTTTGACTATAACTTGTTCGAAAATGGAGTCTCCCCAACAAGTCGACTAACTTGGGATTCACCCCTGAGATATTCACTTCCTGACATGCATTCTGTCCCATTGTCTGAATATACTCTTCAAGCTCTTTCTGAGTCTCCTCAACAACTTCTTCGATACGAGCAGGATGAATTCGACCGTCGTTGACTAATTTCTGAAGAGACATTTTACCAATCTGACGCCGCACATTATCAAATGCAGACACGACAACGACCCCCGGAGTATCGTCTACAATCACATCAACTCCAGTCGCTTTTTCAAAAGCGCGAATATTGCGACCCTCGCGACCGATAATCCGCCCTTTCATTTCTTCTTCTGGCAATTCCACAGTGGAAACTGTTGTTTCTGCTACATGACCAGAGGCAAACCGCTGAACGGCCATTCCAATCGTCTCACGCGCAATTTTATCACACGTCTGTTTTAATTCAGCTTGATGCTTGAGAATCAGTGCCCCGGTTTCATTCTTCAAATCTCCTTCCAAACGATCCAATAACATCTTGGAAGCGGTCTCTCGATCAAGTCCACTAATCTTAAACAGCTCTTCTTGCTGGCTTTTAAGGGCGCGCTCGAGTTCCTGTTCTCTGGCTTCGACCGCCTTGGATCGGGATGCAATTTTGGATTGAGTTGCCTGAATCATGGCTTCCTTTTTGAGGAAATCTGCTTGTTGGTCCTCTAAAGTGGCTTCTCGCTTACTAAGTTTCTTTTCAATCGACCATAGCTCTTCTCGTTGTTTGTTAACATCTTCTTCAAGAGCTTCTCGACGTTGCAACAACTCTTCTTTGGCTTCCAGCTTTTGGCTCTTGAGCAAATTTTCTGAATCGATTTCTGCTTGTTTCAGAATCTGTGCATACGATTGGTAAGCGGATCCGCGGCGAATTCGATCAAAAAAATAACCAATGACAGCCCCGACGATAAACGCCAGGCCAGCCCCAATAGCAACTTCAGTAAACATATTCCAGGTGCTTCCTATGCGCCTATAGTGAAAGTCCCTTTCCTGTTATCCGCTATATGGCCTTAGCAAACAACAGAGACAAAATTGAACTCATCTCGATTTAAACTCCAAAAAGAGAATAAACAGATCAGCACAAATCATGTTGTCAGGAATTTCTTTAGGATGACAGGAGCGCCAGAGAGTTTTGAAATTAAATATGCCTGATTAAAGAAATGAATTCAATGACATGATTTAATTTTTTGCAGCCCAGGATAACACTTATACAACAAACAGATAGTCCGTATTTTGATCTAGTTATCGACGTTTAAAACGACATTCGTCAGATCTTACCTTTACGGGCACACGAGACCGCTGCTCTATTCCCAAACGAGACAAAAAACGACGCACGATCTCATTTCTCTGTTTCAATTGAGTCATAAACTCAACATCCCAAAAGTGACTTCTCTTAAAAGAAGACGACTCTCGAGAACGAATCAGCGTCGGCAATACTCTCACCAATTTAGTAAGAAGAACATAAATTGCTAAAATTGTCTCATTGAGAATACCAAACATTGTTGATTTTCCAATTCCACTGAACCTGGGACTACTTTTAAAAACTCTTTAATTACAGTGATTTATTCAACACACATTGAGTCAAAAAATGTCGCTGTAACAATGCTCCCTAACAAACCAAGAAATGCCGAAAGGAAACCTAAAAAATAAAAAACGATGAAATTATTATGAAAAGTGAACGCCCACGCCTCTAGTAAAAAACAGAATTACTCATCTCCTAATTTGAAGAGAATAAGATCTTCAAAAAAAGACGGAATCAGTCTCAAACTGAAACGTAGGTGAAACTTCTCTTAAATTTCCATTATTTATGGTAACAAGACAAATCTAGTTTCGATAGTATATAGTTACAAATATTGGCTGAAACTCAAATCTCACTCTCTGAAGCTATTACTATAACTTCTTAATCTCTCCCACTTTCCAGAATTCAATTTCTCGATGAACCAGTTTGTTCAAGCAGTAAAACAGGGGTTACTTGAATGTGAAGGGCGGGTTGAATCAGAATCCCTAAAAGATATTAACGCAAGTCCACCTACTTCTATTTTAGAAAATCGCATTCTGATCGCTGTCTCAGGAGGAGCAGACAGTGTTGCTTTAATGCAAGCATTACACCAATTAAGCAATTCATCCTACACTGCTTCGTTAACCGTGGCGCATTTCAATCATGGCTTGAGAGGAAATCGCTCGGACACTGATGCGAAATGGCTCAAAACCGAATGTGAGCGGTTGGCAATCCCTTTTGTTTATGAAAAACAGGAACTAAGCCGTCTTCAACAAGAATCGGGTGAAGGTTTAGAAGAACTCTGCAGAAAGGTGCGGTACGACTTTTTAGTCCGCATGGCCCAGGAAAATCAGTGCACACGAATTGCCATTGCACATACATGCGACGATCAAGCTGAGACTGTCTTGCACCATATTATCAGAGGTACTGGAATCTCAGGTCTCAAAGGAATCCCTCGTATTCGCCATTTGCAGAAGGGAATTTTTTTAATCCGTCCTCTACTCGAAATCAGCCGCGGAGAAATACTCAACTATTTAAAAATATGCTCTCAAGAATTTCGACAAGATGAAACTAACTCTGATGTCAAATTCACTCGAAACCGCATACGACACGAATTATTACCTTTCTTAAAAAAAGAACTGAATTCAAACGTAATTCAAGCATTAAACCGGCTCTCTCATCAGGCCGATGAAGTGAGCACGCTTATTGATGAACAAGCGGAGCAGATATTGACTGCCGCAACCTTAGACAAAAATCAGGAAATATGGCGATTAGATTGCGATGTTTTTAAAAATACTCCAGACTATATCATTCGACAATGTTTTCTAAAAATATGGCAAAGAATGGATTGGCCACGAAAACGAATGGGCTTTGATCACTGGCAAAGATTGTTAAAACTCTCCAGGTCGGATCAGAAATTAAATCTGCCGGACGGAATCAATGCAGAGCGCCGTGAACGACTACTTATTTTACGCAGGTTGAAAGCCCCCACTTTATAGTAAGCCCCGGGAATCTGATAAACATTCGCATTCCAGCATATGTATTGTGGAAAATTTGTTTCAGGTTGGTTAGAATCTGGCGTTGCTGATAAAAAATGCAACACCGCTTCGTCACGATTTGAGAGTCAAGATGAAGTATGTTTTGTGTTATTGTCGTGTGATCAAGACCATTCGAAGCACCCATTCCTGATCAGCTTCCGATCTTAATCGCTTCTGAATTAATACTGCTTGTAAAACACATTACACCCGTTTCTCGCCCTGTTCAATCAAAGAAATTGCAACTATGAATAACAATAAACCACTGTTTATTGCGAGCTTTATGACACTCATTGCCGCCGGCGTGGGTTTCGCAATCCGAGGAGGTATCCTGGCGGACTGGGGTGCCCAATACGGTTTTACTAAACTGGAACTGGGAACAATTACTGGAGGTGGCCTTGTTGGTTTCGGAATTGTGATTCTGTTAGCCAGCCTCATTACCGACAATGTTGGTTACAAACCAATCTTGCTGTTGGCTTTTATATTACATGTACTTTCTGCATTAGTGACTTTTGCGGCAACTCCGATTTTCGAATCCGTAGGTAAGGATGGAACTTACTGGTGTCTCTACGTTGGTATGTTTATGTTTGCTGTTGCCAATGGTCTCTGTGAAGCGGTAATTAATCCGCTCGTTGCCACTCTCTACCCTAAACAGAAAACCCACTACCTAAATATTTTACATGCGGGCTGGCCTGGCGGATTGATTATTGGTGGAATCATCGCCGCAATATATGGTAATTTAAAAGAAACGATTCCCGGACTCCGCTGGGAAATACCTATGGCGGTCTTTTTGATTCCGACTCTGATTTATGGATTCATTGTCATTAAAGAAAAGTTCCCACTTTCGGAGGCCAAATCTGCCGGCGTAAGTTACGGACAGATGCTGATGACATTTGCCAGTCCATTACTTATATTCTTACTCTTCTTACATGCTTGTGTGGGATATGTAGAGCTAGGAACTGATAGCTGGATTGCGAGTATTACAGATTCTATTCTGACTGGTCAGGGGCTGATTCTATTCGTTTATGCATCCCTGATCATGTTTGTCCTGCGATTCTTTGCTGGCCCGATTGTAGAAAGAATTAACCCGCTGGGTCTGCTCTGTGTGAGTGCATGCTTTGGCGCTGTTGGCTTATACATGATTGGCTCTTTTGAAGCTGCTTATATGATCTGGATCGCGGTCACCGTGTATGGTCTAGGAAAAACTTTTCTCTGGCCAACCATGCTTGGTGTCGTTGGCGAACGTTTCCCTCAAGGGGGCGCGATTACGATGGGAGCGATGGGCGGTATTGGAATGCTTTCCGCCGGTCTCTTGGGTGGTCCTGGAATTGGTTATAATCAAGACTATTACGCTACCAAAGATCTGGAAAAACTCTCACCTCAAGCGTATGAACGGTATTCCGTCGCAGAGAAAAGTGGCTTCTTGTTTTTGCCCAAGATTAAAGGGCTCGATGGAGCCAAAGTAAGTGTTCTTAATAACGATGGCAAAGATTTGGAAGAAACCGTCACACAACTAAAAAAAGAAGGCAAAACGGATAAAAATATTACCGCACTTAATGAATGGTGGCAGGGTGCAAAGAAATATGCTTCTGAAGACAAGGAGCCTGTAGATGAAGCAGGGATCTATGGTGGTCGTATGGCATTGAAATGTACGGCGTTAGTGCCTCTGATCATGGCCATTGGTTACTTTATTCTCGTCTTATACTTCCGCTCCAAGGGTGGATATCAGGTTGAGGTTCTCCACGGTGAAGAACCCATCGGAGAGCATTATACTGGCGGTATTGAAGGCCCCATCGAATAACGGCAGATACTCTTATATCTGTAGATCACTTTTAACGACCACCTGAATTCAGGTGGTCGTTTTTTCTTCAAATCAATACAGCGAAATCACTTAGAAATGAGAGTCTATCTCTCTTCGTTTAGACTTGCACCAGACAAAGCTCGAAATTGATGGAAAGGGCCGGATCGAAAAGATTCAAAACGGTATTCATCAACGTCAATGGGTTGACTTTTTGAGCAATAGCTGGATAACAGAACTATATTATCCCAAAGATTTTACAACTATATACTCCTCGATACTTCGTCTAAAGCGACAGGTTTTACCAAATGCACGATTCGTTCCCGGAGACTCCTACTTTTGTAACCCATCTTGAATGTGGCATGGAACGCGACCACTATGCAGCCGATCAATTGCACGGTCTTTCACAGGCAGGAAAACCACTACTGGTTAAATACGATTTAAACCAAATTGCACTGTCAGTCTCTCAAGCGGACCTGGCAAGCCGCCCAGCAAATCTCTGGCGTTACCGAGAATTCCTGCCGGTTCGTAAATCAGAAAATATTGTCAGTTTGGGAGAAATTCAAACTCCGTTGATCCCTGCTCCGAATTTGCAGGGTGGTAAAGGTTCAATCTGGATCAAAGATGAAGGTCGACTTCCCACCGGTTCGTTTAAAGCACGCGGACTTTGTATGGCAGTCTCAATGGCGAAAGAGCTTGGCGTTACAAAAGTAGCCATGCCCACAAATGGTAATGCCGGCTCAGCACTAGCTGCCTACGGAACACGTGCCGGTATGAAGTCTTATATATTCTGCCCAGAAGATACCCCCGAAATCAATGTGCGTGAGATTGCCGCGCAAGGTGCACAGGTCTGGCGGGTCAACGGATTGATCAATGACTGTGGCAAGATCGTTGCACAGGGAAAAGAATCTGTAGGCTGGTTTGATTTCTCAACACTCAAAGAACCCTATCGTATTGAAGGTAAAAAAACGATGGGCCTGGAACTAGCTGACCAGATGGGATGGCAGGTTCCCGATGTCATTTTTTATCCCACCGGCGGCGGAACCGGCCTGATCGGCATGTGGAAAGCTTTTAACGAGCTTAAAGAAATTGGCTGGCTGACAGGAAAACTGCCTCGTATGGTTGCCGTCCAGGCGAGTGGATGCGCTCCAATGGTAAAAGCATATGACGAAGGCAAAGAACACGCCGATCTCTGGGAAAATGCACATACTGTAGCAGCAGGCATTCGTGTACCTGTTGCCGTTGGTGATTTTCTAATCTTGCGGGCAGTGCGAGAAAGCCAAGGGTTCGCCACTGCCGTGGATGATGCGCAAATCACCGCAGCATTAGACGAAGTCTCCCGCCAGGAAGGCTTCCTCATGTGCCCGGAAGGGGCCGCAACTTATGCAGCGTATAAGCAGGAACTCATATCAGGACGTATCAGCCCCGATGAAAGCGCTGTTTTATTTAATTGTGCATCTGGTTTGAAATACGAACTCCCCCCCGCTGAT
The DNA here is from genome assembly GCF_007748175.1 of Gimesia aquarii. NCBI lineage: Bacteria > Pseudomonadati > Planctomycetota > Planctomycetia > Planctomycetales > Planctomycetaceae > Gimesia > Gimesia aquarii. The sequence continues at coordinate 3,914,374 of NZ_CP037422.1, forward strand.
CAGTCAATCGATATCACTCAGCCGATTGACTTCTCTCTTTTTACCTGAAATGTATGACCTTTTGAAATACCAGAGTGGAAAGCGTTGAGATGAACGATGTTCTAGTAACCGAGAATATTCAAGGGGCGGCCATGAATCGCCTCATAAAGGATCTTGACGTCGAATTCGATGAATACCTCTGGCAAAATAGAGATTTACTCAAACAGAAAATCCAGAAAACCCAAGCTTTAATCGTAAGAAATCAGACACAAGTCAACCAGGAGCTGATTGATGCTGCTCCTCATTTGAAAATCGTGGCACGAGCAGGCGCTGGCCTCGATAATGTAGATACACAATATGCGCACGAGAAAGGGATTGTGGTCTGTTTTACTCCCGATGCGAATTCTCTCTCTGTGGCAGAGCTAACGATTGGCTTAATGCTTTCCTTGTTACGAAAGATACCCGAAGCACGCCAGGATACTCTGACAGGAGGCTGGAATCGACTCAAGTTTACCGGCTCTGAACTTTATGGTAAGACATTCGGCCTGATTGGGATGGGCCGCATTGGAACTTTGACAGCGACTCGTGCTCACGCTTTCGGAATGAAAATTATCGCAGCGGACCCCTATCTCTCTGCAGATGCACCGCAACTCGAGCAATTAAACGGACAACTTGTGCCTCTGGATGCACTGCTCTCCCAGGCAGATGTCGTCTCCTGTCATAGCCCTTTGACATCGAATACCAGAAAAATGTTGACTTATCAGCATTTTTGCAAAATGAAACCAGACGCATTTTTTATCAACACCTCACGTGGAGAAGTAGTCGACGAACATGGCCTGACGCAAGCACTCCTGGAACATAAACTGGCCGGTGCGGCGCTGGATGTCAGAGAAACTGAGCCTCCCCTACAAAGTCCTTTAAACCAGATGGAAAACGTTATCTTAACTCCCCATATCGCCGCCTTTACTCTTGAAGCACAAAACCGCGTGGTTGAGTCTGTTTGTCAAGATGTGCGTTTAGTGCTGAGCGGACATAAAGCGATCAATGTTTTTGAACCTTAATCTGAGAGAATCAGCTTGATGCAGAACGAACTGAAAGAAGACAAATGGTATCATGGTATTTCTCGTTACCAATGGCTCGTGCTGACGATCGCTTCTCTGGGTTGGGTTTTTGATGTCTTCGAAGGACAAATCTTCGTCGCTAGCATGAACGAAGCCATGCCCTCTCTCATTAAAACAGAACCATTAGATGAAGTAGCCCAAAAGAATCCCATTGCTGTTGAGGAACATCAAAAAGAGATTAAAGGTCGTCTGGCTCTTTACAATAATGTCGCCTTAGGCGCTTTTTTGATTGGAGGCGCTTTGGGAGGCATCGCATTTGGTGCTTTAAGCGACCGGATTGGTCGCAAAAAGACAATGTCACTGACAATCTTATTCTACTCATTATTTACATGTCTCTCTGCGTTTTCCCAAGAATGGTGGCAGCTCGCTGGTTTTCGTTTTCTGGTCGCGTTAGGAGTAGGAGGTGAATGGGCAGTTGCCAGTACATTAGTTGCAGAATCGTTTCCCCCTAAAGCGCGCGCACGGGTTGGCAGTATCTTTCATGCATCAAGTGTTCTTGGAACATACCTCGCGATTCTGGCTGGTGCGTTTATCATTGGGAACGAAAGTATTCTCGAGTATGCCAAGGAAGCAGGTTATCCTAGTCTTCCGTGGCGAATCGGATTTGCATTAGGAGTTGTGCCTTCATTTTTGATCATCTGGATTCGGCGATCCTTGAAAGAACCGGATTCCTGGAAACATGCACAGGAAACTGCAAAACAAGATACCAGCCAATCGATGGGCAGCATTAGTAATCTGTTTTTACCGCAATTTATAAAGAGCACATGCATTGGAGTCCTTTTGGCAGCGATCGGACTGGCAACATTCTGGGGGGTGCACATTTATGGCAAAAATGTTTTTTTGAACTCGGTCAAAAATGATTATATCATTGAACACTTTGAGGGGCAAATAGATGTACCGAAAGAACAAAAAGACGAATATTTTCAAACTATCAAAGCGACTTTAAAAAAGTGGGAGATGCTGGGTATGTTTTTGGCAACAACCGGTGGAGGATTGGGGCTGTTAGCATTTGGGCCGCTTTGTGAATGGTTTGGAAGACGTGGCGCGTTTTTTCTATTTCACGTTGGTGGGCTGATCAGCACGGTGTTGCTTTTTCAAGTCTTCCATAATACTGTTGTCATTGGCTGTTTTTTACCTGTTTTTGGCTTTCTGACTTTAGGTATGCATGCAGGTTATGCAATTTACTTCCCGGAACTTTATCCCACACGTCTCAGAGGAACAGGGACAGGATTCTGCTTCAATGCAGGACGCATTCTTGCGGCTCCCATCTTGTTTATTGGTGGTTGGATGCAAAAAGATTGGGGATATACCCTGGCACAAACTGCAACAATCCTTAGTATGCTCTATATTATTGGAGCTATCCTGCCCTTCTTTGCCAAAGAAACCAAAGGTAGTGCATTGATGGAATAACAACTCCCTCCTGCTGCGTTCACTCTCGCTTAACCGGGTAATGCATCCCTGCATCACTCATTATGACTTGTATACGATAATGATGTTTTCTGATCCACAATTGTGGTTAATAGTGCTTTCGATTGTTTTCATTGCGGCTTTGATTCAGGGTATCATCGGGTTTGGATATGCGATTGTCGCGATGGCTACTCTGCCGTTAGTGATTAATTTTCGCGAGGCAAACTTGCTGGTCGCCTTCAGTATTGTATTGCCTGTCATCTGGATTTTCTGGAATTATCGTCGGCACTCTAATGCCCGGATTCTGGCAGGCGCGATTATTGGTTCGCTGATCGGCTTACCATTGGGTATGCTAATCTTTACACTCGTTAAAATTGATCTCCTGGTGCGGGGCACCGGACTGGTGATTCTGTTAATTACGATTGACGGATTTTTCAAACGAACACCCGCTGTTATGGAAGAACAGCAAAACCCAACATCTCTCTGGGGTACTTTTGCTGGTTTTTGTAGTGGATTCCTTGCGGGTACGACAAGTATTGCGGGTCCTCCCATCGTGATCTATGCAATTCGTCAACCATGGACTCAAGATCAATATAAAGGGTTCATTTTCGGTTTTTTTATTTTGATCTCCATCTCTAGAGTCATTGGACTATCATTAATGGGATGGGCAACTTCAGAAGTGTTGCTGACCACCTGCATCCTTATTCCAGTTGTCATTTTAGGTATGAAACTGGGGACGCTTTTGGGACCACAAATTAATCCGGTGTTATTCAAACGATGTCTACTCTCACTGCTGGGCGTGTTCTCGCTATATATGCTCATTATAGGCAGTTCGCCTCGTGCTGACTCCACTGAATTAAAAGTCGATCTTTCCAAGCGCCCCTTCCTGAAAAAGCAAGCAGACGATTAAGAATCAAACGAGTTCCTGTTCCGAATCCACTCAAGAACCTGATGTTGTTCCCAGAGAAGATTGTTATCAATTTCAACCTGCTGTTCAATCATTTCAAGTTCATCAATCGTATCGACATCGGTCAAGAGGGGAAGTTGATGGATCTTCCCACGTCTTTGGATCTGCTCAAGCAACTTTTCGGTAGTATTGGAAGCGCTATAGGGAATATTGAGCCATTCTTTCTGAGTCAGACTGACCTGGCTACCAAACAAATAAAAACCACCATCAATGGCGGGCCCAATTACGAATTGAGGCTGATCAGTTTTTTTTGAGAGGAGTTCAATGGCTTCTAACAGATAACTAACGGGAAGTTGAGGACTGTCCGCGCCAAGAAAGATAATATAATCGTGCGCATCGAACAGGCACTGATCAATGTGCGCCAGGCGCATCCCTAAATCCCCTGTTCCTTGAAAAACAGTGGAAAACTCTTTCCAGATCGGACTCGACAGCGCCGCTTCCTCAGCAACTGCCCAATAAGGAACAACAGGTTCTCGTTCTGAAACATATCGAACCACTGCCTCAACCGCTTTAGCCGAAAGTGTATGGAATTGTTCTGCCTGAGTTTGCCCGATGGATTGAGCCAATCTGGTTTTTAAAGGTGAAAAACCAGGAGTTTTTACGAAGATGGCGATTGCGCCTTGCCTTGCTACCATGAACCAATACGTTCTTTTAACAAAAGAATAAATTGTGGAATGGCCTGATTTACCGTAAGTACAAGGTGCGTGGCAGTGATTTTCAACCAACCTTGTTGCTGATATTTTCTGGAACTGGTTTCAATCGTTGCACCAGTGCATTTTAAACGAATTCTATTTCGACGCGCTTTCCAGACCAAAAGATGGTCTTCTCCATAAGAGACCGATTCATCGTAACAACCAAGTTCAAAAAACAGATCACGTTTCAGACAAAGCCCCTGATCTCCAAATGGAATCCCCAAATAATGTGAACGAAAATAAACCCCCCATCTGTTAAGTTGCATTAGAAAATGGCTCTGGTCATGAAATTTTAAATTAAAATAATGCAAAGCATGAGGACTCGACTTCAAAGACTGTATCAAAAATCGAACTGCCGGTTCACTCAACCGCGAATCCGAATGTAAAAATAAAAGATAAGAACAATGCGATTCAGATGCCCCTCGGTTCATTTGAACTGCTCTGCCAGTCGAAGAACGATCCCAATGACTTCGACCACCAATCTCAAACTGATGTACCAGTTCATCAAACTCAGTTGGTTGGTTACCACTACCGATGAATAAAAATTCAGTCGAGTCCGGAAAAAAAGATAAATCCTTGATTAATGCCTTCCAATGATCTTCACCATCCAGAACAGGAATCACTACGGAAAGCTGAGGCTCTGAAACCATCTCGTGACTTGAACTCATTTTTTTCGGGTTGAACTTGTAAAATGTGATTTGATTCACAGTTTTTTTGTCCATAATAATGGATACTATAAATATCAAAAAGTCGCTATCTCTCTGGAACAACAATATTTCTCGACTTCTTTGACATGATTATACTAACATGTCATTTAGATCCAGATCGTAATCAAGGTTCTTCCGGGAATTCAACAGACTGACATTGGAATTGAAAGGAACTCAGACAACCATGAATTCAGTGAACGCACACCAGATTTCTACAGAAGAAGAATCTGTTTATTCACGTTACGCCGATGCTGCAAATCAAAAAGAACCAGCTCTGTGTTGCCCTGTTGAATACAACACCGAATACTTATCAATCATTCCCGAGGAAATTCTGGAACGTGATTATGGCTGTGGCGATCCAACTTCATATCTTTCGGCAGGCGATACTGTTGTCGACCTGGGTTCAGGAGGCGGAAAAATTTGTTACATCGCCTCGCAAATTGTGGGAGCTGAAGGAAAAGTGATTGGAGTCGACTGCAATGCAGAAATGTTGTCACTAGCCAGAAAATACCAACAGCAGGTTTCCGATCGACTGGGATTCGCAAATGTCGAATTCCGTTGTGGCTTGATTCAAGACTTAAAATTGGATCTGGATCAGCTAAATCAGGAATTGTCTTCCAACCCGATTGACAGTCATGCGCGTTGGCTGGAATTAAGGAATCTCGAAGAACGTCTACGTCAGGAAGCTCCCATGATTGCAGATGAGAGCGCCGACTGCGTCATTTCTAATTGTGTCCTGAATCTGGTCCGTGAAAGTGACCGCAGTCAACTGCTGGAAGAAGTCTTTCGCGTGTTAAAACGTGGTGGCAAAGCTGTGATCAGCGATATCGTCTGTGATGAAGACGTCCCCCAACATCTGAAACAAGACCCCACGCTCTGGTCGGGCTGTCTCTCTGGTGCTTTTCGTGAAGATGAGTTTTTAAAAGCATTTGAGAGTGCCGGCTTCCATGGCATCGAAATTCTCAAACGCGAAGAAACTCCCTGGCAAACCATTGAAGGAATTGAATTCCGCTCAATCACGGTCTCAGCTTATAAAGGCAAACAAGGACCGTGTCTCGAAAGAAATCAAGCAATGGTTTATCGTGGACCATTTAAAAAAGTTGAAGATGATGATCATCATACTTACTTTCGAGGACAACGAATTGCTGTTTGCGATAAAACCTATCAATTACTACAAGCTCCCCCTTATGAGGGACACTTTATTCCCGTTGAACCTTATCAAAATATACCTCTAGACGAAGCCCAGGAAATGGACTGTCGGCGAAATGTTGTTCGACATCCTCGAGAAACTAAGGGCAAAAACTATGATTTAACAAGTGAAATCATGGAATCCTGTTGCAGTCCTGATAGTGAGTGTTGTTAAATAAAAGACATGACAGAAGATTTGATTCTGCAATCATCTTATCAGGAAGATATATGGCTTCATTAACTCTACTGCGACAACATAGCAAACTCGCTGATCCTCAACAACAATTGCTTGTGTTAAACAATCAAAATCAGTACCCTGATTTTGATCAAAAGCTAGCGCAAAATCAGCTTCCGTCTCTGCAAGCAAACACAATTAATACACTCCAGGTAAATCTGGGAAAACTCTGCAACATGACCTGTGAGCATTGCCATGTTGATGCTGGTCCAGATCGCAGAGAGATTATGACTTGGGAAACGATTCAGGACTGCCTGAAAGCCTTAAAAAATCCTGGTTTTCAAACACTGGATTTAACAGGGGGAGCACCTGAGATGAATCCTCACTTTCGAAATTTGGTTGCAGAGGCCACTAAATTCAAAAAACAAATCATCGATCGCTGTAACCTGACAATTCTGTTAGCACCAGGTTATACCGATCTGCCTGATTTCCTCGCAACCCATCAAGTCGAACTCGTTGCTTCCCTTCCCTGTTACCTTGAAGAAAATACGGACGATCAAAGAGGTAACGGTGCATTTAAAAAATCAGTTCAAGCCTTACAAAAACTGAACTCTCTTGGTTATGGCAAATCAGATTCAGAATTGAAATTAAGCCTGGTATATAATCCTGTTGGATTTTCATTACCCCCTGATCAATCGGAATTGGAGTTGGCTTATCGAAGAGAACTGAAAAAACAGTTCGATATTGAATTCACAAATTTGATTACCATCACCAATATGCCCATCAGTCGGTTTCTCAGTGAATTGGTTAATCAGGGACGGCTCGAAGAGTATATGGAGCGACTCATTAATGCATTCAATCCAGAGACAGTCTCAGGGCTCATGTGCCGCTCTATCTTATCAGTAGACTGGCAGGGCTTTCTCTACGACTGTGACTTCAATCAGATGCTGAGTCTCCCTGTCTCTGTCTCTACCAGACGACATATCCGAGACTTTCACTACAATGAATTGAATGAAAGAAAAATCGTAACCAACCAACACTGTTATGGATGCACAGCAGGAGCCGGTTCCAGTTGTGGAGGGGCGATTCAAAGCCTCTAGACCTCTGTACTTTGCCTGCCCTAAATACTGCGTTGCGCAGTCTTTTTTGAGTGAAGACTAAATATTGAACTGGCTTACAAATCATTAATACTCCCACTAAAAAAACCAAATCAAAGACTATTCATTTTGTCAGTACCCTTAAACCTATAGGGATTATAAGCCCTCAGATTGCGCTAATTTTTTATTCCAAAAAATGAAAAACTACGAGTTTTTTCTCATGTGATTCCGCTACTCTGGCGGAAATATTTCTATATATCCTCAGTTCATTTTTTTCGCACTTGACAAAGCAAAATAAATATAATATTGGGAATATCGTGAACAATAAATTTCCCCGCAAAACAGGGAAAGTTCCCTCATGATTGTTAATGAAATCCCACGATTGAACATTGACATCAGGCTTTTAGTATTTGTAAAAAATCGTTTAGAAATTTGGAAAGATTGCACTAAAAACTACGAGGATCAAACTGTGTTATTAGCTGATTCAATTTTCATCGAATCCCCTGAAGAACTCGAAACTGTTACCGAAGAGACTCCGACTGTTTTCATGTCGTTAGACGATGATGAGGAAAACATTGGCTTCGATGATCTGGAAGACCTTGATGATGAAGATTTCGATGACGATGATGAATTCGACGACGATGATGAAGACGAATTCGATGACGAAGATGACGAGTTCGATGACGACGAAATTGAAGATGAAGAGTTCGATGACGACGATGATTTTTAAATCACTCATCCATAAGTAAAGAGGCTCACCATTGAATACCACCAAAGGTGAGCCTCAGATTAATATTAACAGCCAGTCTCATACAACTCATTCTATCGTGAGCGGCTTGAGTCACTTTGCTTCTCCATGCCGCTTAGCTTCTAACATTGAAAAGAAATAATTGTATGCAAGGATTGGTCGAAAAAATTAATGATGCTGTTGAATTTCTGAATCCACAAATTAATCAGTATCCCCAAATCGGTTTGATACTGGGTACAGGCCTGGGTGATTTAAGCCAACAGATCAATCAAGACATCTCAATCAATTATGAGACAATTCCCCACTTTCCCCACTCAACAGTGGAGTCACACGCCGGTCAGTTAGTATTTGGCACTCTCAACGGGACTCCTATCGTCGCAATGGAAGGTCGCTTTCATTACTACGAAGGTTACTCGATGAAAGAAGTCACATTTCCCGTCAGAGTAATGAAAGCGCTTGGTGTAGAAACACTGATCATTACCAATGCTGCGGGAGGAATGAATCCCAATTATCAACTTGCTGATATTATGATCATTGAAGATCAAATCAACTTAATGGGAGACAACCCGTTAAGAGGTATCAACGATGACCGATTGGGAGTTCGTTTTCCGGATATGAGTGAACCTTACGATCAGAGATTAATTGGATTAGCCGAAGAAATGGCTCTTGAACTTAAGATTCGTACGCAAATCGGATCGTTTGTAGCAGTGACCGGGCCAAACCTCGAAACACGCGCCGAATATCGAATGCTGCGACAAATGGGGGCTGATTGTGTTGGGATGTCGACCGTTCCAGAATGCATTGTGGCCAACCATGCCTCAATGAAGGTTTTGGGGCTTTCTGTAGTAACAGATATCTGTCTGCCTGATGCTCTCGAACCAGTGGAAATCAGCAAGATCTTGAAAGTCGCAGCAGAGGGTGGACAGAAATTAGCTCGGCTGATCCCTCAAATCATTGCGAATCTCTGAAAGATCTTTCTCCGCTTTTCCTATCAAGCTCTCAGATTCAAAAAGTCCTTAACGCTCCAACACTTAGTGTGAGCTTGAATAATAAGAGAGATACCAATCGACAAATCGATCTACTCCCTCTTCAATCGTAGTCGATGGCGAAAAATGTATCGCCTGTTTGAGTTCAGAGATATCAGCATAGGTTTCTAAGACGTCTCCTGGTTGCATTGGATAGTTTTCACGAATCGCCTGCTTACCAACTCGTTGTTCAATCACGTCAATCAATTTTGAGATTCCAATGGGTTGATGATTCCCAATATTATAAATCCTGTAAGGTGCTTCTGTCTCAATAAGTTCATTGACTGACAGCCCTTGCCTATGACTAGGAATATCTCCTAACACGCCAACTACTCCGGTTACAATATCATCGATATAAGTAAAATCGCGTTTCAAATTTCCGTGATTAAACACTTTTATAGGTGTGCCTTCAAGAATTGCTTTGGTAAAGAGGAAGACCGCCATATCAGGTCGCCCCCATGGACCATACACTGTAAAAAAACGTAAACCTGTTGTCGGTAAATCATACAGATGACTATAACTATGAGCAATTAATTCATCAGCTCGCTTAGTGGCTGCATAGAGGCTAATGGGATGATCTACACGATCTCGTGTGGAATAAGGTGTTTTTCGATTCGCTCCGTAGACAGAACTGGACGATGCGTAAACAAAATGCCTAACCTGAGCTTCTCGACAATATTCCAAAAGATTGACAAAGCCTCCTACATTACTTTGTACATAATCCAAAGGTCTTTCCAGGGAGTTACGTACTCCCACTTCCGCAGCCAGATGCACTACTTTTTCAAAAGTGAATTGCTGGAAAAGTTGTGAGATTGATTTCACCTCAGTGACGTTAGTTTCAAGAAACTGAAATGCCGATTTCTGTTGTAATTCCCGAAGGCGGTCTCGCTTTAATTGCACATCATAATGTGTGTTCAGATTATCAATCCCAACCACATGGTACCCTTGAGAAAGAAGGCGGGACGTGACATGAAAACCGATAAACCCCGCTGCACCTGTCACCAGAATATGGCTCATGATGTTTCCTGATTCATTAAGTCTTGATAGTAGGCTATTGTCTTGGTTAACCCTTCATGTAAAGAGACTTGAGGTTCCCAGTTCAGAAGCGTTTTCGCTTTTGTGATATCAGGACAGCGTTTTTTGGGATCATCAGTCGGTAGAGGACGAAACTCTAACTGCGACTTTGATTTAACAATTTGAAGCACAGACTCTGCCAACTCGAACATACTATTCTCAACAGGGTTTCCCAAATTGATAGGACCAGACGTCTCATCTTGTGCCATCATTTTCAAAAACCCATCGATTAAATCATCAATATAGCAGAATGATCGAGTTTGTGTTCCATCACCATAAATTGTAAGAGGCTGCCCCCTTAAAGCCTGATTGATAAAATTTGAAACCACTCGTCCATCATTGGGATCCATCCGCGGCCCATAGGTATTGAAAATCCTCACTATACGAATTGGGACTTGATGCGCTTCATGATAATTCATACACAACGATTCGGCGATACGTTTCCCTTCATCGTAACAACTTCTCGGGCCAATAGGATTCACATGCCCCCAATACTCTTCGACTTGTGGATGTACCTCAGGATCACCATAAACCTCAGAGGTTGATGCCTGCAATACTTTTGCCTGACAACGTTTTGCTAATCCTAAGAGATTTACCATACCTACTGTCGAGGTTTTGATAGTTTTAATCGGATTATATTGATAGGCAACTGGTGAAGCAGGACAAGCCAAATTATAAATCTCGCTGACTTCCAAATGAATCGGATGAACAATGTCATGCCTGATTAATTCAAATCGAGGATGTCCCATCAAATGTAAAATATTCTGTTTACTTCCTGTAAAGAAATTATCCAGGCAGATAACATACTTCCCTCGCTCAACCAGGCGGTCACAGAGATGACTTCCTAAAAACCCAGCACCACCTGTTACTAACACAGATTCCATCGGTTATTTTTGCCCTTCAAGTAGATATTGATTTAAAAAATAGATCAGTAACCTATTCAGTTGCAAAGACTACTATTAGTTTACAGCAAGGTCCTACTAATAGCGAGAAATAGAAGTTCCTTAGAAGCCTCAATTTATCTCGAATTTAGAATTGAAAATAGAGAAAGGGACTTTCAGTACTGAACCTTAAAACACAAAGGGCAAATAATGTCCCTAGCGCAACCGCCATCTGCCATCCTGGTTTAGAGTTCAAATTCCATGCGTTTGGAAGACAAAAAACGATGAATAACAACGAAATCAAAAGTGGCAGTGATTTTTGAATGGCTGTCCAATCTTCAGGAGATCCATGAATACAATGAAGTCCTAGCATAGAAGCTCCATTGTCATGTCTGATGACCGAAAGATAACCCAACCAACTACCACCAGGAGAAATGTAACCAGTTGTCCTATCGAAGAAAGAATTTCGAATTTTATCCAGGAACGAAATGCAAAATAGGCAATTAGCAATCCCCCATGATAGAGTCTCCAAATCACGAATGTCCAATTTGCTCCATACCAGAGGCCCCCTAAAACATGACTATCACTAAATTGCATAAGGTTCGCAAATGCTTTCCACGACTCCCCCCCAAAGGAATAAACAAATAATCCCGCAAGCAGTTTGAAAGTGTCATATGCCAACGTCACCAGAAATCTGAAATGTTCGTAGTTTGATAAGGCGAACTGATTTTGATTTATCTTTTCAGAGATCGAATTTAGTTGACTTTCAATTTCCGTATAACACACAATCGGGCCGGTAATGAGCTGAGGAAACATAGGCAGCAAAGTGCCAGAAACTTACTGTTGGCTTTGCTTGTCTACGATAAACATCAATCGAAAAACTCATCGTTTGAAACGTATAAAATGATATTCCGGTGTGCAAAATAATATCAGGCACGGGAATCTCTCCACCACCGGCAATCCAGTCAGTCAGAGAATTAATCGACTGTGCAAAGAAACCAGAATATTTGAAGAATCCTTTCTCCTATCCCAAAGCTCTAACTTCAGAGATCTAATCTTTAAATAGATAAAATTTAAATTTTTCTTTGATTAATTTTCGCTGACGAGAAAATTGAGTTTTCTATTTTTGAAATGACCTTCCCTGTAACTCAAGTAGATTATTAAATAGTTCAGGACAATTAGCTAAACGGTAATCCATGGGTAACGTGTCAGTAAACGAGTAGATATCTATCCCTAAAATCACTCTTTTGGGTGGTTGTCCACAGCATTCTTCATAGTACCGCAAAATAGCGAGGTAATCTTCAGGCATTGCGGAATTGACGCCGAAGTTAAAAAAGTCATGGCCGAAAAATAGTGGTAGCGTAATAACCATACGGATTGACAATGTAGTTCGTCAGAAATATGACTCCGAATATTCCAAATAAAGAAAACAAAAACACGAAACAGATTTTTTTACTCTGTTGATCAATAATTTGATCATTGGGTGTTTCAGTCATTTATTTCTCGTTTTATATACAGAACAAAGTGGCCTTTATTTACAGATTCTGCTAACGCCAGTCTGTGGATTTGTATAATTTTCTATCCGGTTGTCATGATGCATTTCTTTTTAATTTGTGCTGCATTACAACTTCATTAATCGTCTGATAGAGCTGTTGCTTATTTTGTTCGACTTCGGATTTTGATCTCTTTATTAACATTTCGTAAATTTTGTTGACTTCCTGAAGTTCTTTCTGAAGATTAATTCTTTCCTTTAGTTCGGATAAACTTGTTGCACGCTGATGAAACGAACGAGAGAGGATCACCCACTCCGATCTCAGTCTGGCATACTCACCCAAAACCAGCTTTCCCGAAACGAGCCCTTGATTCATTGTCGAGATCCCCCCCACTCCAAAAGGCATATTTACATTTCGACATATTTCAGCCATTTTTTCAACCATGCCATTTGAGATCAGTTCGAACATAAAATTTAGTTCTAAATCGAGATGTAAATCATTTAAACCAATATGAATCTGAGTCACACCGGGAATCTGAACAATTTCAGACAGGTTCTTCATAGCTCCTACCGTTTCAACTAAAGGAACAACGGAGGCACGATGATTCACGCGCTGGCAAAACCATTCAATTTCCTCTACAGACCGAAACATGGGAAGCATTAAACAATCTGCCCCCTGATCTAATGCATTTTCAATTTCTTCAGTTGAATCAGGATTCAGAGGATTGAGCCTTACTAAGACTTCTGCTTGTTTCACCGCTGCTTTTATTCTGGAAATATTCTCCTTGCGGTGCCGAGATATCACCGTATCACGGCCTCCCTGTCGTTTGACTTTGCCGAGAAACTCCAAGTCGACGAAGATCCGATCAACACCACATTGATCTACATATCTGGCAATCTCTGGGCAATCAGTGATAAATAAATACTTCATTTTAAAATAGCCTCCTGTGGAAACGAGGCAAGTGATTCTTCAGGATCAATAAGACAGCTCCAAAACAGACCAGTCCCAGAATTAAAGAATAAGCAATCAGTAGTACTGGCTCTAAAACAAACTTGACCATCATTGCTGAAAAGGAAATCCCAAATAATGTTAAAAGGATTAAAGCAGCACAGTGCTTAATTTTGACACCATCAATAACAGAGACGTTTAATTTTACCTGCAATGAAATTGTTAATGCTAAAAAGTGAAACCAGCTCGTAATAACAAATGCAAACATGAGTCCGGAGACTCCCATTGAGTCTCTTACAGCCAGAGACAGCAATATCAAACAACTCAACGAAATAATACTGATCTTGAATGGAAGCACGGTTTCATGTCTTGCGTAAAACACATTCATTGTGAGAATCGACAATATCAATGCCGGCATCGAAATAATGGCAATTTGTAATAATTTTGCTGTATTGATAACATCTAATGCTGAAAATAAGCCTCTTTGAAAAAGTAGAGAAACAACTGGTTCTGCACAACCATAAACGGCAACAGTAACTGGAATTGTTACCAAGAGAATTAATCCCGCAGCGTGGCTGATTAATTTTGTAGCTTCGGCTAAGTTTCCTTCAGAAAAAACGTGACTTATTCGCGGGAAAATCACCATTGTTAATGCAGCCCCCAACAACCCACGAGGGAATTCCACCAGCTTTAATGCATATTCAAATAGGCTGATCCCACCTTCAAATGCTGAGGCAAAAGAGCGTGACACAACTGGAAAAGCAACGACAACCCCGATCGCAGTCAGGGCATGGAAATATTTCAGCAACAAGCTCCGCTTCAAAGTGGAGAATCGTGTTAATGATTGAAATCCACCATTAAATACTCCAGCCATAAAGCAGCGTATTATCTGAGTTAGTAAGCGAAATGAAACAGCCACCACAACAGCCCATGCAATTACGTTGATATTTTCAGGTGATACCCAGAAAAAAATTGCCACTAGTAGGATGACGTTAAAAAATAAGTTGCCATATGCTGGAATCGTTGGTTTGTGATGCCCTTGCAAAGCAGCCGCGGTAACCGCAGTAACGGCACTAATGGGGAAAGCTAATAAAACAATCATAATCAGCTTATTAGCTTCATTAATTTGTGAAGATGTAAATCCAAAAGCTAATATTTCAGTAAACCATGACGAACAAATAGCCAATGTAAGTGCAAATAAACTGGAGACTATTGCCACAACAAAGAAAGATTGAACTATCAATTGATTAGCGTTCTGTTCTGAAATATTTTGACTTCTCCGATGCATTTCAGGAACTAGCACTGCAGCCATGGCACCACCAATTAACATCGCATTCAAAATATCAGGGACGGAGATTACGAGTATCGCCAGATCATTTGCGTGTGAAACTCCCAACACGGAAGCAAGCCCCAGCACTCGGAACAATCCAGTTAAACGTCCCAGCAATATCGCAACGGCAACTAACAGTGTTGCCAGTGAAAGGGATCTCCCCATCATTTGATCTAAAACCTTCCTGAAATCTTAAAAGGGTTTTCAAATGATGTTATGATCCACACAATCCGTTGCATAAATATTCTCCAATCCTTCGGAGTCGTCTCTTCAAAACCATAATTTGTTAAATCGTGTAACGTTCTGCATTAAAGAAGTGAATATTACGTCCGACCCACTCTGCAGTCTTGGCTAATCCGCTTTTGAATGAGACCTGACTTTTCCAACCGGTTAATTGACGGACTTTGGTGTTATCAGCTAGAAGCCGATTGACTTCACTTTTTTCTGGCCGAATTCGATCCTCATCACAGATTATGGGAACTTCTCTTCCAGTCACTTCCATCAGTAATTTAGCAGTTTCTTCAATTGACCATTCTTCGCCACTACCAATATTCACTACCTCCCCTTCAGACTGTTTGCATAAAGCCAATGCAATCATGCCTGCTGCGGTATCTGTCGCAAAGTTAAAATCGCGCGTCGGTGTTAGTGCACCTAATCTCAATTCTGCACATCCAGACTGTAATTGGCTGGCAATGGTGGGAATGACTGCCCGGGCAGTCTGTCTTGGTCCATATGTATTAAATGGCCTCGCAGTGACAACTGGCAATCCAAACGAGAGATAAAAGCTCTCTGCCATCTTGTCGGCTCCAATTTTACTGGCTGAGTAAGGTGATTGACCGACTAAAGGGTGATTTTCATCTATTGGTACAAGTTGTGCAGTTCCATAAACTTCCGAAGTCGAAACATGCACTAACCTTATCAAGCAATCTGAATTACGGCTTGCCTGTAACACATTCAAGGCTCCTGTCACATTTGTGTCTACATAAGAACGTGCGGCCACATAACTATAAGGAATCGCG
The DNA here is from genome assembly GCF_007748175.1 of Gimesia aquarii. Classification (NCBI taxonomy): domain Bacteria; kingdom Pseudomonadati; phylum Planctomycetota; class Planctomycetia; order Planctomycetales; family Planctomycetaceae; genus Gimesia; species Gimesia aquarii. The sequence continues at coordinate 3,930,225 of NZ_CP037422.1, forward strand.
ATTAAACTGGATAAGTGAAATACATAGTCACAGCCTCTCACTGCACCATTGATTCGCTCAGCGTCACGAATATCCCCCTGGATGATTTCTGCAGATTGTATAACTTCATGGGAAACATCATTCAACCAGCCAATCTGATTCCATGAATTATAATAAACAAGTGCCCGAACCCTGGCTCCGCTTTGTACAAGCTGCTCGACTAGATGACTCCCGATAAAACCATCCGCTCCGGTAACCAGCACTTGCTTACCAGCTAATGACTCAGTCATTCTAATATTTTCTTATTTAAAAAGTATGGTTATAAGAGATTAAGCAGCTCTTCGATGATTTAGTTCAATATTCACTGCTCCCTCATCAAACTCTTCTAAATCACCCAAAGTTTCTTTAACAATTTTCAACTCTGTGCGTGCTTTATTCAATTCGTCATGAGTTCCAATATCTGACCAATACTCATGTACTGGAAACACTGCGACTCCAGACTTCTCAGAAATACTCAACTCAATTAAATCTGTCATGTTATAGGATTGATTTTGGGGTACTCGACTCACTGCCTCTGGTGAAATGGCATAGACTCCCGCATTGCACAAAAACCGCTGAGATGGTTTCTCTTCAAGATATTGCGCATAGGGGCCTTCTGTTTTGATTACTCCATAGGGAATTTCAACATGATAATCGATAGCAGCCACGGTCATAAAAGGTTGATGAGCCGAATGGAAATCCAACAAGTACCGGAAATTAATTGACGTAAAAACATCTCCATTCATCAACAGCAACGGATCATCAAGTATATCCTGAATTAAAGATAGGGCTCCAGCTGTACCCAGTTTCTGTTTCTCACGCAAATATTGAATCTCAACACCGTACTGACTTCCATCTCCTAAGTGCGATTCAATCATTCCTGCAAGATAGTTGACCGATATAAATATTTTATTAACTCCAGCACTAGCCACTCTACGGACTTGTCGTTCGATAAGTGGCATACCCCCTACCTCTACTAAAGGTTTCGGGAGATTTTCTGTAAGTGGTAACAGCCTGCGACCTTCACCACCTGCCATAATTAATGCACAACTAAAACCATCCGCCTTTTCAGTATCTTTTCTTTGAGTCAAATCCGTCAGCAGAATAACATCGACCACACAATTTTTAGAGTCGACCAAAGGCAGCGCTTCCAATTCTCCTTGCTGCAACAATTCAATAATCGAAGACTGAGACATACTACTTTCTGCCTTCGTGGGCTTACGATTCATGATGGTAGTTATAGACTCATCTAGTTTTAATCCGGCAAGCAATGCACGACGTACATCACCATCGGTGACCACCCCCTGCAAACATCTGTTTGCATCAATGACGACGGCGATCCCTTTTTGGCCTAATTCGATTGCTCGAATTGCCTGTCTCATATCCACAGATTCATTAATCAGGCACTTTTCCATTGAGTCCATCACTGGCCTACTCTTTTAAACACAAGGCAACGCCATACTTTGGCTTTAATTTAAGAACGTTTACATTTTGACTCAGTCGAGTTTTGTTTTTTTCTAATCAACGACAAGATCATAAAATTTCTTTTGTGTCGTAGCATCCACGCTAGAATCCCTGAGTATTTTCACGATTCTGGATGACGTTTGACCATCACCATAAGGGTTCTTCGCTACGTTCCGCAGTCTGTCAATTTTGGGAGAATACAATGTTTTCAGGGCTACAGCTATACCGGTTTCAGTTGGTTCACAGTCGATAACTAAGTCAGACTTAATTCTACCTTTCTGGCGATTACCAATATTGACTGTACCAATTCCAAAGCTGGGGGCCTCAATGATACCGCTTGAAGAATTTCCAATCACTGCATCTACAAATTGCATCGCTGATAAATACCTTAATTGCCCTAAACTCACAAATGACTTATATCGATTGGTGTCTATGCTTGTAAATTCATCAATTAATTGATTTATCACCCGACCATCTGTATCTGCGTTTGTTTTAGTAAAAATAATATTTGTCTCATCCAACTGTCCTAAAACTTTAAGAAGATTCTGAACTTGCTGAACTGAAGAATTTTTTTCCAGTGTAACCGGATGAAATGTGCATAATAAGTTTCGATGGCTCAACTTAAATCCGATACTCTTCTCGAACTCTTCTTTAGACAACAATTTCAAACGTGAAATATTGTCTAAGCCAATTGCGCCAACATTAAAGACACGATCAGGATTTTCTCCTAACTGGATGACCCTTTTTCGGTACACCTCTGTAGAAGTAAAATGATAATAGCTCATCTTTGTAATAGAATGACGTAAAGCATCATCGAAGGCCCCTTCTGTAATCTCGCCACCATGAAGATGGGCTACAGGAATTCGGCTGATATGTGCGGCAGAGACAGCGCTGAATATTTCATATCGATCACCTAAAACAATAACCAAGTCAGGTTGGAGACGAGCAAATGCTTCCGAAAAACTAATCAACCCCAGTCCCATCGATTTGCAGATACCAATCGGAGAATCGGAGCTCATTAGCACTTCAATTTTTTCGTCAATCGTATATCCATCACTTTCGATCTCTTGAGCAGTGAGTCCGAACTCGGGTGATAAATGCGAACCTGTCACCAGTATCTGAAGTTTCAAAGCTGATTCGGAAATAATCTCATCTATCAGCGGCCTTAATAAACCATATTCCGCTCTTGAACCAGTTACTAGACAGACGGTCTTTTTTTTCATAGATCGATTATTTCGTCTTCAATAAAATCTCGCTTAGCAATCTGGTTTATCACCTTGTCCCAGTTCATCGGGCTGATACCTGTGCCAGGGCGTTTTACACACAAATTAAGTTCTGTGAATGACTCTCCTTTTTTGATAGCACGTGCTGCAATGATACTTTTACGTACAATGGGCTTATTTTTTGATTCAGAAACAGATGGTTTTTTGATCGGGCTGCCTAATGAATTTTCCGTATTTCTAATCCCTCGGACTAACATCATTAATTCATCTGGTTCCAAAGAGGCAGAATGGTCAGGACCTTCCATATTCTTGTCGAGCGTAAAGTGCTTTTCAATCACAGTGGCACCGAGCGCCGTAGCAGCAATGGAAACTTCAATTCCCAATGTATGGTCTGAATAGCCAACATTCACACCAAAAGCATTTTTGATCGTTAACATAGCCCTTAAGTTTACATCCTGTATGGGAGTTGGATATTCTGTATTACAGTGCAATACAGTGATATTACTTCGATCAACGCCACTATTAATTAAAATTTCCAACGCATCTTCAATCTCTCCCAAGTCGGCCATCCCAGTTGAAAGCACCACTTGATCAAACGTTTTACCCACTTTCTTCAAGTAGGGATAATTTGTAATTTCACCTGAAGGTACCTTGATAATTTTTAAACCGAGCGATTTGAGTAAATCAACACTTTCTAAATCGAATGGTGTTGAGATAAATACAATCCCTGCCAGCTTGCAGTAATCAAAAAGCTCCTGATGAGCTTTCTGGTCGATTTCCAGTTTTTTTAATAAACTAAATTGCGTCGAATCTTCATGATTTGCTAAGCTATTTCTTTGCTGGTATTCCGCTTGTGGAGCAGATTTGCAAACAAGCTTTTCGGTTTTGAAAGTTTGAAACTTAATCGCATCTGCCCCTGCCTCTGTAGCAGCATCGATCATTTTTTTCGCCGTTTCCACACTCCCGTTGTGGTTCACTCCTGCTTCTGCGATTACAAAGACACTCATCTTGCTGGCACTCCTTTGACTAATGCACCATCTTCAACATCCTGTATGACAACAGCTCCAGCTGCTATTACTGCATTATCTCCTACTCTCACTCCCTGAATCAAAACAGCCCCTGCTCCAACAAAAGTGTTGTTTCCTATAGTGACTCCTCCACTGAGCACAACTCCTGGACCGAGAAAAACATGACTCCCAATTTGACAATCATGGTCAACTTGTGCTCCTGTGTTAACAACTGTTCCTTCTCCCAGTATTGAATCTGTTTGAATAATGGCACCAGCCATAACCTGCACGCCATCAGAGAGTGAAATATCGGCTGAACAGATTGAGTTAGGATGAATAAGCGCAGGCATCTGGAAATTTAATTCTCGGCTCCGGTTAAATAGTGTTTTTCTCAATAAATTACATTTAATGCTTCCGACTGCAACCGCAACGTTTTGTACGCCTTGATCGCGTAACTCAGGTAATACTTCATCTGTTCCGAGAACTTCTATCCCTTTCAGTTGTGTTCCACATTCCAACTCCGGGTCAAGAATTCCAACGATTTTAAAATCACCACTTTCAGTAATCAGATCGATCAGGACTTTTGCATGTCCACCTCCACCTAGTAGTATGATCGCATTCGATGTTTTATTCATTTTTGATCAAAATATACTTTAATACGATCAACCACGTATCGAATATCATCTGCGGTAAGTTGAACGCTGGAGGGAATCGAAATACATTTTTCAAATTCGGCCACTGTCTCTTCCATCTTATATACCTGACAATCTTGATACATGGACAAAGTATGTATTAGCTTCCACGCGGGGCGCACTTGAATATTTTGTGTAAGTAGATATTCCATAAGCGGAATTCGGTCTGCAGGAGTAACTATTAAAGTGCAAAGCCAATAATTACTTTTGGCCCATGATGCTTCCCAGGCCAAGTCCACGTTTGGTATGTTTGCTAGTATTTCACGATAGTGAGCTGCGTTTTTTCTTTTAATTTCTACAAAAGAATCAAGTTGCTCTAACTGCGCCACCCCTAAGGCAGCTTGCATATTCGTCAGGCGATAATTGTAGCCAACTTCATCATGCTCATATTCAAAAGGTTTTTTGTTTGCTTGTGTGCTCAAATGCCGAATTCGATTTGCAAGAGATTTGTCATTCGTAGTGACCATTCCACCCCCGCCACATGTAATAATTTTGTTTCCATTAAACGAAAAACAACCCACAGTAGACAACGATCCTGTTTTTCTTTCATAGTATTCGGATCCCAAACTCTCTGAAGCGTCTTCGATAACTGGAAGTTCATACTGTCCAGCAACTTCATTCAAAGGTGACATATCCACTGGATGACCAAAAATGTGTACTGGTAAAATAGCGATTATTCTTCTACCGCTCTGTTTGTTATACAGCTCTCCATTTCGTAAAACACACTCGTGCGCTAAGAAATCATTTACTTTGTTAACGTCCAATCCTAAAGTTTCTGGATCTGATCCAATAAATACCGGAGAGGCACCACAGTAGCGAATAGCGTTAATAGGCGCAATAAATGTAAACGACGGGGCGATGACTTCATCGCCTGGCTGAACACCGCAAGCCAGCAAACTAAGATGGAGCGCAGCGGTTCCATTCACCGTTGCAATTCCGAATTCTACACCAACATATTCACTGATACGTTGTTCAAACTGATCTACATACGATCCAACAGAAGAAACCCACCCCGTATCGAGGCACTCTTTCACATATTTCCATTCATTTCCAGAAATATGCGGTATCGATAAAGGAATCGACTCGCGCATCATTTTAACAATTCAAATATAAATACGGTCGAATTATTCCAGTAAAAATCGCTAAGCTGCATTGCGAATGGAGTCTGATTGAATTTGGTTTTCCATCAAAAAGCTGGCAACTAAAAATTCCCATTCGGTATCGATTTCCCAAGACCTTTCAGTTGGCATCTTGTACCCGTATGTTTCATTACTAGGACGAAATGTTTTATTTTCTTTAAATGAATCTGATCTGACTACATACAGAGCCCCATTGAATGCATAGACATCTGCCAATAATTGTCTGCGGAGTGCTGACTCTTCCTTTTCAGGAAAAAGTTCCAACAACAGTCCATCTTCATTCATTCCTCGCAAACAGACAGGATGACTAGGAGCCTCCATCATACCAATAACTGCTTTTGCGTTTTTTTCTCTGGCAAATTTGACTGCACCATCAATGTCAGCAGCGATACGAAAGGGAGAAGTTGGCTGAAGTAATGTCACGTATTCTGTATTATACTGCTCATGCTCTACAAGCCAATCAATGGCATGCAATACGACATCAACGTGGCTTGAACTGTCTAAAGCCAATTTGAGGGGACGAACAAAAGGGACTTCGGCACCAAACTGCCGAGAGATCGACGCGATTTCTCTGTCGTCTGTTGAAACGATCACGCGATCCAATTCCTGGCTCTGTAATGCCGCCTCAATCGTCCAGGCAATCAGCGGCTTCCCAGCCAATAATTTAATGTTTTTTTGAGGTACCCCTTTCGAACCACCTCGTGCTGTGATCAACCCAACCACACCGGCCATCCATAGCCCCCTTCTTAGTTGTCTTTATTTCAATCGCAATAAAACAATCACAGAGAAAATAATATTAAGTTTAAGGCAATCAAAAATACTTCCAGCGTTACTAATACGGATAATATTTAAAACTAGTTTTTGTGTAAAGGTGGAACGAAAGTAAGCTAGGCAAGCAACGCTTGCTTTACGCTTTGTTTTAAGGCCTACTCATTATGAACCAACATGATATCAGGCGGCATTCCGCACAATAGCCTGCTCCACAGTTTCAGTAGATGATTCTGGGAGGACAGAATTCCGCTCCTCCTCAGAAGATATTCCCCCGGCAAATGTGATCCCAATCAAATAACCAAACAGGATACCTTCAGTTGTATCTAACATCAAAGAGTTCACCAAGCATCCTACAAAATACACTGCTATGACCGCTTGTCCAAATGCTCGATCTAAACCTATCATAGATCGCGTTGCGCGCCAACAAATCCAAAAGAAGGTCAAAAAAAGACTAACACCAATCACTCCATTTTGAACAAGCAGCATTATGTATTCGTTATGAGGATTCGCAGTAGAAATTTGCCCTTTTTCCTGCATCATTTGATGATATTTTAAATTAAAACTACCAATTCCTGAGCCAAACAGTGGATTTGACTTAGCTAAATGTAAGCTGTTTTCATAAAACTCCATTCGTAAATTAACACCTCTATGATGTGTTTTAGAAACTCTATATTCACTGATTTCACTAATAGCTTGATTGATACGACCTTGAAATAGTTCTGATTGACTATAAGCAAGAAGCCCCACTCCTCCAACACAAACGGCTGCTGGAATGAGTCCCTTTAACCCCATTTTTTGGTACATCAACACACAAATAAGAATAGCAAGGGCAAGATAGCCAGATCGTCCAGGCACCATCGCAATAATATTAAAGGTTGCGACAAGAACTAAAATGGCATAAGGCCAACACTGCCTTGGCTTTTCTAAAAACTTCCAAGCGGCCAGATAAACTAAAAACGACATAAGAATATTCTGTGTGATCCGATTCTTAAAAATAGATCGATCACCAAATGGGTCATCTAACCCATTGAGAGGAGAAAATGTATAATAAATTGACCCCAGCAGAGTCATTATCATCGCTAGCTCAAACATCTGAATGCCGCGATGCCGTGTTTGGGGATCAAGAAAAAAAGATAGGTAGACCGGAATTAAAATAAACTGACGATATTTAAATAAGTTTCGGGCAGCAATCGAAAATGATTCCGGCGTGTAAAATAGGCCAACCATCAGAAAACTAAAGAATACTGCTGATGCTGTTGAAACTCGATATTTTTTGAGTATCTCAAATGAAACTAAATACTGTCCTGATATAACCCAACAGACAAGCACTCCAAAGCTCAAAATCGATGTCAATGATGTTGAAACAGGGATTGCAAATCCCGTTGCGATTGAGAGTAAAATTCCCGTTTGGTAAGCTTGCTCTTTAAATCGCGACCGATTCAAATTCATCAAATATTGAGGACCAGATTGCCTCAAATTACCCTCAAAAATGTGCATTGTGTTAGATCCAGTTTGACAACTTTACCTAAATGTATTGTAAATAAAGGTCAAAAGTCGTTTGTGCCCACCAAATAGAAAGAACTACTACATATATCCAAGGCTTCAATAGCATGAATTTAGATATATTGCGATACTAATTTTCCAATGAGTCCAAGTAGCGACATACTGCGAAAAAATCATTCTTAAAACTACCAATGAGGCTCTAAGCCACGAGCACTGCACAAAAAAATCAATAAAATTTACTAAATGAATTTACATTGCCATACTTTTTAAAAGTCTTCTTTCCTATCGAGATAACATCCAAAATGAACCGTTTTTTTCTTGAGGTCTTTACCCCACCCTGTGCTTTCAGAAGCACTTTCCCCCCTAACACATAGTGAATTCTGAACAAAACTGCCTACCTTATCGAATTCAATTTATCTTTACAGGCTTAAAAACATCTTTTAAACTGCTTTCACTCCTCTCAATAGTATCACTTCTTCATCTTAGCCTGTGATAACTAAAGAATCATATCTCCAAAGTTTACAAATCCTCCTTTCAACAACTACTTCTAGTCAGTTGAGTCTAAATTCTTTGGTCCAAAGAGACTACCAATGCCCCCTCAATCAACGAACCATTTAGTTAAATTATTATTTCTTGGAGTCCTGTCTACTTATTTGTTACTCATTATCTTTGGTGTAAAGGAGTTTCAAATATGGCCCCAAATTGAATTTTTGCGAAATCAAGGTGTAGAACTCAATTTCACAACGATCTACTTTCATCCACATGGGATGCGATTTTTATTAGTATCTCCGATCTACCCGATAGCAAACCTACTTCACGCAGACCCCAATAAGATTTTTTCTTTAAGTGTTGTAATGATGTGTGTCATCATCTCAATTACGCTTGCCAACGCGATTGCACTTTTCCAGAAAGTAAAAGATATCTGGGTAATCAAGTTGATGATCTTTCTCTTTATTGCATTACTCTCTTTGTTTATGAATGGTAGGTTAATATTTGGCTTTTGTGCGTATTCCTTAATAATCTATAGTGTTTTCCTCTGGGAAAAAAAAAGTGACTATAAGAAATCTCTCATCTCATTATCCTTGATTTCACTCGCACTTTTTCTCTCTTCGATTAGCAGCGGAATAGCCATCTCATTCTATTTTCTTGCGGCCTCTCTCATGTTAGTGTTTCTTAAGCACGCCTTTAAAAAAAGGACTACGGTCTATACCTTCTTTGCAATCTACGTGTTGACCCTATTCCTATGCTATACTCCAATCATATGCAGCCTGATACACAAAAACATTTTGTTCTTCGGTGAAGGGGGAACTGGCATCCTTGCTATGACACAACACGGGACCTTGAGTTGGCTCAGGGATTTTTTAGAATTGTTTATCAATCACATGCCTCTTCCACCAGCAGAACCTGAAATTGAAAAACACTTACTTTTAAAAATCTTGCACGTTGGTTTTGTGGTTCTGTTGGCCAGTTTCATCTATATCTACCGAGGCCAATTCTCCCACAATCCACAGCTATTATTTACGACATATTGTATGACCCTAATATTACTCTTATCATCTTTTGCTTATTCCATACTCATGATGGCGTTTATTCCGGCCATCATCATGCTAGCCATTTTATCGAGTCAATTCAGAAGCACTAGAAGGCACTTTTTTGACGGCTATCAAGCTACAGCACTGAATAAAACATAATACAGAATTCGAAGCTTGCTTAATTAGTGCCTTTACAAGATAACACTCTTTGGATCGTCTTAAACAAAATGCTTAGATCTAGCTTAAGACTACAGTTTTCTGCATACATCAGGTCATATGAAATAGTGGTTTCTTGAGAAAGCTGGCTTCTACCCGAAACTTGAGAAAGACCTGAGATCCCCGGTCTAACACTCGCCCGTATCTGTCGGTCTACTTTTGAGACGTCTGCTAATTCAAATCCGACATAGGGGCGTGGACCTATTAAGCTCATCTCTCCCCGAACGATATTGATTAATTGTGGAAGCTCATCCAAGCTCGTTTTTCGAATAAGCTTTCCAATTTTTGTGATTCTTAAGTCATTTTTCTTAGTAAATTTTGGTCCTGTTTCTTCGGAATCAGATCTCATAGATCTGAATTTCAAAATCACAAATGGCTTTTCATTCACCCCAAGTCGTTCTTGTTTATAAAAGACAGGACCGGGCGATGTTTTCTTGATAATCAGTGCAATCACAAGAAAAACAGGAGACAATACCAAAAGAGCTAACGCACTTAACAAAAAATCAAGTGGGCGTTTCAGGAAGTATACATTTTTTTTAGATAATCCAGAGAGAGTTCGGTCTTCTTTGATTAAATGTGGGCTTCCTATTTCTGTTTTTTTTGTATTGATTGATTCTTGCGAGAGGTTTAAGTCATCCATGAAAAGCACTTTTATAAATAGAATTGATTATAAAAAAACATTCTTTCTTAAGCAGACTTTTTCATATCTGTTTGAAAATCAATCGGACTATTGATTCCTAACTCTGAATAAGTAGGCGCGTGGTCAAAAGTTTCATCAATAAATGTTCGTTGCCAAAGCTCAAACGCTACTAGCGCGCGAATTGAACGAGTATGATTGACTTGATTCGATTGATGTTCTTGAATTATCTCACGAACTCTCTCAGGCCGAAACAAACCTCTTTCTAAAGATCGAGACGAACACAAAACCTCATTGACAAATGGGGATAATTCGCGCTTAAACCATTCTCCAATTGGAACCGTAAACATCTGCTTCTTCCGATAGATAATATTTTGAGGTAGAATTCTCTCGCAAGCTTTCTTCAAAATCGATTTCGTCACCCCATTACGAAGTTTTAATAAACCAGGAATTCGAAATGCCAAATCGACCATTCGATAATCTAAATATGGTGCACGAGGTTCAAGAGAAACAGCCATTGCCATTTTATCAGGCTTCACTAAGTTATTTCCCGGTAACAATAACCTTATGTCCAAAGCCATTGCTTGATTTATCGGATCTAAGTGACGAAACTCCTTAAGATGAGAAGTAGCATAAATAGTAGCATCAACTTCACCCAACTTGCTTTTCGCTTCAGCAGAATACAATAAGCTCTTAGCTTCAGGCTGCATTAAGCTAATTGCTTTTATGTAATCCGTTTCTATATCCTCGCGCGGTATCATTAAATTCCGGTTTGCAAAGAAATGTCGATGAACATCATAACCAGCAAATAATTCATCCCCCCCATCTCCGGTCAAAACCACTTTCACTGACTGCCGCGCAAGATGGCTTACCCAGTAAGTAGGCATAAAGGAGACATCTCCATGTGGCTGATCATTGTGATATCCAGTCAAAGGCCAGGTTGCAATGAGATTTGGATTCATAATCTCACAAGTGTGACGCGTATTACAAAGATCTGAAACTTCTCGTGCATATTTTGATTCATCAAATCGGGGATCATCAAAGCCAATACAAAATGTTTGAACCGGATTTGGCAGTTCTCTGCTCATTAGAGAAACGACAGACGAACTATCGATTCCCCCCGATAGAAAGGCCCCTAATGGAACATCTGATCGCAAACGGATCTTGACAGCTGCCTGCAATGTATCAACAATTTCTTCGCACCAAAAATCTTCTGTTCGAGATTCAACAGGCTTTTCTGCCAGGTTCCACCATCGACGCACCAAAGAGCCTTGTGGGGTGATCTTCAGCATATGCCCTGGCATCAGATGATTGATGTTTTTAAAGAGAGTAATAGGAGGAGGCACAAAATTGTAAGTAAGATAAGCATCAAGCCCTTCCCAATTCATTTCTGCTTTAACGCCCATTGCGAAAAGAGATTTTATCTCTGAAGCAAACAAGAATCGCTTCCCATTATCATACAAATAGACAGGTTTTTGTCCGATTCGATCACGAAACAGTAAAAGTGATTGATTACGTCGATCTATAATCGCGATCGCAAACATACCGTTTAGTTGGTTTACAAAATTTTCCCCATCACGCTCATAAAGTCTTAAAATCACCTCAGTATCGCAGCTAGTTCGACAAGAAAGCCCCTCTGCTAATTCCTTAAAATTATAGATTTCTCCATTCTGAACCACTATGATTTGTTGATCATCAGAAAACATGGGTTGATGTCCGCCAGAGAGATCCAAAATGGAAAGACGCCGGTTTCCAATCAACATACCATCTGTTTCATAAAATCCCTGATCATCGGGACCTCGGTGGAGTATCCTTTCACAAGCCTGTTCTGCTAATGCAGTGCCAAAGGGACGATTCTCGCGATCATACCCACCAATAATACCACACATTACGAATCCTTCCGTCCCCTTAGAACAGCCGTGTTCAGATCACAAAAACATAAAAGCGATGTCGTTGCCCGCAAAGTTTCGCATACCAGCCTCCAGTAAAACGAACTGCTTTCCGATTAATTCTAATTCTCCTGAACTTGAAGTCGGGCATTTTCAATATTGTGGGGTTTTTTAGGAAGATCAATTTCTGGCAAATAGAGAAATAAATCTACTGCTTCATTAAAAACTCAGCCGAACTAATCAAAGATATATTCAAATGTTTAGAAAGACAGCCTTTTTCTTTTATCACACTAACTCAGTTTCTTGAACTTTCCTTTTGTTTATTTATAAAGCGCTGCCAATTTAACTATAGCAACTTCAACACTTTCAAACTCGAACTAAATTCCCCTGAAGATACTACAGTAGACCAGTAAACAGGCTCGTTCTATGACAAACGACAAATTGCGTTGATTTACGCATTTTAAGATCATTATAAGTTGGAAATCTAAACTGCGGGCTCCCTCGAGTTTTGTTGGGTAAGCTCTGGTAGGTTTCATCTTGACAGAATCTCAAATTTCTCAGTTAATCTGCGATGTTTTAACGAGAAACGTTCCGAATTTTACAGAATCACTCATCATGCTCCCCAACAAAAAATTGAATCGTGTCCTGGCGGTCTGTTATGGAGGTGGACACGTTCTCATGCTGATTCCTGTTCTCAAACATCTCGAGTCACTGGGTTACGAGGTTCATGTGCTTGGGCTGACAACTGCCGCCACTCCATTGCGAAATGCCGGATTTGATCCATTAGGCTTCCAAGACATCATCCGACCTGAAGATACCCAAGCCCTAGCACATGGAAAAAGGTTGGCGACCAAAATGCATCAGGGGAATAAAGTGAATTCGCTTAAGGAATCCATTTCCTACTTGGGTCTCTCATACGCAGACCTGGAAGACCAGCTTGGTATTGGTGGTGCAGAGCTTGCATTTGAGCAAAAAGGACGACAAGCGTTTTTGCCTCTCAATCCGATTCGACGTTTTTTTGATCAAATACAACCAGATGTGCTTTTAACAACAAACTCTCCCAGAGCAGAACTAGCATCAATTCATGTTGCTGCTGAACGTGGCGTTCCTTCAGTAGGAGTGCTCGATCTCTTTGGACTACAACCGTATAACGACATTCCGGCAGACAGTGTTTGCGTCCCTTTTAAACAGGCTGTCTCAATCCTGGTAGATCGCGGTTTAAAAAAGGAAAACCTCGTTGTTACCGGAAATCCGAACTTCGAATGGGTTCATGAATTCTCCCTCAAAAAAAGTCAACCTGAATCTTTTTGGCGGATTCAACATCAAGTTGAACCTGAAGATCTTCTGGCACTATATGCGATGAAGCCCAATTGGGATCAACACGAAGAGATGATTGTCAGTAGTCTGGAAAAAGTCTTGCCTCAGAGACCTTCATTGAAGGTTGCAGTACGACCCCACCCAAACGGTGATCGTAGTCTGGCAGAAAATGTAATAAAACGTTTGGGGAAGGCATCTTTTCTGAATGAAAATACTTCATTGCCACTCACAATTGAATCTTGTGATGCATTAATCACCCATAAATCAACAGTCTCTGTAGAAGCAGCTTTACTCGGTCGGCAAGTTGCCTTGTTTCATTCAAATCACGATTATCCAACTCATGGTATTCCCTTACACCTCTTTGACTGGGGCAGTTTCTCAATCACCATTGATGAAGGAATCAATGCTCTTTCACAACTGAAAAAAGAAACAACTGAAACACAGCACCAACGCGGAAAAGCAATTCGCGAAGCCTGGAACTGTGATGGGCGATCTCACATACGCATTGCTAATGTTGTGATTCAAGCTCTACAGAACAAGAAAGCAATCAAAGCAGCATGAGAAAAATGTAACCTCACGATTAAGTCATAAGCTAAATCATCAGCCTTCAAGAAATAGAATTTCATAACATAGCAAGCATTTTTGCAGGTATCACTTGAAAACTTCAAACACACGACCACATGGAATTATGTTTCATCATTTTTATGATGAAAAACATATCAAAGGGCAAGGCGCCATTTCTCAGGATGATCTTGCACAAATCATAGAGCACTATCAACAAAACCATCATCTTTTACATGCTAGAGAATGGTTAGAAAAAGCAGTTCAAGGCTCACTTTCTACAAATGACGTCTGTCTGACTTTTGATGATGCACTACTATGCCAGTATGAAATTGCACTACCCGTTCTGGAATCATTTGACTTGAGTGCTTTCTGGTTTGTCTATTCTTCTGTCATCACAGGCGGTACGGAAAATCTTGAAATCTATCGAAAATTCAGAACAGTCTGTTTTGATAATATTGATGACTTTTATGAAAGTTTTTTCCAGACAGTCGCTTCATCAAAATACCAGAAAACCGTTGAAGAATCATTAAAAGACTTTTCTGCAGATGAATACCTTAGTCAATTCCCCTTCTATACAAATGAAGATAAGCGATTTCGTTTCGTGAGAGATATTGCATTAGGAGTCAAAGCATACAATGAAATCCAGAATGTCATGATTCGCGAGTGGAAGATTGACATACCGAGTTTTTCGAGTGATTTGTGGATGAATAAGCAACAGGTATTTGAACTACATTCTAAAAATCATATTGTTGGCCTACACTCTCATACTCATCCCACTGCACTGGCCTCTTTAGCCGCGAAGGGCCAGCGAAATGAATACGAAACAAATTATGATACGTTAAATCAGTTACTAAACTCAGCATCAGTAACGATGTCACACCCATGTAACTCATACAACAATGATACAATCGAAATTTTGAATGACCTGGAAATCAAAATTGGTTTCCGATCAAACATGAAAGAACATCCTTTAACAAATCTGGAATTTCCCCGAGAAGACCATGCTAATATTATGGAGAGGATTGCAGCATGAAAATCACTGTTTTCACCAGCAATCAACCTCGGCACCTTTCCTTAATTGAGTCACTTGCTTCGATTGCAGATGAAGTTTATGCAATCCAGGAATGTAACACAATTTTTCCAGGTCAAGTTGCTGACTTCTTCAAACGGTCTGAAGTCATGCAAGAATACTTCAGTCATGTTTTAAATGCAGAAAAGGAGATTTTCGGACGGCCTCGGTTTTCTCCACTGAATGTCAAATCACTGTCGATGAAGCTAGGCGACCTGAACCGATTAGAACTGGATGCGTTAAAGCCTGGCCTGGAAAGCGATTACTACATCGTATTTGGGAGTAGTTTCATTAAAGGAGACCTTTGTGATTTCCTGGTGAACCAGAAAGCTTTAAACATCCATATGGGGGCATCACCATACTATCGTGGAAGCAGCTGTAATTTCTGGGCAGTCCAAGAGGGAAATCCCGATTATGTGGGAGCAACAATTCATCTTTTGACAAAAGGTCTGGATTCTGGCCCGATGTTATTCCACGCATTACCAAAGCCACAAAAAACCACACCATTTGTGCTGGGAATGCAAGCCGTAAAGGCAGCTCATGAGGGATTACTCAGTCATTTGAAATCAGGTACGATTTTCGATTTTGATCCCGTCACTCAAGATAAATCACAGGAACTCAAATACACTCGAAACAGTGACTTCACAGATGAAGTCGCATCCTATTATTTGAAAACCGCGCCTACACCTGAAGAGGTACTTCAATCTTTGCAATCGCGGGACTTATCCAAATTTCTGCACCCTTATCTTGGTTAATCTGAATTGTAGGCAATTCGCAAAAAATTAAATCACTACTCAAAAAAAGTGGTCTTAAGGAGTTCAGAAAACACATGTGATACTTGTCCCACAATCAATGAGAGCATCTTTTCGCCTTTTTCAGCAGATGCCAGATCGGGACGACCTGTTGCCCCCTTTTGCGTACGCTGGTACATGTCATTGCAGAGATAGACCCCATCGACCACATCCAAAGCGTAGTCATCAAAGTTTTCAATTTTTGCTTTGTGTACCAATTCCGGACGGAGGTGCATGATCAAAGAGGTTTCTGCCTCGCAGGCATGACCAACAGTTTTGCATTGCCCTTCCATTAAGGAGGCAATCTCTTTTTCTGCGATAGACCAGTAAGACGCCGCCATTAATTGACAGTTTTGATAATTTACCTGAAGCCGTCTTAAAGAAATTTGCATGGGACCAATGTTTCCTCCATGTCCGTTTAAGATCAAAACACGACGGAAACCATCATCCAACAACGACTCACATATTTCACAGAGCAGAGTTTCATAGTTTTCTACATGTGAAGTCAAAGTCGCGCCCCACCTTAAATGATGCTGGCTGGCACCAAGCCAGAGTGTAGGCAATAGTAATACGGATTCTTTGAGTTTCTGTTCCACTTGCTCAGCTACTGCGGTAGTGATGATCGTATCTGTACCAGTTGGCATATGAGGACCATGTTGTTCCACTGCGGCAATTGGCAAAACAACAAGCGTCTCATCGCGAGAAACATTCTTGAGTTCAACTGCAGTCATTTCCATATACTTCATCTGACAATCACTCTCTTATATCTGTACTATTTTTGGTGTCGACCTTGAATTACAGTCCAAAAAGTAAGTGGTTCTGCCTCCGAATCTTGATGCTGAGCTCCTGTCAGGAAACTGACAAGTAAGCTTATCCCCATAGTTAAACCGAATCCGATCGGCCAAAACCAGACAGAAAACCAATCTGAAGCACCATACATCAATGCAATTGTAATCACAGCTCCCGCCAGAGTTCCCACCATGACTCCTGCTGTGGTAGAACGTTTAAAAAAAAGAGCCATTATAAACAATGCCAGCAATGGACCACCAAAACCGGCGGTTACTTTTTTTCCGATTGCGAAAACATCTCCCATCTCACCCACGTTGCAAGCCAAAACGACAGATAGTAAACCTATCAAAATGACTAATGCGCGATCCTGCAAGACTTCGATTTTATTCGTTTTCGGTTTCCAATGTGCAAAATGACGATCGCGAAAATCCACCATTAATGCTGTGGTAACAGAATGGATACCCGAATCAATACTGGACATCACTGCGGCCATCAACGCAACTAAAAACAAGCCCACCACTCCAGGAGGAAAATGCAACCTTACATATTGAGGCAAAGCCTGATCTTGCAGATTCAATGCCCGAATATCTTCGGCAACATATTCGGGATACGATTGATAATACTCGGGAACAGGCATTCTATTTCCATGATCTGTGCCGTTCGTTCTCCAATCAGGCAACTCTCCGTCGAGTTCTGTCGCCAGCACCGTCACCATCTCTTCTGGAAATTGCTGATAATGAGTATAAAGGCCAACCCCAACTGCCAGTAACCCTGGAACCACAGTCCACATCCCAATCACATTAATCATAAAACCGACCTGTGATGTCCTCTCAGATCGAGCGGCGATATATCTCTGCACGGCCACTTGATCGGCCCCAAAAGCGGAAAGTGCTTCGAGAAACAGCCCGATCAAGAGAGCCCAACTGCCGTACTCGAGCGTCATAGAAGGTGTGAAATCAACCAGCAAGTTACTCCGACCTTCAAAATAAGTCGAAATGACGCCCGAAACTCCCAGTTCAGTTTGACTAAGAATTAAACCGAGAGTCAATATAATAGTAAGGGTGAAAATAAAAAACTGTATTACATCAGTCCACATCACAGCCCGCAAACCACCTAGCATTGTGTAGAAGATAGAAACAATTCCCAGTACAACTATCACAGAAATTTGCGAGACCTGCATTACGTTTGCCAAAACCACAGAAGCTGCAAATGTGGCAGATGCCATCCAGCCAATACGTAAGAGAACAAACAAACCACTAGCCAGAGAACGCACCGAAACATGAAATCGGCGTTCCAGATACTCATACGCCGTCTGGCAATTCAAGCGGGAATAAACGGGAATAAAGACCCATAAAATCAACGGCGCCATCAGGGAAACAGAAACTAGAAATAAACAGATTCGCAGCCCACTTCCGTAAGCAATGGAAGGGTACATGACAAAACTGTTAGACGAAAATAACGTCGCCATCACACTTAAACCTACAGGAAGCCAACCCATAGACTTACCTGCAGCGAAAAACTCTTTACGCGATTGATTACGACCGAAATAGATACCAAGTCCTACTGAAACTAGTAAATAGGCTAAAATCACGCCGTAATCAAGCAAATGCATCTTGCACTCAGTTCTGAAATCATTCAAAAGTCAACAACGAGAGATCTCGTGTATGATGTGAACTCAAAAGTAGGTCAGTAGACATTTCGATCTATCCTGTAAATCAAAAAAGATCACTATTGGAAATAAGACCGAATGATATTCATAATATCAAAATCTACCGATATAAAAAGCAAACGCTATAATTCTTCAGCATTTTCTGGGCAAAGTTTGCTACAATCAGCCCAGCACTTCAAAATCACTAAATAGCAAAGCAATTTTCGAGAATTCACTGACGGTAATTATCAGAAAGATGTGTTATGACGACGGCAGTCTGCTTCCAATGTGGCCATTTGAAATTTGGCTCATTTGTCCCCTGCGATCAATGTCAGGCAAGACCTCGTACAGACGATGAAATGATCATCTCACTGGCGATGACCGATCATTATTTTGACCAGGCAACATTGGAATCGATGCGCGACTACATACTGGAGCATGGGCATGCTCCCGATCTTGATCCTGAATCCAAGAAAACATTTCGTAAAACTTTTGAAGAAGTTAAAGCCACTGGAGCCATTGAAAAAATGTTAAATTCATTCGAAGATAATTCAGAATAATATAGTCGTTTTCCACTGCTGACTCACCAAGCTTGACTCCCATCTATTCGGCCTACCTATGTTGACAACAATTCAATGGACTTATCTTTTTTCGATCCTTCTTATTTCCCTTGTTGGTGGATATTTTCCTTTTGCAAAACCAGAACAGGTTCGCACAAATGGTGGATTTCCGCAAGGGGAAGCATTTTCGTCTGGTGTTTTTCTTGCACTTTCATTAACGATGTTACTCCCTTCTGCATTTCAAATCTTTCGGCAACAGCTTCCAGAGTTGAACTATCCAATCGGTTCCGTCATTGCCATTATCGCCTTTTTAAGTTTGCTTGCTATGGAACACATGACGACACATGCAATCGAGTGTGAACGAATCAAGGTAAAAAGCGACCGTTTGCCAGCGAGAATTCCGTTGATCATGACATCAATGATTGCACTTCCCTCATTCTTTTTAGGCACAACGCTAGGGATGAGCGATAATACCGCAGCCACACTCGTTTTCATCGCCATTATTCTGCACAAAGGAACCGCTGCCTTCGCCTTGATGCTTACGATGGTTCGCAGCACGCTCACCCGATCACAAACCGTGATCCTGTTTACCTTCTTTGCTTCATCCACTCCGCTGGGAATCCTTTTGGGTGGGTTTGTTCACAAGGAATTTGCAGCTTCTACGGCATTGGTTAAAGCAACAATGCTCTCGCTGGGAGCAGGTACTTTCCTATATATGGGCACGCTGCACGAAATGAAACATGCCTCATTAATCGAACATTGTGGAAAGCGAAACTGCTTTCTAATCATGGTCGCTGGTTTAGTCATCACAGCAATTGTTCGATTTGTAGTCGGCGAAGCACATCACTTTTAAATAATTAGCAAAACACTATTTACAACTATTGGAAGCAACGAATTCTCGTTTCTTCGAGAATATTTCAAAATAAAACGTGATCCCCTCTCTTCTTTTACGCCTTAAAGAAAAAACAATTATTCACCAAACAAACTGCAATAATTGAACGCTTTAAGGATTACGTACGTGACTTCAAAAGAGAAATTGCAACGAAAAGTTTCCGTCTACGCCAAAGGCGAAAAAACATTGATGGACACTTCGCAGCAACAACGCCATTTGTTGTTACTCCCCCTGCTGAAGCTCTTTGTGAAATGGAGAATTACTCCTAACCATCTCACTTTCCTTTCGTTTCTCTGTGGTCTCAGCTTTTGTTTTACCTATGCTTTGAACTGGTATCTTGCAAAACCACTTGCATTTTGTCTATTAACACTTCATGTTTTGCTGGATGGGATTGATGGTCCCTTAGCACGCTTAACGGGAATGGCTGGCAATCGTGGATCTTTTACGGACACCACATCGGACCAGCTCGTCGTTGCGTTTACGACAATGACTATGATTCACTACGGACTGATCAACGTAATTTCAGGTAGCTTGTATCTTGTTTTCTATACACTGGTGATCGTCTTTGCCATGATTCGCAGTTCCTTGGCAATTCCCTACAGCTGGTTAATCCGTCCTCGATTGCTTGTTTATGCCTGGCTGCCCATTGAAGTTTATCTTCTTCCAAACACATTGAATTATCTTCTCTGGTTTTTCATTTTACTTTTAGGCTGGAAATCCATCACCGGTTTTTACAAGATCCGCAAAAAACTATAGTTTATCAATTTAGCGGCAGCAAAGCTCAAACGCGACTTATTTACCACGAACAGAGTACGAAGGAATTCAGGTGGTAACGAAATCAAAGAATTTATTATTTCTACCAAATTTAAATACTTCATGCAAAGCTTACTTTTTCTTACTGGTTAAATTAAATTCAAATTCGTTGGGCCCCTCTTTTTTTACATCCGCTGTTAACGTTGAGTTTTCGTTATATTTTGCAGGAACTAGATTAGACCCTGCCACTTCAGCGTTTTCTTCTTTAATAATTTTGACAACATGTGTGCCTGGAGTCGCTCCTTTGGTGTCTTTATTAAACATTAATGTAAATTTTCCATTCTCATCCGTTAAAGCAAAAGAGGGACCACCTTCTTTGGGATTAAATGTCACATTTGCATCAGCAAGAGGCTTCCCATCTAAAGTCACTACTCCAATCACATCAGTAAGTTCAGGAAGTGGTTCCTGACTTCCTCCAAAACAACCAACTAAAACCAGACAAAGCAATACGCAAAAAAAAGAAAAAAGAAACGGGCGCTTCGTTGAATTCATTATTCGTATCCTCTTAAGAAGCAGTCAAAAAACAGAAAATAAAGCAACATATATTCTAAAAAACCTCACCATGCAGATAAATTTACCGCCATGGTGAGGCTCAGTTTATACACAGGTTATACGGTTAAAATTCCGGTATTACTTCTGCACCCTTCACAGAAATAAGTGCTCGCACTACCGCGGTCATATTGACATTTTCACTTAGAAAACGAACAGCGCCATCTGCCATCAAAATGTGCACGCCTCCTTCATGAGAACTACCAGCCCCCCAGGCATAAACTCGCTGACTTAATGCAGCATCCCTAGGTCTGTTAATACCTTGACCTGTTGGACGAATCAGAAAAGTATGCGTATAAGTATCCCAGAAAGGACCGAAGTTCGGATACAAATTTGAACCATTGCTCGTTTTAATCAGTGGGGTTTCCATCAAAAGAATTGTATTACTGGTCCCATCAGTGATATTCGCTATCTGAGCTGAACCATTTAACCCGATTGCTCCTTTCAAGGCATAGGTTTCTTTTTTCCACGAATGGTACATGTCCGAATCATATCGATTCGAAACAGCGCCATAGCTTGTTTTGTGCGCGCCATTCGAAGCGTAGTGCCCCGTAGTTGATCCTGTTCCAATCGAGTTTTCGGCATCAGAAGGACAAACAAAAACAGGTAAGTTTGCATCCAATACACTAAATTGATTTGCGGTTGACGGTGGAGGAGTATGCGCACAGTCACCTGAATAATGAGCAGGACTACTGGGAATTGACCAGTTATATTGATTGTATAAAGGCGCTTGGTCTAAAAATGGTAATAGCATCTGATAACAGGTGTGATTCAAAATATTGTCATCTGCAAAAATCGATGCACAACGTCGACTGCCAGGGTTGACTGCCCCCGGAGGAAATACCTTATGGGTATCATGGTAATTGTGGAATGCAAGTCCGAGTTGTTTTAAGTTGTTTTTGCAAGTACTACGACGTGCCGCTTCACGCGCCTGCTGCACTGCTGGAAGTAACAGCGCAATCAAAATTGCAATGATAGCTATTACTACCAGTAACTCAATCAATGTAAAACCGAATCTTTGCTGGGACCTTAATTTCATACGCTCTCTCCTTCAAAACAAAATATAAAAACATAAAACTGATACATTAGTAAAAAACGAATCTTAGGAAGTTTTATTTTTATGGGATGAAAACATACTTTCTGAGCAGCAAATTCAGACCAAGCTTTAAAGAAGAGAATTCTTTCTTAACTTATACCGAAAAATGTACAATT